>CAXQPB010000083.1:0-37438 GCA_964225545.1 Candidatus Nitrosopumilus sp. | reverse complement strand
GATCTGATGCCGACGGTGCTCGAGCTGCTCGGTCTCGCTTCCCCCCCGGTGGAGTTGCAGGGACGATCGCTGGTCGAACTGCTCGGTGGGGACAAGGTGAAGGCCACATTTTCCCCTCAGCCGGTTTACGCCGAGACCCTCGTCTGGTCTCTCGAGCGTCCCATGGGGATCGACGTTCGCGCCCTGGTTGACGGCCGAACCAAGTTCATTCGGACTCGCATCACCCCGACCGCGGAGCAGCCGATGGAGGCCGTGATTGCCGAGCTTTACGACCTCGAGTCAGACCCGGGCGAGCGGGTCGACCGGAGCCGGTTCGAGAGCGGGCTGGTCGGCGATCTGACCCTCGAACTCGACCAACGTCAGCGGCGACTCGATGAACTGGCAGGGGCCCCCGAGAGCCTGGAGCTCGACGAGGGAGCCCGTGAGCGTCTGAAGTCTCTGGGGTACCTCTAGTTGACTCCGGGGAAAGCCACATTTAACCCCTGAAAGACCGCATTCCATGAGGGGCTAGTCGGCTCAAGGGCCGTACGGAGAGGATCGAACGCATGTCGGATGTAGCACTGAAGCCGGTCGAGCTGGACGATGTCGACCGCATCGTTGCCGCGCTCGGGGATATCTCGAAGCGCTCTGTTGAGGCCGCCGCGGAATCGACGGGCCGCGGACGCGGGATTGACGATCATCAGGTGCACACCGAGCGCGTCGCCTACATCGCAACGGAAGTCGACGCGACCCGGGCGCTCGCCGATTACGCCCGCGCGGCAGCGGTGGCAGGCGCCGATGACGCGGATCTCTACGCGGCGCAGGCCGGGGCCTACGCCGCGGAGGTTGCGACTCGGGTTCATGGTCAGGTCCGCGCGTTCGCTCCCGATTTCGGGCTGGCGGCAGACGAACCGGATGCCACCCTCGGCGATTCCGCTATTACCGGTCTGATCCGGGATCT
Source organism: Candidatus Nitrosopumilus sp. (assembly GCA_964225545.1). Taxonomy (GTDB): domain Bacteria; phylum Desulfobacterota; class Binatia; order UBA1149; family SPBQ01; genus SPBQ01. The sequence goes on along the minus strand of CAXQPB010000083.1, from coordinate 36,498 downwards.
CGGATCGGAAGCGAGACTTCGCGCGATCGGTCGCAAAGTCGCCGAGACTCGAGGGGTCAACAACTCATGGATGCCCTCGGATGACGACGTCATGGTACGTGACTCGGTGCGAGCCTTCGGCGATCAGGAAGTCGCCGAACTGGCCGAACACATCCATAGAAACGACGATCTGGTCCCTGACACGCTCATCGAGAAGATGGCGGGCATGGGCTACTTCGGCATGGCCGTCCCTGAGGCCTACGGCGGGCTCGGCATGGGCAACCTGGCGATGATTCTGACAACCGAGGAACTCTCCCGCGTCTCACTCGCCGCCGCAGGCAGCCTGATCACGCGGCCGGAGATTCTGACCAAGGCGCTGGTCAAAGGCGGCACAGAAGAGCAGAAAACCCAGTGGCTCGGACGCGTCGCGGCCGGTGAGCTGATGGTGGCGATCTCGGTGACCGAGCCGGACATCGGCTCTGATGTCGCATCTGTTGCCTGCAAGGCCGAAGCGGCAGAGGTCGGCGGAAAGGCCGGATACAAAATCAACGGTGCCAAGGCCTGGTGCACCTTCGCAGGTCGCGCCAACGTGATCGCGATGCTGTGCCGAACCGACCCCGACCCGAAAGCCGGTGCTCGCGGGCTGTCCCTGTTCATCGTTGAGAAGGACGCATTCTACGGGCACGAGTTCGAGATGCGGCAGCCGGGTGGCGGAGTGCTTACCGGAAAGGCCGACGCGACCCCCGGTTATCGGGGGATGCACTCGTACACGCTCTCTCTCGAGGACTACTTTGTGCCTGCGGAGAACCTCATCGGCCTCGATGAGGGGCTTGGGAAGGGCTTCTACCTTCAGATGAACGGATTCAACGCGGGGCGTCTGCAGACCGGAGGCCGGGCCAGCGGGCTGGCGCAGGCTGCGCTGGAGGCGGCCGCGGTGTACGCGGTGGATCGCAAGCAGTTCCGCCAGCCGATCATCGATTTTCAGCTCACTCAGTACAAGCTCGGCCGTATGGCGACGCTGACACAGGCAGCGCGCCAGCTGACCTACAGGGCCGCGCTGGTGATGGACGAGGACGAGAGCCGCTCGCTGGAGCCGGCAATGGCCAAACTCCTCGCCTGCGACGTGGCTGTGCAGGTCACGCAGGAAGGTCAGCTTCTCCACGGCGGTTGGGGTTATGCGGAGGAGTACCCGATCTCGCGGTACGTCGTGGATGCGCAGGTGCTGCCTATCTTCGAGGGAGTGAAGCCGATCCTCGAGCTCAAAGTCATCGGCAGGCAGCTTCTCGCGGCCTGAAAACGGGCGTCGTCAACTCTGCGACGCTCGTACACGAATGTTCGTCTTGTACGCCGCTGGCCGGTCATCGGACCGCCAGCGGTGTACTTCGACCTCCTAACTACCTGAAAAAACTCGACTGTCGTCGTCGACGAGCAGATGGCGTGTCATTTGCTCAACCCGTTCCCAGCCACAGCCGGTGGCGAAGGAGCAGGCGATGCAGGATTACGACGAGATGTTGGCTCAGGCAGGTGAGGAGAATGCGGCTCGCGAGAAGGGCGACGACGCGGCCTTCAAGATGGCGGAAGCGGATCCCTCGCAGGACGAGCAGCCGATTCAGTGGACGCCCGAACTCGCGCTGCGGCTGGCCATCCTCGAAGACGCGGTCGCATGCTACCGCATGACGCTCAAGCGTCCGCGGCAGAACCCTGAAATCCTCGCCCGCCAGGCCGAGTTCTGGTTTCGGCTCGACGACTGGGACTCACCGTTCTCGTTCAACAACATCTGCGAGGCGCTCCGTCTCGACCCCGTCGCGACTCGTGACAAGGTTCTCGGCGGACGGCAGGACAATCGCACCGCCGCATGAATCGGGCAGAATTGCGAAATCGTGGTTGAAGGAATGCCAGATCGGGGGGTACCGTTGATGCAGGGTTGCACGACTACCACCGCGATCGGGTCAGGTTTGCCTGCCACGGACGCTCAAAATCGTGCAAATCGGCATTTTTGCTGTTTTGCAAGGTTGAGCGATGATCCAGCGACAGGGCAGGGCAGACCCCGGAGCCAAGGGGGCGGCGACTGTCGGACCCGCTGACAGCGGCGATCGCGAAACGGCGGCCCGCCGAATGACCGGCGAGCCGCGTGGAGACCGGGAAGGTGACAGACGACGTTCGAAAAAGCTTCGATCGGGTTCTCGCCTCGTACGAGAGCATCAGCGCTCGTTTCGCTGATATCGGAGGGATCGGGAAGCTCCTGGGAGTGGTCGAAGAGGCAAAACGCCAGCTTGACCGTGTCTCGGACGTCGAACTCCAGCGCGTCGCCGAAGAAATCAAGACCGTTGTCGAGGAGCTGCTGCGCGTCGATTACGAGCTCCGCAAGATCCAGAACCTCAAGCTGCTTTTTGATCAGCACGGCGCCGGCGCGTCGGGGGAAGCCGGTGACGGCGGATTCGAGGGCGAGCAGGGTCTTTCGGGGGAGGCGCAGACGGTTGCCGGTGACGACGGCGATCGGTCCCGCGAGAGCTGAGGAGAGCTGGAAGGTCTCATGAGCGAAGCGCCAAAGAACAATTTCGGCAGACGCCGGACGAATTCATCCGATGTGAGCCCGATCGCGCTCTCGCCGCGCGAGGCGTGAACATCGGCCGATACGGAAACCTGCGAGCGAAAACACGGACACGACAAACCAATGGGACAAGCAATGGACCACAGAATACTGATCGTAGACGATGACCCGCTTATCCGGCGTCAGCTGGAAGACCTCTATCGCGACCGAAAGTACGAAGTCGATAGCTGTGGAGGCGCGGATGATGCGCTGAAACTGATCGAAGAGTGTGAATACAGCCTGGCGGTGCTGGACCTGAAGATCCCCGGCTCGGACGGGATCAGTCTGACCAAGGAGATCCGGGAGCGCTGGCCGGATCTCGACGTCATCATCGTGACCGGCTACGCGTCCATCAAAGGGGCCGTCGAAGCCATCCGTCACGGCGCCAGCGACTACATCACCAAGCCGTTCGAGCGCGAGGAGATTCTGCTCGCCACCGAAAAGGTGCTGGAGAAGAGACGGCTGATCGACGAGATCACCTATCTTCGGAACCAGCTGTCGGAGCGCTACTCCTTTGCGAACATGGTGAGCCGGAATCCGGGCATGCATGAAATTTTCTCGACGATCGAAGCGCTGGCGCAGAATGACGCGACCGTGCTGATTTCGGGTGAATCCGGAACCGGCAAGGAGCTCGCTGCCCGCGCGATTCATTTCCAGGGCCGCCGTCGCAACGGCCGTTTCGTCGCGATCAACTGCGCGGCTTTCCCGGACACGCTCCTCGAGAGTGAGCTCTTCGGTTACGAGCGTGGAGCATTCACGGGTGCGAACCACGAGCGAATCGGCAAAATCGAACTTGCGAGCGGCGGGACGCTGTTCCTCGACGAGGTCGAAAGCATCTCACTTCCCATGCAGCTGAAACTTCTGCGAACGCTCGAGCAACGCGAGATCGAGAAGCTCGGCGGTAACCGCGTCGTCAAGGTCAACATGCGTATCATCACCGCGACCAACCGCGATCTTGAGCAGATGGTCGAGCGTGGGGAGATGCGTGAAGACTTCTTCTATCGCATCAACGTTGTACCGATCGACATTCCGCCACTGCGCGACCGCATCGAAGATATCCCGCTGCTCGTCAGCGAGATCATGCGAAAGAACACGATGGGCCTGGACCGCAACATCAACCGCGTCTCCAACAAGGCCTTGCAGAAACTGATGGGGTATCACTGGCCCGGCAACGTTCGTGAACTCGGCAACGTCATCGAGCGTGCGATCCTGAAAACCAATGGGCCGGTTCTCCGTGAGGTGGACCTGCCGAACTCCGGTGGTGGTCTCAATGCCAGCGGACCGACGCGTTTCAGCGATTTCGAGCTGCCGTTGAAGGAGTTTCTCCGGCGCGCCGAGTGCGAGTACCTGACAGCCGTTCTGAAGCGGAACCGTGGCGGAATCTCTACCACCGCAGAACACGCAATGATCGATGCAGCGACCCTGCATCGCAAGATGAAACTACACGCGTTGAAGCGTGATAATTTCCGGGAGCAGCCGCGACCGTAGGGTAGGGCTGAGTAGCGCCGAAATGTACGCACATTTTTACCGACTGGCGGAGAATCCGTTCAATCTCACGCCGGATCCGAAGTTCCACTACATCAACGAATCGACCCGTGAGGCGATGGCCTCCATCGTTCATGGGATCGGCGCGAGGAAGGGATTTCTCACCCTGGTTGGTGAGGCCGGAACCGGCAAGACGACTCTGCTGAAGCGGATCGTCGAAGAGGTCGAAGGCGAGACGATCGTGGTGTTCGTCTTCAATCCCGGCGTCACCTTCGACGAACTGCTGGAGTTCATCTGCATGGAACTTGGGATCGCCGGCGACGCCCGCCGACGCCTGACGCTCCTCGACAGACTCAACGAGTTCCTCCTGGAGCAGCTGACCGAGGGACGTAATGTCGTCGTGATGATCGACGAAGCCCAGACGATCGAGGACAATGTCCTCGAGGAGCTGCGGCTTCTGTCGAACCTCGAAACCTCGAAGGAGAAAATTCTCCAGATCCTTCTCGCCGGCCAGCCCGAGCTCGAAGACAAGTTGCGCCGTCCCGGTCTGCGTCAGCTGCGTCAGCGCGTCGCGGTCCGTGCGACGCTGAAGCCGATGCGCGCCGACGAAATCGGTGCATACGTTTCCACGCGCTTGCGAAGCGCAGGCGCGAGCAGCGGGGACCTCTTCGCCCCCGCCGCTCTGCGCAAGATCTGGAACGCGGCACAGGGAATCCCGCGGGTAATCAATGTCATCTGCGACAACGCGATGATGATCGCGTTTGCCGAAGGGAAGCAGCGCATCAGCGCGAGCGTGACCGCAGAGGCCGTACGCGATCTTTTCGGTGCTGACGCTGCGCCGCGATTGCTTGATCGGGTACGCCAGTGGCTCGAACAGCCGGCTCTGCGATATTCCGCAGCGGCGGTGCCGCTGGCCCTGGTCGGATCGCTGGCTGTATCGATGGTCCGCGACGCGAATCAATCGGGCGCAGCCCCCGCACAGACAGCGGCGCCGGTCTCGCCACCCAACGAGATCGTCGATCGCGCTGCTGTCCAGCGAGGCGCAGCCACGGCGGCCGACGCCCCGCTGCCCGCCTCCATCGGCGCCATTACGGTCGGTGGTCAGCGAGCCGAGGAACGAGAGACAGCCGCGCCGGCGCCGGGCAAGGCGTTTGCTGCGACTCGCACAGCCCAGGCGATCGCTGCCGGTACTCAGCCTTCTGCTTCCGTCAGCGACCGGGAGAAAACGGAGACCGTCGAGGCGGAATCGAGCCCGAGCGTCGCCGATCCTTCCGTCGTCGACAACACGGTGCGTATGGCAGAGGTGGTTGCCCGCTCGACGGCTGCGCGTCTTTACTACTCGAAGCGGGTTTCGCTTGAAGATTCAGCGAAGCAAGTGCTCGACGACGGAATCGATCGACCGGGCAAAATCGCTTCATCGACTCCCGCCTCGGCGATGTCGACGGCGGCCGAGTCGGTTGAGGACGCCCCCGGAGTTGATGTGAACGACGCAGGGGCCTCTTCACCTGCTGGCCAGGAAGACTCCGCGGCTTTCGAGGCCGAAGAGCCTCAGCAGATCGCTGCGGCTGCGCAGCCGGCCGCTGTCAGCGCTACAGACGCGCAGCCCGAATACAGCGCCGACGGCGTCGTGTTGAGCGGGCTCGGGCCCGCTGCGGGTGAACCGGTTATCGGTCGATATGTCAGGGTTCTGCCTGGCGACACGGTCTGGGACATTGCGGTGGCCCACTACGGATCGGCCGGCCCGGTTACGCTCGAGCGCATCCTGAACAGCAACCCGCGTATGACCAATCCGCGCCGGCTCGAGGTCGGTTCGCTTATCTACCTGCCGTTCGAGCGACCCGAGCAGATGGTCGGCGAGCGGCGAGAGGATGGAACCTACCGTGTGCTGGTCGCAACGGCTCCAGGAGAAGCGGAGCTGCTTGCGGTCAAGGCATGGCTCGAAGGGATGTCGATCGATGGGGAGCTCGTCGCCGAGCGACCGAGCGGGTCACAGCGTCTTTTCCGCCTCGAGATCCGCGCTCTGGATTCGCGGGACGACGCGATCCGGGCGGCAAGTCTTGTACTCGCAGCGTACAGCCGTGAACGCGGCCCGCGCGGTACTGCCTGATCAGGCAACTTGTCCAAAGGCACGGCGTTCGATCGAAGTATCTAGCGACATTGCACGGCTAAAAGTAGTGCGTTCCTGCAAGTTTGGGAATTTCTGTTTTGAATCAGTAACTTAGGAGACTCAGCCGGGGCGAGCCGCCCCATTCGAGGCATTTATGCGGGTTTCGATCGCCTCGGATGATTCTGGGAAACCCCTGTAACAACGGTAGTTTCCGCGCCTCGGGCGGGTGGATGCAGTGGCACTGAATTTGCTTCACCCAACTGGGCATCACCGGATTGACGGGCGTCAACTTCGTCGCTCGGACCAACCGGCGGATTTACTACTCGAAGGACGAGAGCGTTAAAGATGACTCGCGACCGAATATTTATCTTCGCACTGGCCGTGACGGCGATCATGGCCTCGAGCTGCGGGCCGCGGAGGCAGGAGCCTCTTCCGTACGGCCAGATTCCGTATTACCCGCCGGCAGCGCAGAAGGCGCAGCCGTATCGCGTCTCGGCTGGAGACCGCCTGAACGTCAAGTTCGTTTACCACGATGAACTGAACGCGACGCCGCAGGTCCGGCCGGACGGCCGCGTTACGATGCCGGGGCTTGGCGTGTTCCAGGCGACCGGCCTGACGCCGAGCGATCTGGAGGAAGCCATCTACCGGCGCGCGTCGCTCACGCTGCGCGATCCGGAGTTGTCGGTGATCGTAACCGACAAGAGTGAGCGGCGAGTCTATGTCGGCGGCGAGGTCCGGCGACCTGGTTACGTACCGCTCACGCCGGGGATGACGGCCCTGCGCGCGATCTTCGAGCGTGGCGGCTATCTCAACACCGCAAAGGTGGACAACGTTCTTGTCGTGAACATCGGGGACGACGGCCAGTACGAGGCCAACGTTCTCAATCTGCGAAAGGTCCTGGAGACAGGCGATATTCGCGGGGACACGTTCCTGACTGCTCATGACGTTGTGTTCGTGCCCAAGACGGCTGTGGCAAACGCCGATCTCTGGGTCAATCAGTACATCCGAGAGCTGATTCCGATTCGCGAGCCTACGACGCGATTCGAGACGATCGGCCAGTAACGAGAGAGGGCGAAACGCGTGGAACAGCGATCGCTATATTTGATCCGACAGGCGCTCACCGCGGTTTTCAAGCGATGGCGTATGGTGTCCGTTCTTTTCCTGCTCATCTGGATGCCGGTAAGCATCGGGACGTGCATGAAGAGTCCGCAGTACCGGGCCGTCGCGCAGGTTCTGATCAAGAACGCCAGGGCCTACCCGGAGGTATCTCCGACGGGGCGTGTGGCAACCGTGGATCGTCTTCCCAACGAAACGATCATCAACTCGGAGATGCAGCTTCTGCGCAGCTCCGACCTGCTCCGCCGGGTGCACTTCGAGCTCGCGGCTGAAGCCAAGGAAGAGGGAGACGACGACCGTCGCATCCCGACAACGACGGCTCTCGAGCAGAAGATCGGGGTTTCCAGGAAGCCGAACTCGAACGTGCTCGAGGTCTCGTACCGAAGCGCGGACCAGGAAGAGGCGATTCACGTCGTCAATACTCTGGTTCGACTGTACGTCGACTTCAGCATCGAGAAGCATCGTGAGCCCGGGGCGGTGGAGTTCTTCTATCAGCAGGCGGCCGCCGCGAAGGAGAGCTTCGAGCAGGCTGACCTCCAGCTCGAGCGCTACGATGCCGCGCATGGACTGACGTCGATCGCCGTCGAAAAGGACCACCTGCTCCGGCAGCGAGCCCAGCTCGAGGCAGACCTGCGTCGTTCTGAGGCGGAGATCACCGAACTGACGACGAAGGTTGCCGCTCTGGAAGCCGAACTCGAGTTCATTCCGGAGCACGAGGCCACTGAGGTCGACATGGTCCCTAACCCGATGCTCAACTTCCTGCGTCAGAACCTCGCGAGGCTGGAGATGGAGAGGGTGCGGCTCGAGCAGCTGTACACCCCGCAGCACCGTCTGGTGATGGACGTGGAAAGCGAAATCTCGGGCCTGAAGCGACAGATCGTCTCGCAGGAGACGAGCATCATCGGGCGCAAGAAGCTCGCGACGACATCGGTTCGCCGAGCGGTCGAGCGCGAGCTGCTCGGTTCGCAGGCGGAGCTGGGCGCTCTGGAGGCCCGACGGGCGATGCTGGGCGAGCGCATTTCGGATTACGATGCGCGGATTCGCGTTATGCACGCCAAGCACTACCAGGTGATGCGCATGCGTCGCGATCGGACCGCGAAGAAGCAGGTCTTCGACTCTCTCGAGGAGAAGCTCAGCGACCTTCAGGTTTCCGATGCGATGGATCGCGCCGGACTCTCGAATGTCGCGGTTGTCGAGAAGCCGATGATGCCGCTCCGAAAGGATCCTGACTTCAAGGGGATCACCCTGCTGCTGACGATCTTCGCCGCATTGCTGGTGAGTGTCGCTTCCGCGGTGGTGACCGAGATGATGAACCCCGTCATGAACAGCGAGATCGACATCCGACACCATCTCGGATTGCCGGTCCTCGCCGAGATTCCTCTTGGCGGAATGGGCGGTGACGATGACGGTGCACCGAGTGGAGGAGGGCCTTCCCAGGCAGACGTCTGATGAGCAAGACCTACGAAGCATTGAAGCGCGCGGAAGCGCTCCGCGCACGCGAACGTGAAGAGGCCGGCGTGGCAGGGCCCTCGCCGCTGCCGTCGGCGCAGGATGTTCCGCTGAGCGGCTCGGACGATTACTACGAGCTGCGCCGTCGCCTGGAGAGCAACTCTGTGGGTGACAGCCTGCGGACGGTGCTGGTCGCCAGCGCACTGCACGGCGAGGGCGCCTCGAGCGTCAGTTGCCTGCTCGCTCGCGCGATGGCCGACGGCGGCCGCGCGAAGACGCTGCTGGTGGACATGAACCTGCGCACGCCTTCGCTCTGGCGGCTGATGGACGTCCAGGGCCGTGACGGAATCACCAGCGTGATCAATGACGATCGCAAGATCGAGGATGTCATGCAGGAGACCAGTGTAGACGGGCTCAAGGTCGTGACGGCCGGCGACGGCTACGTCGATGCGATCAACGTGATCGACAATGCTCGGACCCTCGAGGTCATCGGCAATCTCGGGCGGCAGGCCGACGTGGTGTTCATCGACGCTGCGCCGATCACGCTGTACCCGGACGCGCGGGCCCTGGCGCCGGTCGTCGATGCGGTGATCCTCGTGGTCGAGGCTGACATCACGCCGGTAAGCGTGGCGTCGCGAGCGGTAGACCTGATTCGTGACAGCGGCGCGAACCTGCTCACCGTCGTCCTCAACAAGAGGAACGAGTACGTCCCCGATCGCGTCATGCAGCTCGTCGGCTGAGAACAACGAGAATCCTGAGGCTATTGTCTTGCGAAGACTCGCATATCTCTTCCCGGCTTTCCCGGTACTTCACCAGACGTTCACGCTGGGAGAGGTCCTCGGGCTGAAGCGGCGCGGCTATGACCTGCGGCTGATTTCCCTGAAGGGGTCTTCCGAAGATCTCCAGCAGGAGTCGGCACGCCCGCTGATTCGCGAGACGCTGTACGCGCCCAAGCTGGCGAGCAAGCCGATGGCCGCGTCGTTCACGCGGGCGCTTTACCGGCGTCCGCTCGATACGCTGAGGCTGTTCGGCCACGTCTTCTCGGCGTGGCGGCAGCGCGATGCCGAGCGCCGAGAGGTCGAGGAGAGCGCTGCCCCGTCCACGCTGGGAGTCGGAGAGCGGATCCTCGCCGTCTATCACTCAAACGCGGTTGTCTACCTTGCGAAATCGCTGATGCTGGTTCCGTACGCGATCTGGCTCGCCGAGCGGCTCGAAGAGGAAGGCATCGAGCACGTTCACTCTCACTGGGCGACCTATCCTACGACGGTGGCTTACCTGGTGCGGAAGTGGGCCGGGATTCCCTACAGCTTCACGGCGCACGCGTACGACATCTACATGAACAGCCGGATGCTGCCGGCCAAGCTCGAGGACGCGACTTTCGTCGTCACCTGCGCGGACACCAACCGCCGTTATCTTGTCTCTCTTTGCGGGCCCGAGGCCGGCGAGAGAGTGCATCTGAATTACCACGGGACTGACCTCGGGCGCTTCACGCCCGTGGACCACTCGCGTGGAGAAGCCTACCGCATCATGAGCTGCGGCTGGCTGAAAGAATACAAGGGATTCCACATCCTGGTTGAGGCGCTCAGTATGCTTGTCGCGCGTGGCATCGATGCATCGGTGGACATCGCAGGCGACGGACCGCAACGGGCCTACCTCGAACGTCTCGCAGCCGAGCTCGGCGTTGCTGATCGGCTGCGATTGCACGGTTATCTGGAGCACGGCGAACTGAGCCGGCTCTACGCCAGCGCGGATACATTCGCGCTGCCCAGCATCGTGATGGGTCGATACGGCCGGCAGGACGTCATTCCGAACGTCCTCGCCGAGGCGATGGCCACCGGTGTCCCGGTCGTGGGAACCGACGTCGGCGGTGTGACCGAGCTGGTCGAGGACGGTGTCGACGGCCGCGTGGTTCCCGAGCGCGACCCGCAGGCGCTCGCCGACGCGCTCGAGGATCTGTGGCGTAACCCGCAACGGGCGCAGGAGTTCGGAAGGTCCGGTCGACGCAAGGTCGAGTCGATCTGGGATCGTTAGAACAACCTCGACGAACTTTGCGGAATCATCAACAAAAACGTGGCCGACCGTGTCGAGGCGGGCAATTCGTCGCTCGCTTCGGGCGCAAGTAACAAGGCCGAACGGATGATGGAGGCCGAAGGTCGGGCAGCGAGCCCGATCACGGTGAGCTGATGGCGAAGGATAGCAGCGAGGCAATGGATACCGAGATTTTGAGCCCTACGCGTCTCGAGGAATTTCTTCCGTTTCACAAGCCCTTTCTCGGCGAGGAAGAGATGGCGGAGGTGCTCGATACGTTGCAGTCAGGCTGGCTGACTCTGGGCCCGAAAACCCTCAAGTTCGAGGAAAAGTTTGCCGAGTACGTCGGTGCCGAGCACGCAATCGCTGTCTCCTCATGCACGGCGGCGCTTCACCTCGCGCTCGAGGCTTACGGTGTGGGGCCTGGCGATGAGGTCATTCTCAGCCCGTACACGTTCACGGCGACAGCCGCATGCGTCCTGTACGCCGGCGCGACGCCGGTGCTCGCCGACACGACTGCCGACTATCCCAACCTCGATCCCGCCGCGGTCGAGGAAAAACTGACGGACCGGACTCGAGCCATCATCCCCGTGCACTTTGCAGGTGCGCCCTGTGACATGGACGCGATCCAGGAGCTTGCCGATCGGGCATGCGCCGTGGTCATCGAGGACGCCGCGCACGCGGTTCCCGCCGCTTACAAAGGCCGGCGCGTGGGCTCGATCTCGGCTGCGACCGCGTTCAGCTTTTACGCAGGCAAGAACATGACGACCGGGGAGGGGGGGATGATCACAACCGATGATTCCACCATCGCCGATGCACTTCGGAGCCGGCGTCTCCACGGCATCTCCAGAGATGCATGGAAGCGCTACTCGTCGGAAGGCAGCTGGTACTACGAGGTCTCTGCGCGCGGCTTCAAGTACAACATGACCGATATCAACGCTGCGATCGGACTTCATCAGATCGACCGGCTCGAAACGTTCCATGCCCGCCGGCTCGAGGTCATCGCGCTGTACAACGAGCTGCTGGCCCCGCTGCCGGGTATTTCGACCCCGGTCGCTCCCGCTGACGTCGACTCGGCCTGGCACCTTTATGTGGTAGGGGTCGACTCCGAGCAGACGGGCGTCACGCGCAATGAAGTCATCGACGCACTCAGGGCCGACAACATCGGCACCAGCGTTCACTTCATCCCGGTTCACCACCATCCGTTCTACCAGGACAAGCTCGGCTGCCGACAGGAAGACTTCCCGCGCGCGAGTGCGCATTACGAGTCCGCCGTTTCGCTTCCGCTGTTTCCGACCATGAAGGACGACGACGTCCGGGCGGTCGCTCGCAGCCTCGAGCGTATCGTCTCGGAGGGACGGGCCCGGTGAGCAAACGCGGCGCAGCAGGAAAGCGCGCGCTCGACCTCCTGATGTCGGTCGGAGCGATGCTGCTGATCTGGCCGTTGTTCTTGCTGATCGCGGTGCTGATCAAGCTCGACTCGCGCGGACCGGTTTTCTTCCGGCAGGAGCGAGCCGGTGTGGGCGAAGGCGCAACGTTCCGCATCTTCAAGTTCCGTACGATGATCGTCGGGGCGTATCGGAGCGGGGCGCGGCTGACCGTCAAGCGTGACCCCAGAATCACGCAGGTTGGCCAGGTTCTGCGTTGGACGAAACTCGACGAGCTTCCTCAGCTTCTCAACGTGATTCTCGGCGATATGTCGCTGGTCGGACCCCGCCCGGAAGATCCGTACTTCGTCAATTTTTACGATCCGAAATACCGCGGAGTGCTCTCCGTCAAACCGGGGCTTATCGGTCCGAGTCAGGTCGAAGGCCGTGACGAAGTCGCTATGTACCCGGACGGGTGTGAGGACACCGAAAGGTACTACATCGAAAACATTCTGCCGGAGAAGCTCGCCCGGGACATGAGGTATGTCGAGCAGGCTTCGGTCGCCAGCGATCTCGCTTTCCTGATCGGCGGCTTCTTCCGCGTCGTCGCGAGCCAGTTCAAGGGCAGCTTTTTCTCCCGTGTTCGCGGCCGACTCGCACTGCTCAGCATGGACCTCGGCCTGATCGTGCTGTCTTACATCGTCGCGAACTTCATCCATTTCGAGTGGAACCTGCCTGACAGCGCATGGCCCTTCGTCGTCCGGACGCTTTTTGCCGCGGTCATCCTCAAGCCTCTGGTCTTCATCTACTTCGGCCTGTACCAGCGCTCCACGCGCTGGGTCGGCCGGCGCGACCTCGCAGCGATCGTAAAGGCCGTGACCCTGAGTTCGGCGCTCGTCGTGGCGGTTACCTATCTGAGTGGTCTGCAGGCCCACTCCCGAGCAGTCTTTGTGGTCGACGCGGCCCTGCTGGTATTTCTCATGTGCAGCTTCCGCTACGCACTTCGCCAGGTCCTCAGCGGCGCCGGGCGGGCCAACGCGACGACCGGCACATACATCCGGGTTCTGGTAGCCGGCTCCGGCCACGGCGCGGAATCCATCCTGCGCTCGCTCCTGGAGGACCCCAAATCGAGGTTCCTGCCGGTCGGCATTATCGACCACGAACCGCACCGATGGGGCGGTCTGATTCACGGCGTACGCGTAATGGGCGGCGCTGCCGATATTGCGCTTGCTGCAACGACTCACAACGTAGACATGGTCCTTGTGTCGCTCGCCGACCTCGACCCGTCCATCGTCCGTGACGTCACAGAGGCTTGCTCGAAGCTCGGGATTCAGTACAGGCTGATTCCGGCGCTGTCTGACGTTCTTTCGCAGGAAGATCCGCAGATTGTTCGGGCGCCAAAGTTCTCACACGAGGGTAGAGCATGAATGATTCGACGAGGAGCGAAGGCGCTATTCTTTCGCCTGGCGACCTGGTTCTGGTTACCGGAGGGTGCGGATACATCGGCTCCCATCTGGTGAGAATGCTGCTCGAGCGCGGATACCGCGTGCGGGTGCTTGACACCTATCTGTACGGGCACTCCGGGCTGGCGGGAGTGAATGATCCGTCTCTGGAGATCATTGAGGGCGACATCTGCAACATCCGGGACATGATGCGGGCCAGCAAGGACGCCAAAGCGGTGATTGCTCTGGCCGCGCTGGTCGGCGACGGCGCCTGCGAGCTGGATCGCGAGGAGACGATCGCGATCAACATCGAGTCGACCAAACTGCTCTGCAACGTGGTCAACCTCAGCCCCACGATCGAGCGGGTCGTTTTCGCCTCTTCCTGCAGCGTCTACGGTGCGACCGAGGGGCTGATCCTGAACGAGGGTTCTCTCCTGAATCCCGTGTCGTTCTATGCGCGCAGCCGGATTGTCTCTGAGACGATTCTGTCGCGCGAGCTGGAAGGGAAGTCGGTCGCGACCCTGCGCCTCGGAACCGTGTTCGGGGCGTCTCCGCGGCTGCGGCTCGACCTGATGATCAACACGATGACGAGCGCCGCGGTCAATACCGGTCGTATTCGCGTCATGGGTGGCGAGGCCTGGCGGCCGCACGTCCACTGCCGTGACGTTGCCGGCGCATTCATTCTCGCGGCCGAGGCTTCTCACGAGAAGGTCGGGGGCGAAACGTTCAATGTCGGTTCGGACGCCAACAACTTCACCATCTCAGAGACCGCCGTCATGGTCGCATCACAGATCCCCGGAACCGAAATCGAGTATGTTGATGCGATCGACGATCCGCGCAGCTACCGTGTCAGCTTCGACAAGATTCGGCACGTACTGGGCTTCGCTGCCCGCTACCGGATCGAAGACGGAGTGCGCGAGATCCAGAAAGCGCTCGCGACACCGGGTGTCGATCCGGACGACGCGCGCTACTCGAACCTCAAGTACCTGCGTGACAACGGGTTTCACGGCGAACGACACCCTGAGGTGATCGGCAATGGCCACGGAGGGAACGGTCACGCGCCGGATTTGAAGCCCGCGTCGTCCTGACGACGCGCGAAAGGAGCAAGTGAATGAGCGCTGAACGCAAGCCCGTCAGGGTTATGCATGTTGGGCTTGGTCAGATCGGCGCGGCGATCGCGCGCGCTGCCAGTCAGCGCACCGACCTCGAGTCGGTGGCTGCGTATGACCCCGGCCCTGCAGTTGCTGGAAAAACACTCAACGAAGTCTGCGGCGAAGGTCTCCCCGCGATCGCGGTGCGCGACCGGCTCGCTGCTGCGGCCGCTGACGGAGCCCCGCAGGTCGCGCTGCACGCAGTCGCCTCACACATTCCCGACATCGAGCCGCAGCTGATCGAACTCGTCAGCGCCGGACTCAATGTGGTCACCACTGCCGAGGAGCTGATCTCCCCACAGAATCGTTATCCCGAAGCGACCGCAAGAATCGATGAAGCTGCGCGCGCGGCAGGAGTGACGATCTTCGCGGCAGGAGTCAATCCCGGAGTCCTGATGGACCGTCTCCCGGTCTTTCTGAGCTCGCTGTGCATTCGAATCGACGGCGTGCGCGTCAGCCGGCTTGTGGATCTTGGCCAGCGGCGCGAGGCGCTTCGGCGTAAGATGGGTGTAGGCGCCGAAAGCGAAGACGTACGCGCTCGTATCGAAGCTGGTTCGATCGGCCATGTTGGACTGATCGAGTCCCTGCAGCACCTTGCCGGCGGACTCGGCTGGCAGATCGGCGATATCGACGAGAAGCTCGCGCCCGTGATCGGTGAGACACACGTAGAACGTGCCGGTGAATCCGTCCCGGCCGGGCGAGTCCTCGGCCTTCATCACACCGCGGTGGCTCGCGCTGCGGACGGTCGGCCGATCGAACTCTCGCTGACAATGCGGCTCGATGCCGAAGAGCCGGTCGATGTGGTCGAGATCGATGGGGAGCCACCACTCCGCTTGCGTTTCGAGGGCGGTGTTGCGGGCGACCAGGCGACCGTGGCTACGGTGCTCAACGGAGCTCGCTTCGTTGTCGAGGCCGAGCCCGGGTTGATAACCCGCTTGCCGATCCCGGCCGGCTGCTGAACAAGTTTCACACTCGCGCGACGGCGGGTCGAGGTGGCGGACAAATCGAAAGAAAAGGGTGAACGGCTGCGGGTCGGTGTGGTGGGCTGCGGGGTGATCGCGGCGACGCACATCCCGTATATCCGCAAGGCCGGCGGCGAGCTGGTCGGAATCGCGGACATGTCGCTCGTGAATGCGAACGATCTCGCGGATCGGTTCAACGTTCAGCGGATCTACCGCACGGCTGAAGAGCTGATCGCCGCTGAGTCCCCCGACGTCGTACACGTCCTCACCCCGCCTCACACGCACGCTGATGTGGCCATTGCCGCGCTCGAGCGCGGTGTTCACGTTCTGGTCGAGAAGCCGATGGCGCTCGAGGTCGAAGATGCCGAACGGATGGTCGCGGCGGCCGGCGCTGCCGGGCGGATTCTCACCGTCGATCACAACCGACTGTTCGATCCGGTGATGCTCCAGGCTCGACAGCTGGTCGAGAGCGGGGCGGTCGGCGACGTTGTCGCCATCGAAAGCTACCAGGCCGGCTCGGCGAGTGATCGGCCGTGGCTTGCCCATCTGCCGGGAGGAGGACTGGGAGACCTGGTTCCTCACCCGCTGTACCTCCAGCTGGCGTTCCTCGGGCCCGTTCGTGAAATCCAGGCCGTTGCTTTCGGGACGGTTCCCGAGAGCGGTGCGACACCTGCCGAGCTGCGCGTGCTGATGCGCGGAGACGACCGCAGCGGCGTGTTGACGATTTCGACCGCGGCTCGCCCTCAGCTCAACACGCTGAAAATCTGTGGGACGAACCTGACGCTCGAAGCGAACATGAACAACATGACGCTGGCGAAGCGTCGCGAGTACAACGTCCCCAAAATCATCGGTAAGCCATTGCCCAATCTCGACGAGGCGTGGCAGCTGGTATCGCAGACGGTTCGCAGCACTGTCGACTTCGTGCGCGGTAAGGTCCGTTACTATCCCGGGATGGGGAACCTGATCGACGGATTCTACGAAGCGGTGCGTACCGGATCGGAGGCGCCGGTCACGGCCGAGCAGGGCGCGGACGTTGTCCGGGTGACCTCGGCGATCTGGGAGGCCGTCGCTCGTGCTGCCGATGCCGGGCGTGATGAGGCGGTAACGGTCGCTGTCGACGCTGTCGATGAAAACGTATCGGTCGACACAGAGCGAGAGATGCTCGCGAGTGCGGAGGGTTGATGTGCGCGCGTTCGTAACGGGAGGAACGGGGTTTCTGGGTCGAAGAGTGGTTCAGCGCCTGCTGGACCGCGGCGATGAAGTCGTCATGGTCGTGCGTGATGCTGGGAAGGCCGCGGTCGCGGCTGAGCGCGGCGCGGAGATCATCGAATGCGACCTCGCCGACATTGACGTCGCGCTCGACCGAGTGGCCGGCTGCGATGTCGTCTACCATATCGGCGCCCGCGTGGAGACGTCCGGAGGCTGGGATGAGTTCGTCGATGCGAACATCTCCGCTACGGAGAAACTCATCGACGCTGCAGATCGTCATAGTGTCGGCCGTTTCGTTCACGTCAGCTCCATCGGAATCTTCGAGATCGGTGAGTCCGGAATCGAGATCGATGAGGAAACACCCTACGATTCGAGTCCGACGCTTCGAGGCCACTATACGCGCTCGAAGATCGGTGCAGACCGAATCGCGTGCGCTGCAGCCCGCGGGGGCAAGCCCGTCGTCATCCTTCGGCCCGGGCAGATCTTCGGACACGACCACCCGCAGCAGCCGCTGTTTATGGGCCGCGTCAACAAGAGGATCGGTGGATCGACTCTGCTGGTGGTGAGCCAGGGGTCGTATCACCCTCCGCTGGTCTACGTGGAGAATGCGGCGGACGCCGTGCTGCAAGCCGGAACCGCGCCGGAGGTCGAGGGGCGGATTTTCAACGTCGTCGACGACTCCGATCTTACGCAGGACACGTACTTCGCCGAGGTCGGAAATCTCGACGGCTATCCATCAAGGGTCATCTATCTTCCGGTGGGCCTGTTCGCGCCCGCGGTCAAGCTGGTCGATCTGCTTTTCCGCGTTCTCAAGCGACGCCCCTGGTCGGCGGCCTACCAGCTGCTGCGCTCCGGGCGTGATGCGCGTTACGCGACGGATGCCGCCCGACAGGACCTCGGATGGGAGCCGCGAGTTCCGCTCCGAGAGGCGCTGGTCGCCACAGCAAACGCGCCGCGGTGACCCTGCGGTGAAGATTCTCTATCTGGAGGCCTCCTCGGGGCAGGTGGTCGGCGGTTCTCTTACCGGCGTCCTTCATATGCTCGCCGGGCTGGACCGTTCCCGTTACGAGCCGACGCTCGTACTGTACGAGGACAAGAGGGTCATCAAGAGCCTGATTGCGCAAGGGATCCAGGTTCGAATCTTCTCCAAGCGGCGACTGCCGAAGGAGCATTCGCTGCAGTCCGCCCCCGCCTACAACACGGCGAAGGGCTACCCGGGTGTCACGCCGCTTCTGAAAAATCTGAGAGCGCTGGGAACGTTCGTCTTCGAGACGCTGCCGGCCGCGCGCCGACTTGCCCGGCTCTTCAGGGAAGAGTCCCCGGATATCATTCATGTCTGCAATGGTTTCCGCGGCAACATGGACGCCATTGTCGCGGCGCGTATGTGCGGGATTCCGTGCGTCGTTCATTGCAAGGGGTTCGACAAGCACGGTTTCATCGAGCGTCTCGCGGCTCCCGGAGTGGCCTCGGCGATTTGCATGACGCGGGCGATCGAGGATCACTGCCGCGCCCAGGGGATGCGCCCGCCCGAGTACAATGTCGTCTACGACGGCCTCGACCTCGAGGAGTTTCGCCCCACGCGTGCCTCGGCAGATGTCCGGGAAGAGCTCGGCATCGAACCCGATGCGCCCGTCGTTGGCGTCGTCGGAAACATTCAGGAGTGGAAGGGGCAGCGTGTGCTGCTCGAGGCGATGGTCCAGATCGTCAAAACCCACCCCAAAGCCGTGGCTCTCGTGGTCGGCGCTGCGCATCGCTCCGGACGAAACTACGCGGACGGCCTGCGTCGCTTCGTCGAGAAAAACGGCCTTACCGAAAACGTGATCTTCACCGGTGAGAGAGCGGACGTCGGAGACGTGATGAACGGAATGGACGTGGTCGCTCATACGTCCGTTCGTGGTGAGCCCTTCGGACGCGTTATCATCGAGGGCATGTGTGTGGGGAAACCTGTTGTGGCGACCCGCGCCGGTGGTGTCCCCGAGTTCGTCAGCGACGGGGACAACGGCCTGCTGGTGCCGGCCGGCGACGCTGCGGCGCTGGCACACGTGCTGCGCACGCTCTTCGACGACGCCGATCTGCGTCGCGAGCTGTCCGAAGGAGCTCTCGAGGCGGTAAAGCGCTTCAGCGTTGAGCACCATGTCGAAGAGATCACGGCAATTTACCATCGCGTGGCACAGCGGTTCGGGATTCCGGTTCCGATCGGTGCGGAGGCCACGCCGATTCTGGGCGGGCAGACATGAGTAAACCCCGCAGCGGGCTGCGGCGGCTGGCCGAGGATGCAACGGGCACATTCGGTACGCGTATCCTCACGATGGGGCTGGGGTTGTTCACCGGCATCATCACGGCCCGGATGCTCGGTCCGGAGAATCGCGGAATCTTCGGGCTCGTCGCGTTGTTTCCGGCGAGTATCGTCACTCTGTCCAAGTTCGGACAGGGCGTCGCATCGGTCTACTTCGTCCGGAAGGAAAAGGCCGATGTCTCTCAGGTCGCATCGAACGTCCTCATCATGGCCCTCGTGGTCGGCTTCGCGCTCATGGGGCTGGCCTTTGCTCTGAAGGACTGGCTGCTCGTTTCGGTTCTCAAGGGCGTGCCGTGGTGGTCCGTCGTTGTCGCACTGCCGCTGATCCCCGTGCTGCTGACCGAGAGCTACCTTTACGGCGTATTGCAATCGACCGACCGGTTTCGGGTCTACAATACGCGTCTGATCGCCGAGGCCGTGCTGACGCTGGCCGGCATGGCGACCGTGCTGGTCGTCTTCCGTTTGGGTCTCCCCGGAGCGCTTGGCGTCGCTGTCGGAGTTCGCGTCGTCATGGCCACGTGGGTGGTGATCACGATTCACCGTGGGACCCCGCTTCGGGCACGATTCGATACCGCGCTGTTCCAACGGATGATCGGCTACGGTCTGAAGTCGCATGTCCAGATCATTGCATCCCACTTTCACTTCAAGGCGGCGATGTATCTCGTCAATTTCTTCGCGAATCCCGCCCAGGTCGCCTTTTACGCGATCGCGTCACGACTGGCTGAGCACCTGCTCTTCGTTCCGCAGTCCCTCGGTCTCGCGCTGTTCCCGAGACTGGCCGGGGCAGGGGAGAACCGGGCCCACGAAATGACGGCGGCAGCCTGTCGTCAGAGTCTGGTGGTGACGGGGATCCTCTCGCTGACCCTCGCGCTTGTCGGGCCGTTTCTGATCACGACATGGTACGGCGAAAGGTACGCCCCAGCGGCCGAGCCGCTGGCCTATGCGTGCGGCGGCGTCGTGATGATGTCTCTGTACGTGCTGCTCTCGCGCAATTTCACGAGTCGGGCCAAGCAGTCAGTCAATATCTTTGCTGCTTACGTCGCGCTGGCCGGCAATCTCGCTCTGAACTGGTACCTGATCCCGCAGATCGGGATCGTCGGCGCAGCGATTGGCACGGCCTCGGCGTATACGACAGCTGCGCTGATCCTTCTGGTATTCTTCCTGCGGGACTCGGGGCTGCCGTGGCACGAGGTCCTCATTCTGAAGCGAAAAGACATCGAGATGTGGCGCCGACTTCTGGACGAGGTCCTCGCGAGTCGTCGAACCGCGAGCGCCTGATGGACGCGGGGAGGGGGAGGGCAGCGCGGCGTGGACCGTGCGATGTCGTGTACGTGATCGCCTCCATGATCACGGGCGGCACACAGACGCACCTGCTTCAGGTCCTGCGCGTCCTCGATCGCGATCGGTATCGGCCCCACCTCTACTGCTTGCGCGACGAGGGCAACCTGATCGACGTGGCACGTTCGCTCGATGTCGACGTCACGACCTTCGGCATGCAGGGAAGCCTGCGACAGCCTGCCGATCTCGCCGGTCTCGTACGTATGCGGCGGGCGCTGGTCGAGCTTCGACCCGGGGTGGTTCACGGCTACCTGCTGCGCGGCAACTTTTACGGCGCTGTCGCGGCGCGCGCTGCCGGCGTTCCCGTCGTGATCACCAGCAAGCGTGGGTTGCACGAGCCCGCGGGAGTCGCAGAGCGTCTCGCTGTGCGGGTTTCCAACCGGCTGTCGAACATCGTGACCGGAAACTCTCCGGCGGTCCTCGACTTCACACGAAGCGTCGAGCACGCCCCGACGCTGGCGATGGAGATGATTCCCAGCGGCATCGACACCGGCCGATTCGAGCCGGCCGTTTCGCAATCGCTGCGCGCTGAACTCGGTATCGACGACGCGCCTGTTGTCGGCACTGCGATCACGTTTCGCCCGCGCAAGGGCTTTCGGATGCTTTTCGAGGCCTTCGCGCAGGTCCACGCGAAAAATCCGCGTGCGCGTCTGTTGATTGCAGGAGTCGACGCATGGGAGCCGGTTCCGCAGCAGCTCGCCCGCGATCTCGGGATCCTCGATGCTGTTGTGCTGCTCGGCAGGCGCTCGGACATGCCGGACGTGCTGGCGACGTTCGATGTTTTCGTGCTTCCGTCCGAAAGCGAAGGAATGTCGAACGCGATTCTCGAGGCCATGGCCATGAGACTCCCCGTGGTCGCGACCGCAGTCGGTGGTGCGCCGGTGGTGATCGATGAGGGGAAGAGCGGTTTTCTGATCGACTATCCGGACTCAGATACACTCGCCCTGCGTCTCGGCATGCTGCTCGGCGATGCCGCCCGGCGTCGGAAAGTGGGGGAGGCGGCTCGCGAGACGGTTCTCTCCGATTATTCCGCCGAGGCGATGGTCGGCTCCATGCAGAGCCTCTACGACCGTCTGTTGTCGCCCCGCTGAGTCACGCAGCTCCTTATCCCACGGGGATTTCCCCGCGCTGACGCCTCATCAGGGTGGAAGGCAGGGGCTCTACGTAGTAGCATTTGCCGACGGCGTTGTGATGGACGCCACCTGAAAGGTGCGCGAAAAACGCGGCGACAAGACACCCCGGCGGGACCATCTTTACCCCGACAGCGGATTCACCGGGCGGCCAGGCGCGGCGAGACGCAATGACAGCCGTGAAGGGGAAATGGATCAGGACTAGACGGTGGTGGAGACGTCGGTCCGGTGATGACGCGAGGTTCGCGGCTTCACGGGCTTCAGAACGGCTTTCCCTATTCGCTCTTCAGCATGGTGTCGGCGACGACCGCAGACGCATGGAGGGCACCCCGAACAGTTCCAGCAATCCCCGAACAGGAGAGATGCAGTGATGGATTTCGTGAAGCGGGTCGCCGCAGGTCTGCTCGGTGGTTTCGTCGGCGGAGCGGTGGTCGGTGTGGCCGAGGCCGTGGTGGTGTCGCTGGTCAGCGGGCCGAGCGAGTACTGGGTTTTCGTCTTCGGCGCAATTTCCTACGGTTTCTTCGGTGCCGTGATGGGGGCCGGATTCGGCGTCGCCGTCAGCATCGTGCGCGTCGTCAGGACCGAGCCTGCCGTGATGGGCGCTGCCTGCGGAGTCGTCGTGGCGCTGCTCGGCCTCGTCGTCGGACGCGTTCGTATCATCCGCGATGTCTTCGGCGAGAGCCTCCCGATCGCTTCGCCGGCCGGCATCGGGGTTCACGTCGGGTTGCTTGTCGGCGCGCTGGTCTGTTTTCTGATTTTCCGGGCCCTGCTCGCCGGCGCGGCGGCCCGCCGCGGCGTTTTCGGCGCCGGTCTGCGGTGGGGCGGGACGCTTGTCGCCGGAGCCTTCGTCGTCGCGGTCGTACTCAACGTGGTCGCGGGCGGTGACGATGTTGCCGAGGCCGGACCTGCCACAGCCGACGGCCCGAACGCATTACTGATCATCGTCGATACGTTACGCGCCGACCATATCGGCCCGTACGGTGCCCGGAAGACGAGTACTCCGGGACTCGACGGTCTTGCGGCGGACGGTATCGTTTTCGACAGCGCGTTCGCGCATTCGTCGTGGACGCGTCCGTCGATTGCCACGATTCTGACTTCGCTCTACGCGTCGTCGCATACAGTCATGCACAAGACCGACCTGCTGCCGGACGAGGTAACAACGCTTGCCGAGTCGATGCAGGACAACGGCTACCGTACGTCGGGCTTCGTCACCAACATCAATCTCGCCCCCTCTTTCAACTTCGAACAGGGGTTCGAGACCTACAAGTACCTGGCGCCCGATTATTTCTTCGGCGCCACCGATTCCGGTTCCAAACTCTCGCTCTACAGCGGAATGCGGCTCATCCGGGAGCGTTTCCTTTCGAAGAACAAGTACGTCTACCACTACTACCAGGACGGAGAGACGGTCAACGATACGTCGTTGCCATGGCTCGACGGGAACGCCACGGATCCGTTCTTCACGCTCATTCACTACATGGATCCCCACGATCCGTACTTCGAAATTCCGTACAACGGCAAAGCTGTGGCACGCGTCAATACGCCGCATCCGGCGCCGGAGAGCGCCGAGGAGCTGCGCGATCTGTACATCGAGAACATCGAGTACGTGGATGGGTTTCTCGCGGGAATCTTCGAGCGGCTGAAGACGCTTGGGCTCTACGATGACATGGTCATCGTGGTGACGGCCGACCACGGCGAAGAGTTCTACGAGCACGACGGGTGGTGGCACGGGACCACGCTCTACGACGAGCAGATTCATGTGCCGCTGATCGTGAAACTCCCGGGCAACAAGATGAAGGGCAATCGCGTGCGAGGCCTTGCCGGTCTGGTCGACGTGATGCCTACGGTCCTCGGCGCGGCAGGGCTCGATTGCCCGGCGCAATGTCAGGGCCGCGACCTGTTCGGCGGGACCAAGGCTCCGGCCGCGGTTTACGCGGAGGAGGACCACGAGGGGAATGTCCTCGAGTCGATTCGAACCAGGGACTGGAAGCTGGTCGTTGCCAACGAAGGCAACCCGCGCGGGCTCGAGCCGCTGGAGCTGTTCGATCTCGGGGCTGATCCGGGAGAGACGCGAAATCTTGCAGCGAGCAAGACCGAGCGCGTTGCCGAGCTGAAGGAGCAGATGCAGCAGCTCGCAAAGATGGCCGGTTCACACGCGGTCTCGGGTGTCGAAGGCGAGATCAACGCCGACGACGCGGAACGGCTCAGGGCGCTCGGCTACATGGAGTAACCGTGCAGCTTGTCGTCGCGTGGGACGGGGCGAGCTTCGACCTCATTGACCCGCTCATCGCGAAGGGCGAGTTACCGAACCTGGCGAGGCTCGTTCACAACGGGCAGAAGGTCCGGCTGGAATCGACGTGGCCTGCGGTCACGTTTCCTGCCTGGACCAGCTTCATGACCGCGGCGTCGCCGGGGCGCCATGGCCTGACGGATTTCTGTATCCGCCAGGGCTACGAGCTTCGCTTCACCAATGCGACACATCGGCGCCTGCCCACGCTGTGGTCCAGGCTTAACTCCGCTGGACTGAAAACAGGCGTATACGGCCTGCCCGCAACCTATCCGCCCGAGCCCCTCGACGGACTTCAGGTCCCCGGCTTCGATACGCCGCTCGGCGCGGGCAGTGCGCAGCGCCTGACCCATCCCGGGGACCTCGCAGGCCGGCTGCGCGCTCGCTACGGGCGTCTCTCTATCGAGGGGATTCAGCAGTCGCAGCTCGGTGAAGGCTGGCACCGCGACGCGCTCGCCCGAATGCTGGACGATATCGACCTGCGTACGCGGATCGTCACTGACCTGCTTCGCGAACAACGCTTCGACTTTTTTCTGGTTCATTTCGCGGAGTCGGATACGGTGAGTCATCAGTTCTGGCAGTTTTGTGATCCGGCGTCGCCGCGTCATACACCTGCCCCTGAGCTCGCGTCCGCGATCGCGAGCGTCTACCGGCGACTGGATCAGGCGCTCGGACGCCTGGTCGATGCTGCGGGTCCGGGCGCCGCGATCATGGTCGTCTCCGACCACGGGAGCGGCGGCGCGTCGGATCGGGCAATCGTCTGGAACCGCTGGTTGAGCGATCGCGGCTATCTGGCGTTCCGGCGCGCTGGCGGCCGCGGCGCGCGGGCAATCAAGCGTGCGGCGTTGAGCCTCGTGCCGGCGGCGCTGCAGCCATCACTGCTGCGACGCTGGCCGGAACTCGGGGCGCGGCTCGAAGCGCGCGCTCGTCTCGGTGCGATCGACTGGAGCCGTACGCGCGCGTTCAGCGAGGAGTTGCCGTACTACCCCGCGATCTGGCTGAACCTGCGTGGACGTGAGCCGCAGGGAATCGTCGAACCCGCCGCGGCCGACAGTGTTCTGTGCGAGCTCGAAAGCCAGCTCGCGGAGCTGCGTGACCCGCTGGGCGGCAATTCACCCGTGGTAAGGCGCACGTACCGCCGCGACGAGCTTTTCAGCGGACCGTGGGCAGGTCTTGCCCCCGATCTCATCCTCGAGCTCGAGGAGCCCGACGGATACTCCTACGCGGCTGTCTCGAGTCGCGGAGGGAGCGAACGCTCGTGGATTCGCCGTCTGACCGGTGCAGAGATGACCGGCGAGCGGGGGACGAGCATGGCCGGTGCCCACCGTCGCGAGGGGGTCTGCGTTCTGGCCGGAGACGGGGTGAGCGGAAGTGGACCCGAGCGTGCCTCCATCGCCGATGCAGGCGCCGTGCTTCTCGCCCAGAGAGGGCTCGCTCCCGATGCCGGCGCGGATGGTCGCAGCTGGTTGCATAACGAAGGATTCCGGTCGTCGAGCGAGAGAGACATGAACGCGGCTGGTGAAGGTGAAAACGCCGCCGTCTCGACGGTAGCGGCCGATCCGTTGCCGACACTGTACGATGAGGAGGCCGAGGCGGAGGTCGAGGAGCGGTTGCGTGCTCTCGGCTATCTGGACTGAGGCTGTGGTTCGAGTGAACGAAAACGACGAGCGTGCGTACGCAGGCCATGAGGCTTGTGCATCCGCGATGCGTTTGCGAGATCTGGGTGTGCCGTGCGGATCGCGATGGTAGCCGCCTGTCCGTTTCCCTCACCGCAGGGGTCGCAGGTTCTCGTTCGGCAACTCTGTCAGCAGCTCGTCCGTCGCGGCCACCGCGTGGATCTCCTCACGTACGGGCAGGGGCGGCGTGTAGAGGACGAGGGCTATGAGCACCACCGTATCCGACGGCTGCCCGGCGACGATGCGTCACGCTCGGGCCCGACGCCGGCAAAGCCGATGCTTGACGCGATGATGGTTGTCGCGCTCGGGCGTCTTCTGCGAGCCGGTGCAAACGTGCCTTACGATGTCGTTCACTGCCACAACTATGAGGCGGCGATGATCGGGCTCGCGGCACGCACGCGGCATCGCGTGCCGGTCGTCTACCACAGTCACAACCTGATGGGGGACGAGTTGCCTACCTACTTCCGGGCGGGTCCGGTTCGCCGCGCGGCGGGCCGTCTCGGTGTTTTTCTTGACTCGTCGATTCCCAGGCGTGCCGATCATGCGATCGCACTATGCGAGTACAGCGCCGATATTCTGCGCGGCGCTGGCGTAAAGTCCGACCGGCTGTCGGTCATCCCGCCTGCGATCGACGATCCCGGGCCCGCGCGCAGCTGTCGCGCTGCCCGGCTCGATCTTTGCCGGCTTCAGCCGGTCGAGCCCCTGTCGGCGCAGATTGCCGACGAGGACCATGTGATCGGCTATTGCGGAAACCTCGACGCCTACCAGAACCTCGAGTTGCTCCTCGAGGGCTTCAAACGCGTCGCGGCGGCGTCGAGCAGATCGGTCAAACTGCTGGTCTCGACACACGCGCGAGACGAGTCGCTCGTGAAAGCGATCCTTCACTCGGGAATCGAGCGCAGCGTCCGACTGGTTCACATCGAGGATTTCGTGCAGGCGCGCATCGCCATGGAGGCCTCGGACGTGCTGGTGCTGCCCAGACGGGCAGGGTCGGGATATCCCATCAAGCTGCTGAACTATCTGAGCCTCGGCAGGCCCGTGGTCACGGCCGGCTGCGGGGCCAAAAGAATCGAGAGCGGGTGCGACGGCCTCGTTGTCGATGACGACGACCCGGATTCGCTGGCCGCCGCCCTGCTGCAGCTCGCCTCCGATTCCAACGCTTCCAATCAGCTCGGTGCGGCAGGTCGTCGTCGTTTCCTCGCAGACCTCACGTGGGAAGCTGTGCTGCCAGCGGTGGAAAATGTTTATTCGGTGACGGCTCGGGCACACGTCTCTGTCTAACCGTCACAGGCGGTGTAACCTATAGGGTTCAAAGGGGACCCGAGCGGGCGAAAAGTGGAATGATGAAGAGTGTTACAGACGGTCGGGCGGCGACCACGGTGGAAGCACTGAACGGTGAAGCTCCGCAGTCCCAGCTCGACTCCTCGGTAGCGATTTCGATCGTGATCCCCGTTTACAACGAGGAGGAGACCCTCACGCCCCTTCTTGACCGCCTGACCGCGGCGCTCGAGCCGCTCGGCGAGCCGTACGAGCTCATCTTCGTCGATGACGGCAGCCGAGACCGCTCGGCCGAGATCCTGCGTGAGCGCCACGCTCGCGACCGACGCGTCAAATACCTCTGCCTTTCCCGTAACTTCGGTCATCAGGTCGCAATCTCCTGCGGGATCGATTTCACCTCCGGGCAGGGCGTCATCGTGATGGACGGGGATCTGCAGGATCCGCCCGAGGTTCTGCCGGATCTGATCGCTCGCTGGCGCGAGGGGTACGACGTCGTCTACGCGGTCCGGCAGCAGCGCAAAGAGTCAATCTTCAAGCGGGCTGCCTACAAGAGCTTTTACTGGCTCCTTGCGAAAGTTTCCTACCTCGACCTCCCGCTCGATTCCGGTGATTTCTCCCTCATGGACCGCCGGGTCGTCGAGCTGTTGCGCCGGATGCCCGAGCGCAATCGCTTCGTGCGCGGGCTGCGTACCTGGGTCGGCCTGAAGCAGACCGGCTTCGAGTACGCGCGCAGTGCCCGGCATGCGGGTGAGTCGAAGTACACGCTCGGCAAGCTTTTCCGACTGGCCTTCGACGGTCTGGTATCCTACTCGTTCGTTCCGCTGCGCGCCGTGAGTAACCTCGGACTCTTCGTCTCGCTGGGTGCGCTCGCTTACATGGCCTACCTGCTGGGAGCACGACTGTTCGGTGGTCAGGTCATCCAGGGCTGGACCTCAACCGTGGTGATCGTCCTGTTTCTCGGTGGCGTGCAGCTTCTGTCGCTCGGTATCATCGGCGAGTACGTGGGACGGGTTTTCGACGAAGTGAAGCGCCGACCGCAATACGTCGTGAGCGACGCGCTGGGATTTCTCGAGGAGGGGGACGGCTGACGTACACCCGCTCCTGACGCTCTCCTTCACGCGGGCCCCGATGGGTCATGAATCGCTATCTGTTCTACGTCTTTATCCTGCTTGGATTCCTCGCGCGCCTGATCATGCTCGTTCGCTACGAGTTTGTCAGCGGAGGCGAGGTCGATGTGTACCTGGCCGACGAGGGGGTCGTCGGCCTGATGGGGATGCATATCCTCGAAGGACGTGAGCTGCCGGTATTTTTCTACGGGCAGGATTACCTCGGCGCGTTGGAAGCCTACCTCGTCGCAGCAAGTTTCGCGCTGTTCGGGGTCGGTTTCGGCAGCCTGCGACTGGTGCCGTTCGCCGCCTCTCTCCTGCTTCTCGCGCTGGTCTATCGTTTTACACGCAGAACCTATTCCGTGGACGCTGCGCGTTGGGCGACCGCTCTGGTCTCGGTCGCACCGGTTTACTTTCTCCAGTGGAACCTCAAGGCCCGTGGCGGATTCGTCGAGCACATCGTTCTGCTGGTGATCGTTATGGCGCTGTTCTGGCGTTTCTATCTTTGCGGTGAGCGAAGCTCGCGCCTCGCCACAGCGCTCGGGCTCGTCGCCGGTGTCGCGCTTTGGGTCAACCAGTTGATGCTCGCTTACCTGGCCGTGTTCGCGGCGCTGCTCGCATGGCTGGGCGATCGTCGCAGCATCGCAGCCCTCGCGGCAGCGACGGCTCTCGGCGCGTCGTTGCTTATCGCGTACAATGTGGTTTACCCGCTCGCCACCGCGCGCTCGCTTGGACGCAAGGCGGTTGTTCTGAATCGCGTGCCGGTGGAGCAACGCGACGATGACTGGGTCATGCGCGGGGTCGCCAAGCGGTTCGAGGCAATGCGCCACGGCGCCGACAAACTCGGTCTGGTTTTCGGCGTGCCCCCCCGCGAGGGGGTCGAGCGACTCGGGCTCACACCGGCGGAACTTCAGGGGACGGCGCTGACCGACTTCCGCCGGATGCTGTGGCCGATCCCGGTTCTCGTGTTCGGGTGGGCGCTCGTCGCCGGCGTTCGGCGCAGCGGCTTGCTCACCGAGCGTCGACTGGCATCCGAGCCACTGCTCGCGTTGTTGCTCGTCGTGACTTTCGTCGTCGGCTACGTCAGCCCCCGTTATATGCTGCCTGCCTACCCGTTGGCTGCGGTCATGGCAGCGGTGCTGGTCGTCGGAAGTGAGGGGCGCCGTCATCATGCGGTCACTGCGGGGATCGCCTGTGTGCTGGTGTTCAACGTGCTGGGATGGGCCGACCTGTTCGGCCGATCGGCGGGAGATCCTGCCCTGGTCAACGATGACGACGGCCGCGGCGACCGGTTGTTGACCGCTCTCGATCAACAGGGCTTGACGAGGTGCTATTCGGCAGGGCCACTCTACCACCTGGTGTTTGCCAGCGGTGAGCGCGTGGTGATGAGCCCGCTGCAAAAAGACCGCTACCCGGCATACAACGACGAGGTCGAGGCCTCCCCTTCGCTCTGCTACGTCTTTCGCGAGGATCAGCAGAAAAAGCGCCAACATCTCGCGATGATGAAGTTTCTGGAGAGCCGCGGCGTGCAATACGATACCACCCTGGCGCCGCCCTACAGAATTCTGCACGACCTCGCACCCCGCGAGGTGATTACTGGAGATGCGATCGGTAGGGTGCGGAGACTGGAGCCGCCCCGTTCGGTAATGCAATCCCAAGAAGGATCAGGTTAGCCCATGGATCTCATTGAAAAGATCAAAGCCGGTGACGCCCACGCGGGCGTTGTCGGACTCGGTTATGTCGGTTTGCCTCTGGCCGTCGAGATGGCCGAGTCGGGTCTCCGTGTCACCGGATTCGACGTACAGGACACCAAAGTGTCCCGTATCAACGAAGGCGAATCGTACATCATGGATGTTGCCTCCGAGCGCGTCGCCTCTCTGGTGCAGTCCGGTCGGCTCGATGCGACGACCGACTTCTCCCGGGTCGCCGAGCTCGACACGATCAACGTGTGCGTGCCGACGCCTCTGCGCAAAACTCGCGAGCCCGATCTGTCCTACATCGTCAATGCGGTACGGCAGATGGTCCCGCATATGCACGCGGGGCAGCTTCTGGTTCTGGAAAGCACCACATACCCCGGCACGACCGAGGAGATCATTCTGCCGATGCTGCGCGATGCCGGTCTGGAGTGCGGAGTCGATGTCGAGGTCGCGTTCTCTCCAGAGCGAACCGACCCGGGCAACGTGAAGTATCCACCGCGGACGATTCCGAAAGTCGTCGGCGGGCAGACCGAGCGAGCGAGGGCTGCGGCGGCAGCGCTCTACGGTCGGTGCATGGACGAGGTGGTGACCGTCAGCTCGCCGAAGACGGCGGAGATGGTAAAGCTCCTCGAAAACACCTTCCGCAGTGTGAATATCGCACTGGTAAACGAGCTCGCGATGCTTTGCAGCGGCTTCGACATCGATGTCTGGGAAGTCATCGATGCGGCAGCGACCAAACCCTTCGGCTTCATGCCGTTTTATCCCGGGCCGGGACTCGGCGGCCACTGCATTCCGGTCGATCCGCAGTATCTGACCTGGAAAGCGAGAGCAGAGGGTTTCGAGCCTCGCTTCATCGAACTGGCCAGCCAGATCAACGCGCAGAAGCCGGGATTCGTCGCGCAGAAAGTCGTCGAGATCCTCAACGACAGCGGCCGCGCGCTGAAAGGTTCGAAGGTGCTCGCGCTCGGTGTCGCATACAAGCGCGATGTGGATGACGTCCGGGAATCGCCGGCGCTCGATGTGATGTCGCTGCTGATCGACAGGGGGGCGGACATCTCCTTCGCCGACCCGCACGTGGCCACGGTTCGGATCGGCGCGATGGAACTCGAGCGGTCTGATCTGACGGCCGAGGCCGTGGCGGAGGCCGATCTGTGTATTCTGCTCACGGACCACAGCGCCTTCGACCTGCAGATGGTCGCTGACAACGCGCGACTCATCGTGGACACGCGAAACGGGTTCAAGGGGATTGCGGCCGATTCCATCGTCCGCGTCTGAGAGGACGATGTCTGGCGAACGCCGACTGCGTCTCGGCCTCGTCATAGGTCAGCTGACCTACGGCGGCGCGGAGAGTCAGCTCTACGAGCTGGCGCGCGGGCTGGCGGTGCATGCAGACGTTACCGTTTACTGCCTGTCGTCCGCGACCGATCCGTATGGAGCGCGCCTGCGGGCGGCCGGAGTGCGCGTTGTAGCCATCCCGGCGCTGGCCAAGCTCGACCCGACTCGTGTCGTGAGGCTTGCGCGCCGGCTGCGCGCGGACCGGATCGAGGTCGTTCACGCGTTTCTCTTCATCGGCAGCGCTTACGCCTATCTCGCGACCCGATTGGCTCGCGGAATCGCACTCGTTACGTCGGCAAGAAACTGCAAGCTCGAGCCCAGCGCTGTTCGACGCGCGGTTCTGGGACGGGCCTTCCGCACATCGGATGCGGTGATCTGCAATTCGGCGGAGATGGGCGAATTCGCGGTGCGCAACTACGGGGCACCCGTTGATCGCATCGAGGTCGTTTACAACGGCGTCGATACCGACCGGTTCTCGGGGGTCGAGGCCGATACCGGCCGCCGGGTCGTCGGAACGATCGGCCGCATCGAAAAGCAGAAGAACCTCGGGATGTTCCTCGCTGCTGCCGGCGAGGTGCTCGACCGTTACCCTGACGCCCGGTTCGAGATCGTCGGGGAGGGCTCCTTGCGCCCGCAGCTCGAGTCGCTGGCCACCGCGCGCGGCCTCGGTGACGCGGTCACCTTTCGCGGGACGACGGCCGACGTGCCCGGTTTTCTTGGAAGCCTGGGGCAGTTCTGGCTGACTTCGGACTGGGAGGGCACCCCGAACGTGGTTCTGGAGGCCATGGCGGCCGGCCTGCCGGTGGTCGCCACCCGGGTGGGGGGGACGCCTGAAGTGGTCGACAACGGCCGCACAGGCGTACTCGTGGCGGCCGGAGCGGCAGGCGACTGCGCCAACGCTGCGTGTTCGTTGTGGAAACAGCCTGAAAGGGCTGCGGAGATCTCCCGCGCGGCGCGCTCGGCCGCAGAGCAACGTTTTTCGCTGAAGGCGATGATCGAGTCGACGATTGCAGTGTACAATCGAGTCCTGGGGAGAGCGGTCATGACCGCCCGATCACGAACCGCCGAAGATCAGCCCCTGGGAATCGAGACGTGAGCCCGCAGCCAAGCGTCACAATCATCATCCCCATGCGCAACGAGCGTGACTGGGTCCGGCGCTCCATCGAGAGCGTCTTCGAGCAGGACTACCCCGCCGAATTGCTCGACGTGATCGTGGTAGACGGCATGTCGGATGACGGGTCGTACGAGATCCTTCAGGAAATGGCCGCGGAGAACCCGCGGCTCAGCGTTCTTCGCAACCCTGCCAGAATTGTCCCCAGCTCTCTCAATCGCGCGATCCGGGCAGCTCGCGGCGAGATCATCGCGCGTGTCGATATGCACACCCTGCTCGCCGACGACTACATTTCGGTCGGGGTCGAGGCCCTGCTGAGAACCAGGGTGGACAACGTCGGCGGGCCGATGGTCAAGCTCGGCGGTGGCCCGGTGGGCGACGCGATCGCTGCGGCGATGAGCTCGCGCTTCGGGATTGGCTCGTACTTCCAGTTCGGCACGGAGGAGCGCGAGGCGGACACGGTTTACATGGGAATGTGGCCGAAAGCGGTCTTCGAGCGCGTGGGCCTCTTCGATGAGGAGCTGGTGCGCAACCAGGACGACGAGTTCAACTACCGCCTGCGCAAGCTCGGCGGGCGCGTTCTCGTCACCCCGCGAATGAAGTCGCAGTACCAGAACCGGCAGTCGTGGTCGAAACTCATCAAGCAGTTCTACCAGTACGGTGTCTGGAAAGCCCGGGTTCTCCAGAAGCATCCGGGCCAGATGAGCCTTCGACACTTCGTTCCGCCGTTGTTCGATCTCGGGGTGATTCTGGGCCTCCTGAGCGCTCCGCTCGGCCCGATCGGACCCGCTCTTTCGGTTGGCGCGATATCTGCATACCTGTTGGCAATCGCGGCCGTGGCGATGCTCTCCCCGGACACCGGTGGAAGCCGCTTTCGGCTAGTGCTGGCCTTTGTTTTCATCCACCACGCGTGGGCGATCGGATTCCTTGTGGGAATGCTCCGATTTGCACATCGCTGGTTCAAACCCGAACAACCGGAGGCGCGGTTGTCGGGGGACCTTGCCAGCAGCGCGACACAAGAATAGCGAGGTCGGAGGAACCCCTCATGAGTAGCAACAAGGTGCTTTCAGTGCTGATTCCGGTGTTCAACGAGCGCGATACCATTCGCGAAGTCATCGAGCGCGTAAAGTCAGTCCCGGTCAATACCGAGATCATTCTCGTGGATGACTGTTCGGTCGACGGTACGCGGGAGATTCTGAAGAACATCGCGGAGGAGCAGCCGGATCTCGTCATCCGATTCCACGATGTGAACCGCGGCAAGGGCGCGGCCATCCGAACGGCTCTCGCAGAGGTGAAGGGCGACTACGTCATCATCCAGGACGCGGACATGGAGTACGATCCGGTCGAGTTTCCTCGTCTGCTCGCGCCGATCGAGCAGGGGGTGGCTGACGTCGTCTACGGCTCGCGCTTCCTCGGCGGACCGCACCGCGTTCTTTTCTTCTGGCATCAGCTGGGCAACCAGTTCCTCACGCTCCTGTCCAACATGCTGACCGACCTCAACCTCACCGACATGGAGACCGGGTACAAAGTCTTCCGAGCCGAGGTTATCAAGCGTATGCGCCTGACGACCGATCGATTCGGATTCGAGCCGGAAGTGACGGCTCGCTGCGCGCAGATGCGCTGCCGAATCTTCGAGCTCCCGATCTCTTACTGGGGCCGTGACTACGACGCCGGCAAGAAGATCACCTGGCGTGACGGACTCGCCGCCTTCTGGCACATCTTCAAGTTCAACGTTCTGGATCGGATGCCCGCTCCGGTGCGCGACAAGGAAACCGGCAGGCTCGACTGGCAGGGGAGTGTTCTCAACGAAGAGTCCCTGGAGAACAACTGAACCATGTACCTCGTCACGGGCGGTGCCGGCTTCATCGGCTCAAACATCGTTGAAGCTCTGGTCGCCGCCGGCGAGCGGGTGCGGGTCCTCGACGACCTCAGTAACGGGCTCGCGCGAAACCTGGAGCCGTTCGGCGACGCGGTCGATTTCATCGAGGGCGATGTCTGCGATCCAGCCACCGTCCAGCGTGCGGTCGATGGCGCACGAGTCGTTCTTCACCTGGCGGCCCTGGGCTCGGTTCAGCGCTCGGTCGATAACCCCGCGCGATCCAACGCCGTCAACGTTTCCGGTACGGTAAACGTACTGGACGCCGCACGTCGTGCCGGCGTTGAGCGTTTCGTTTTTTCATCGTCATCTTCGGTTTACGGAGACAACCCGGCCCTGCCCAAACACGAGGGGCTGACGCCGTCGCCGATCTCTCCGTACGCCGTCACCAAACTCGCCGGTGAGGCGTACGCGCGTGCTTTCCACCATGTCTACGGACTCGACACGGTCTGCCTGCGTTACTTCAACGTTTTCGGACCGAGGCAGCGACCCGATTCCGCCTATGCGGCCGTGATTCCTCTGTTCATGCAGTGGGCAGCGGACGGTACGCCCCTGCGTATAAACGGGGATGGTGAGCAGTCCCGCGATTTCACCTACGTCGCGAACGTGGTCGAGGCCAATCTCGCCGCCGCGCGGGCCGAGGGTGCCGGAGGGCAGGTTTTCAATATCGCCTGCGGGGCACGCTACAGCCTCCTCGATATTGTCGCTTCACTCGAGAAGATCACGGACCAATCTCTGGAACGGATTCACCAGGATGCACGCGTCGGCGACGTTCGGCACAGCCTCGCCGATGTGAGCGCAGCGGAGAATGTTCTGGGTTACAAAACCCTGGTTTCGTTCGACGAGGGACTCGGCCGGACGTGGCAGGCTTTTCAGTCCGCTCGCGCAGAGGCGTCCTGAGCTTCGCGACGCGCGGGAATCTGAACGCTGATCACGGCCCCTCCGCGGGCACCTCTGGAAACCTCCAACTTGCCACCCAGCGCTCGTACGTGAGTACCGACCGCTTTCAGGCCGAGCCCGCGTTCGGCGTGCGTGGAAGTCCGCTCCTCGCCGGCCACGCTCGCTTCGAGCGTGGCTGTTCTCTCCGGGGAGAGTCCCGGCCCTTCGTCGGTGACCCGAAGCACCAGATGTTTTCGCCGCTGGGAGCAGTCGACCATCACTCGACCGTCTCCGGCGTGGCGAAGGGCGTTGTCGACCAGGTTTTGAATGATTGACACTAGGCGGTGACGATCCGTCTCGAAACCGAATGCAGCTTCCGGTCCGGGCCAGGTGATACGATCCGTTGCGTGCGGAAAACGGGAGTTCGCGATTTCGTCGAACACCGACCGCAGGTCAACACGTGAGACAGCGACGCTCTCGGCGGTTTCGTGCCGATCGAGATCCATCAGTCGGCCGATCGCATCCGAGATCACGTCGATCTGGCCGCGCATCGCCTCGGCAGCTTTGGTTTGTTGCTCGTTGAGCTCTCCCAGACTCCCTGTAGCGATGAGGTCGACGTAGCCTGCGAGCACCGCGAGAGGATTGCGCAGGTCGTGGACGGCCATCGCGACGCGCTTTCGGGCTGCGACGTCCGCCGACTCGCTGTCGCCGTCGGAGGTCTCGAGCGGGTCCGCGACGTCCGGGGTGCCCCCCGCCACCACGATGCCGGTGAGCGAGGCGAGGAAACGGAGGAAGGCTACCTCATCTGCCTGAAAAACCGGTCTGTCCTGGCGGACATGGAGGCAGCCCGAAAGCTCGGCGCCTGCGCTGAACGGAAAAAGCCCCACGACGTGGTCCCCTGTATTCCTGATCTGGGGAGTGGCGGTTTCACGGGCGCGGCGGGCCAGAGGGCCGCTCTGCGGCGGCTCCGGCCAGTCTCCTTCGGCTGCGACAACCCGGTACGCCGAACGACCTGACGCGAGGCCGATGGCAGCCGCCGGCGTGCCCAGCAGCAGGACCACGGTCCGGCAGATCCGGTGGCACAGCTCGTCCTTGTTCGGGGCGCCGAGCCACCGACTCTCCAGGTCCAGAAACTGGCTCAGCTTGAGGTAGGGTTGGGAGATCGCGCCCATCGGGGTTATCCCCTAGGAGACGGCCATACCGCAGCGCAGTCAAGTTGATCCCCCCGCGCCGTGCCTGTTCAGGGGGCCAAGTTGACAACGTCGGGAACGCTCCCTAGCGTGCGGAGGCTGGCGGCCCGGACCGGCTGTTGTCTCAAACGGGGGCAGGCCGCTCGCCGGCCGGAGTTCCGGCAGGAACCGTTTCAGGAGGATTTCGCGCGACATGGTCTTTTTCTCTGCTGCGCTCGATGGCTCGCACACGATGACTGCATGGCAGCAGTTCGTCGACATCATCAGCAAGCCCGACAACATGCCAGTGGCCGGAGCTCTGCTCCTGGTGGTGCTTTTTTCGTGGGTTGCGCTCAAACAGGCTTTCCACAACGACCGCCTGATTCGCGATAACCGTCGCGACGAGATTATTTCCGATATGCAGGAGTAAGCTGCCGG
>CAXQPB010000082.1:0-30526 GCA_964225545.1 Candidatus Nitrosopumilus sp. | reverse complement strand
CCGGCTGGGCGCTTCGATTGCGGACACTCAGGGCCTGCCTGGAGGTGGCCAGGGAGCCCCGCCTTCGTCGTGCGATCATCGCAGAAGCGGAGCGAATCCTTGCTGCGGTCCCACACCTCAGGACCTGATCGAAGCCCCCCCCTGGCGATCGGAGAATAAGCTCTCCCCGACCCTCGCAGCGCCGCAAGAATCGCACCGCGTCAAACCACGAAAAATAAGCCAGATTCTGCACATGAGGGGGGGCCGAATCGCTTGACAGTCCGCGTGCCTAGATGGTTTATTCCGCGCATCTTGGAGGGGCGCGGGAGCGACCCGTCGGATCTTTCCGACGGTGGGTGAGTTGCTGGAACTGGGGGCGTCGGAGTCGCTACCAGGCTCCATGTCCTTCATAGCCTGAAACTCTGTCGATAAGCGCCGGAACAGCTGACAGGAACCGGTGATAATGATTGTTGGCACCCGGTGAAGAGAGAAGAAGCGTAGTTCACCGCTACTTATGGAATAGCATTTTTTATTTCATGGCTCCGTATCTTCCCTTGATACGGCAAATCATGGTAATTGACGCTATGCATCACGTCAGTTGTCAATACGCGGGAGCCCACACACCGGGCGGAGAGGTATAGAGGCATGGCAGATCGTTTCGTGAATCTTTTCGAGCCGGACACACTACTCCCAGCGCAGTACTTCGCTGCTTTTTCGCGCGAGGGAGGACTTGTACGCGAGCGCAGGCTCATGCTCGCCGTTCTTCAGGACGCCGTTGAGTGCTACCAGAAGTACGCACTGGCGCGCGATCCGCGCGGACGCCTGCTCTTCGAGGACGCCTGCGACTGGATCGAGTCAGAGGAGCGCGAGTGGCCCTTTTCCTACGAGAACATCTGCGAGGTTCTGGGACTTAACCCGGAATACATTCGACGCGGCCTGTCCAAGTGGCGCCAGCAGAAGTCGCCGGTGAAGCGAACTGAGGCGCGGATCGTACCGCTGCAGACCCGACGGTCCGAGGAGAACGCTCAACCGGGTGAAGAGAGTCCCGACACCCTGCTGCGGGCTTCCTGAACATCCACGCGGCGCGTCAGTCGCGATACGTCGACGAGTAGACGACCTCCACCAAAGGGTCGGTATTGCACAAGCGCCCCCGGTATCATGCCGGGGGCGCTTTTTTTTCGCTTGACGTGGCTGTCGCCGCATGACCACGCTTTTAAGTGATGGTGTCGCGCATCGACAGGATCCGAATTGAATCTACGGTCGTGACACGCGCCAGGAACGCAGGTGCCCGGCTGAGTGTGACGGCGGTGGCGGTGCTGCTCTTGGCAACGCCAGCCACCGCCGTTGACCTTGCCGGCGAGCTCGGTGCCAGCCGCGGGGAACACGTCGCCCGAACCATGGATGCGAACGGGCGGGTCGCCGCGGCCTGCCCCGGCAGAATTCCGCATACCGATGATATCGCGCTGGCAGGCCGCGCGGATCGCAATGCCACACTTTCGGCAGCACTGAAGGTCAACCCGGGCATGGACACGAGCTCACAGGATCCACTCGATCCCTCGAGCTATCGATTCGCCGACGACCCCGAAAAGGTCGCCGAGGTGATGAGGACCGTTTACGGACCTGACTCCTTCATCACGCGAAGCGCGGAGACGGTTCGTGCGATTGCCAACGCCGCCGGCCGCGGTTCGCAGGCGCCAATTCACGGGCTCGGGAAGATTGCGGACGCAGTGGTCGACAGCGGCCAGATCCCGAACCCTTTTCATGACATGACCCTGAGCCCCGCTGTACGTATCGGTGAGGCGGGCCTGAATCTCAGATCCCGCTGGTAATATCGATCAGGGCCGGGGGCTTGCCCGATCGGGATCGGATCAACGATTCGCCACTACTTGTGCGTAGGGCTTTCGCGGATTTCCCAGCTCGTCGAAGCGCACCATCCTCTCCTCTTCTCTGTCAGGCCACCCGACGAATCCGACATCTGTCGGAATACCGCTCGCAGCCTCGACAACCGCCTCCAGCCTTCTTTTGTCGACGAAACGCTCCAGACCCATTTCCTTGACGAGGTCCTGAGCAAGCATCCACGGCCAGGGGGCGACACCATAAATGTCCTCGTGGACCTCGACCATCACACGGCCTCTCCGGACTCCTACCTTGACGGGCTGGTAGAGAAACTCACCGGCGGTTCCCACCGGGACCAGCGGAAAGAGGGCTGCGATATCCTCCGGGTACATTCGCACGCAGCCGTGGCTCACCTGCATACCGACGCCCCAGTTGCGGTTGGTGCCGTGGATTGCGTACGAAGGCAGCGTCAACTCGAGCCGATGTTTTCCGAGTGGATTCTCGGGATGACCGCCCGGGATCACGCTCTCCGTCGATCCAAAATCGGCAATCCGTTCTTTCTTGATCGACTCGGGAATTACCCAGGCCGGGTTGCGGGTCTTTCCGCGGATTCGAAACTGAGCCTGCGGCGTCTGCCAGTCCTGTCGCCCGAGACCCACCGGGTACGTCACGACCATCGAGGACTTTCCACCTGCACGTGGCGACGGCAGATAGTAGTAGATGCGCATCTCCGGAATGTTCAAAACCACCCCCGCATGATTGCCGCGCGGAAGGATCCATTCGGAGGGAACAATAACCTCGCTACCGCGCGGCGGCACCCACGGGTCAGCCAGCGGATTCGCCGCGAGCAGCTCGTTGTAG
Organism: Candidatus Nitrosopumilus sp.; assembly: GCA_964225545.1. Classification (GTDB taxonomy): domain Bacteria; phylum Desulfobacterota; class Binatia; order UBA1149; family SPBQ01; genus SPBQ01. The sequence goes on along the minus strand of CAXQPB010000082.1, from coordinate 27,850 downwards.
CCGACGTCAACCTCCCGCGAGATATCGAGGAAGGTCTGTCCTGCCTTCACCTCATAGAGCTTGCTGTTACCGACGACCGTCTGCTGTCCCGTGGCCTCGCCTTCAGCGACAAAGAAGTGCGTGACGACCTGCCTTGGCTCGACCTCCCGGGTCTCTACTGCGACGTCCTGTTCGGTCTGCGCGAATGTTGAGGGCGTGACGGTCAGCGCGAACGCAATCGCCGCTATGAACAGGGCTGGAGTCTGACACAGGCCGGGCGCTGTCATGTGGATCAGACTACCTCGGGTGGGTTTCGATCTCCACGCAGAGACCGCAGCGGCGAAATCGGAAGCCCGGGGCGGATGCGGAATGTCGTTAAAAGTGTCGCCGCGCCGCAGACGCGCGGTCCTGCAAAAGTGAGGCGCCGCAGCGCCGAGCTGTGTATCAGGCCCCGGCCGACACGCGTACTTCCGCGCGCCTGTGCTCACGCAGAAGTTCCTCCACCTCCGCGGGATTCTCACGCCCCTTGTCCAGTTCACCGCCGAGCCGCTTGAGCTCCGCCCGGGCGCTCTCGAGATCGACCTCCTCGGGGAACTCGGCGTCGTCGGCCAGGACGGTCATGACATCGTCCCGAACCTCGGCAAAGCCTCCGTGGATGACGACGCGCTTGTTCGCGCTTCCCTCACGGTACGTCAGCAGTCCGAGGTCGAGCGCGCCGAGGAAGGTGACGTGCTCGGGAAAGACGCCGAACTCACCGGCGCTCCCGGGAGCCGTGACCTCCTCTACCTCCGCCTCGACGACGAGCCGCGTTGGAGTGACTATGCGCAGCGTGAGCGCCATGTGATCAGGCCGCCATCTTCGACGCCTTCTCGCGGGCGTCTTCGATCGTTCCGACCATGTAGAAGGCCTGCTCCGGGAGATCGTCGTGATCGCCCGCAACGAGCTCCTTGAAAGCCCGAATCGTATCCTCGAGCTTCACATACTCGCCCGGCGTTCCGGTGAAGGCCTCCGCGACGTGGAAGGGCTGCGACAGGAATCGCTGCACCTTTCTGGCTCTCGCGACGACCAGCCGGTCTTCTTCCGAAAGCTCGTCCATGCCGAGAATCGCGATGATGTCCTGGAGGTCCTTGTAGCGCTGAAGGACCTCCTGCACCGAGCGCGCGACGCTGTAGTGTTCCTCGCCCAGCACGTTGGGGTCGAGAATTCGCGAAGTGGAGTCGAGCGGGTCGACTGCCGGATAGATGCCGAGCTCGGCGATCTGCCGCGACAGAACCGTGGTCGCGTCGAGATGGCTGAAGGTCGTCGCCGGCGCAGGGTCGGTCAGGTCGTCTGCAGGCACGTAAATCGCCTGAACCGACGTGATCGAGCCCTTTTTCGTCGTTGTGATTCGCTCCTGCAACATTCCGAGGTCGGTCGCGAGTGTCGGCTGGTATCCGACTGCCGACGGCATGCGGCCGAGCAGCGCGGATACTTCCGAGTTGGCCTGCGTGAATCGGAAGATGTTGTCGACGAACAGGAGCACGTCCTTGGCCTGTACATCACGGAAGTACTCGCAGACCGTCAGTGCGGTAAATGCGACGCGCGCGCGCGCACCGGGCGGCTCGTTCATCTGTCCGTAGACCAGAGCCGCTTTGTCGATAACGCCCGACTCTTTCATCTCGAGCCAGAGGTCGTTGCCCTCACGGGTCCGCTCTCCGACGCCCGCGAACACGGAGTAACCGCCGTGTTGCTGTGCAACGTTGTTGATCAGCTCCATGATGATGACGGTTTTGCCGACGCCGGCACCGCCGAACAGCCCGATCTTCCCGCCTTTGGAGTAGGGAGCGAGGAGATCGACGACCTTGATGCCGGTCTCGAACATCTCGACTTCCGTCGACTGGTCGACGTACTCCGGCGCGGCGCGGTGAATGCTCATCGTCTCCGTCGACGCGACCGGACCGCGCTCGTCCACCGGCTGCCCGACGACATTGAGAATTCGGCCGAGTACCGGCTCACCGACCGGCGTCTGGATCGGCGCGCCGGTGTCTTTCACGTCGAGACCGCGGACCAGACCTTCGGCCGAATCCATCGCGATGGTTCGGACGGTGTTCTCGCCGAGATGTGCGGCAACCTCGAGGATCAGATTGTCCTCATCGTCGCTCAGTACGGGGTTGGTGACCGTCAACGCATTGAGGATCGGCGGTACCTGCCCTGGAGGAAACTCCACGTCGACAACTGCGCCGATAACCTGCGAGATCTTTCCGTTGGCCATTTCGGTCCTCTGCTCCTTACCTTGTCTCCGACCTGAGGTCGCCTTCGGCTCAGCCGTTCAGGGCCTCTGCGCCGCCGACGATTTCCATAAGCTCGGTCGTGATACCCGCCTGCCTGGCGCGGTTCATCGCCAGCGTGAGCCGGTCGATCATGTCCGATGCGTTGTTCGTTGCGCTGTCCATCGCCGTCATTCTTGCGCCGAATTCGCTCGCCGAAGATTCCAGCAGCGCGTGGTACATGCGCGTGTCCACATACCTCGGCAGCAGCGTGCCGAGAATCTGGCCGGCATTGGGCTCGAACACGTAGTCCGTTGCCTCATCGCCACCATCTGCCGTAGCGTCTTCTGCGGCTACCGGGAGCAGCCGTTCGACAGCCGGCTCCTGCGCAATCGCCGACTGGAACTTCGTGTAGGCTACGTAGACCGAACCCGACTCGCCCTTGAGAAACCGTTCGGTTCCCTCGGCCGCGAGCTTGCGAGCGGCCGCGACGTCAACCGCCTCGTTGATGTGGTCGCTTACTCGTGGGACCGACGACCGCTTGAAATGATCGTACCCGCGTCTGCCGAAGACGCTGATCGTCGCTCCGGTGCCAAGGTCGCTCTCCAGGAACTGTTCCGCGGTTTTCACGATCGACGCGTTGTACCCGCCGCAGAGTCCGCGATCTGCCGTTATCACGATCACATGCGCAGGCGCGTCACTGCCGGCACGAAGGAGTGGATGGGCATCCTCACCCGTACTCGCCGCGAGTGACCGCAACATCTCTGTGAGCTTGTCGGAGTACGTCCGGGCGTTCTCCGCGGCTTCCTGCGCACGACGCAGTTTCGCGGCCGCGACCATCTTCATGGCCTTCGTGACCTGCTGCGTATTGCGGACCGACGTGATCCGTTTTCGTATGTCCTTGAGACTCGCCACAGTGCCCCGCTAAGCGAATATCTTCTTGAACTCTTCGAGGACCGCGTCGAGGCGCTCCTTGACCGCGTCGGTGAGCGCCTTCTCCTTGCGGATCAGATCGAAGAGGTCTGAATGACTTGTCTCGACGAAACCGACGAGCTCGGACTCGAACTGTCCCACGCGGCTCGGCTCGACCTCGTCGACGTGACCGTTGGTGGCCGCGTAAATCGTCAGGATCTGCTTCGCGACATCCTGCGGGACGTACTGTCCCTGCTTGAGGACCTCGACCAGTCGCTCTCCGCGAGCGAGCTGCTTCTGCGTTGCAGGATCAAGATCGCTGCCGAACTGAGCGAAGGCTGCCATCTCACGGTACTGGGCCAGGTCAAGACGCAATGTTCCGGCGACCTGTTTCATTGCCTTGATCTGCGCTGCGCCGCCGACTCGCGAAACCGACAGACCGACGTTCACCGCCGGACGCACGCCCGAGTTGAACAGGTCGGTCTCGAGGTAAATCTGACCGTCCGTAATCGAAATCACGTTGGTCGGAATGTACGCGGACACGTCACCGGCCTGTGTCTCGATGATCGGGAGCGCGGTCAGCGAGCCGCCGCCGCGCTCGTCGCTCATCTTTGCCGCCCGCTCGAGAAGTCGTGAGTGAACGTAGAAAACGTCGCCGGGGAACGCCTCACGTCCGGGAGGCCGACGGAGAAGCAACGAGAGCTGCCTGTATGCGACGGCCTGCTTTGAAAGATCATCATAAATGATCAGCGCGTGACGACCGCTGTCCCGGAAGTACTCACCGATCGCGACACCTGCATAGGGCGCGATGAACTGGAGCGGCGCCGACTCCGATGAAGTCGCGGCAACGACTACGGTGTAGTCCATTGCGCCGTTCTTCTTCAGCCGTTCCACGACCTGAGCGACCGAAGATCGCTTCTGTCCGATCGCGACGTAGATGCACAGGACATCGCCGCCCTTCTGATTGATGATCGTATCGATGGCGACGGCTGTCTTGCCGGTCTGACGGTCGCCGATGATCAGCTCTCGCTGACCGCGACCGACGGGAATCATTGCGTCGATCGCCTTGATGCCGGTCTGTAGCGGCTCGCCTACGGGCTGACGATCTACGATGCCTGGCGCCTTGACCTCGACTCGCCGACTGCCGTCCGCCTTGATATCACCGAGACCGTCGATGGGCTGACCAAGCGCGTTCACTACGCGACCAAGCATCCCGTCCCCTACCGGCACCTCGGCGATGCGACCCGTTCGCTTCACCTCCGCGCCCTCGTAGACCCGCTCCGGGTCGCCGAAGACAGCGGCTCCGACGTTGTCCTCTTCCAGGTTGAGGACCATGCCGTAGAGCCCTCCCGGGAACTCCAGCAGCTCACCGGCCGCGCAACGATCCAACCCGTGAATTCGGGCGATACCGTCACCAGTCGAGAGAACGCGGCCGGTCTCACGGACTTCGACGTCCTTCCCGAACTCGCGGATCTGCTCCTTGATTATGTCGCTGATCTCAGACGCTCTGATCTGCATCGATACTCCCTGCTAAGGGCGCCGGCCCCCTGGCCTCGCCTACTCTCCCGACATCCTGGCCGCGAGTCTCGCAAGCCGTGTGCGAATGCTACCGTCGTAAACCCGACCTTCCAGCTCAACGACAACGCCGCCGAGCAGTTCCTCGTCCGTCTGCACCTCGGCAACGACGTCCCGCCCTGCCGTTTTCCGGAGGGTCGCGATGATCGAATCGAGGTCCTCTGCCGCAGGCTGCGCTGCGGTCGTGACCGAAGCGCGGACGCGTCCAGCCTCTTCGTCCAGCCGCCTGATGAACCAGGCGTGGACGCCGGGCAGCGCCTCGATCCGATCCCGCTCAGCGATCAGCTGGAGGAACTTACCGAAAGTGCTCCCGTCGCCGAACGGAGCAGCCAGCGCCAATCCCAGCTTCGCGCGCGAGGCAGCGTCGAGAACGCCCGATGAAATGGCCCCCTCGGGTACCGCTTCGACCGCAGCCGCTACCTCTGCCAGCGCTTCCGCTGTCTGCTCCAGCGAACCCTCTTCACGAGTAAGGTCGTAGAGCGCGCGTGCGTATCTCTTGGCAGCCGAACCCGGGGTCACTGTTTCGCCTCCGCTCCGGATCCGCTCTCGAGCGAAGACAGGAACTCGCGAACCAGCCTGCGGCGTTCGCCCTCGTCAAGTCGGCTGCGGATCTCTTTTGATGCGATCTCGGTGGCGAGTCGCGCAGCTTCATCTCGAAGCTCGCGCTTCGCGCGTTCGAAGTCCGATCGAGCTGTCAGCTCTGCATCCGTCTTCAGGCGGGCTGCGGCCTCGCGGGCCTGCGCCAGAGTCCGCTCTCGTTCGGACTCGGCAATGCGCGCGATCTCTTCAGAAATTTCTTTTCGTGTCTGCTCGAGGCCGGCGAGTTTCTGTTCGTACTCGCGCTTGAGCGCCTCTGCTTCTTCTTTCGCGCGTGCGGCCGCGTTCATGGCCTCCACGAGATCCCTGCGTCGCTGAATCAGGTAGTCGCGAAGAGGTGCTCGCGCGAAGCGAATCATCAAGCCCACGAACAGCGCGAAGTTCACGAACATGAACCCCATGAGGCGCCACTGCTCGGGCGTAGTATGGCCCGGATCGTGGTGACCGCCGCCGCCTGCCGCGAAAGCCAGCCCCGGCAAAAGGGCAGAGATGAGGATGGCAGTTGTTTTCATCGGCCCACCGCTTCCCGTCTACGCGCCGAGTACGGCGGCTGCCATGCGGTCAGCCAGCGCCTGCGCCTCGCCGCGCAAGGACTGCGCAGCCTCCTCCCGCTCACGTTCGAGATCGCTCCGAAGCCGCGCGAGCTCCCCGCTCGCTTCCTCTTTGGCCGCCTCGAACATCGCGGCTTCTTCGTCGCGCGTTCTCTTTCTGAGTGCCTCGGCGGCCGAGATGGCCTCTGCTCGAGCCGCTGAAAGCTTTGCTTCGATTTCTTCCCGGATGCGCTCCGCGTCCGCCTCGGCCTCTTCGGCTGAGTCCTCGGCTCCGCCCGTTTGCTGCTCGCGCTCACTCAGCACCTGAGCAAACGGCGCAAAAAGGAGTTTGTTCAGAATGAGGAACAGAACGAAGAACGTAACGAGCTGGATGACGAGGGTTATATCGGGAGGGAACTGGAGCATTTCAGCGTGACCGCTTCCTTATAGATCGAGGGCACTCTCCGTACACTCCGGAAGCACCGGCGCCTGGCAGCCGGAAGCCCTGCCACGACGCTGTACTCCGGGATGTACGCTGCGGCTAATTCGTCAGCGGACTCGGGGCTGCTACCAAAGGAAGACTAGGTTGTCAAAACTCGTCTTCGAGTGGCTCGCCCCATGATGGTGTGAGGGCTAACCCGCGAGCTTGTCGGTCAGGCGGGTGAGCTCTTCCTGGGAGTAAAAGTCGATCTGGATCTTGCCGCCCTTTGCGCCGCTTCGGACCCTGACCTTCGTTCCCAGCGAGCGAGACAGACTCCTCTCGAGCGCGGCGATTTCGGGATCCCGTGCGGTGGAAGGACCGCCTGCCCTGGCGCTGCCGGCGCTGCCCGGAGTCGACTCCCGCAAGGCACGGGTTGCGTCCTCTGTCTCACGAACCGACATGCCTTTACGCGCCACTTTGTGCGCGAGCTGAATCTGCGCGGCGGCTGTGGGGAGACCGAGCAGAGCCCTGCCGTGGCCCTCCGAAAGCGTGCCCGTTTCAATCAGTTGCTGGACGGCAGTCGGAAGTCCTAGAAGCCGAACACTGTTCGCAACCGCCGCTCGCGACTTCCCGACTCGCTTCGCCGTTTCATCCTGCGTGTAGGCGTAGTCGTCCATAAGCCGCTGGTACGCGCGTGCTTCCTCGAGTGGGCTGAGGTCCTCTCTTTGAATGTTCTCGATCAGGGCGAGCTCCACGAGCTCCCGCGGATCGACTTCACGCTTGACGAGGACCGGGACTCGCTCGAGACCGGCTCGAGCGGCTGCGCGCAAACGGCGCTCGCCGGCGATCAGCTCAAAGCCACCGCCGGATTCGGTAACCACAAGCGGCTGGAGAATTCCTTTCTCGCGAATGGAGCTGGCGAGTTCGTCGAGCGCGCCATCATCAAAGTGGCGTCTCGGCTGGCCGCGGCCCGCAGACACTTTCTCGATCTCTACCAGCAGCGGCGTCCCCGAAGCCTCGGCCGGGGATAACGCGGTGCGTTGAGGGGTTGGTTCGGACGATCGCCCGCCGCCAAGGATGGCGTCCAGCCCCTTACCCAGTCCCTGTTTCCTCACGTTGTCCAAAGGCCTCCCTGCTTTCCTCGCCGCGGCTCAGTATCTGATTCAGTAGTTCTTTCGCAAGAAGCCGGTATGCCTCCGCCCCGCGGGAGGTCGGATCGTAGAGCAACACCGGCAGTCCGTGAGACGGGCTCTCGCCCAGGCGGACGTTACGGGGCACGACCGAGTCGAAGATCGAATCGGGAAAGTGGCCCCGTACTTCCTCGGCCACCTGGCGGCTCAACGAGGTTCGCGCGTCGAACATCGTCAGCAGTATTCCCTGCAGCTTCAGGTCCGGGTTGTAGGTTTCCCGAATCCGCCCGACGGTGTTCAACAACGCGCTCAAACCTTCGAGAGCGTAGAACTCGCACTGCAGAGGCACCAGAACCGAGTCGGCAGCACACAGGGCGTTCAGCGTCAGCATGCCGAGAGAGGGCGGGCAGTCGATAACGATGAACTCGTATCCGCCGCGGACCGCCCTCAACGCATCTCCGAGCTGCCTCTCGCGTTGCGGGAGTGATACGAGCTCGACCTCCGCCCCGGCCAGATCCTGGTTCGCCGGAATCAGATCCAGTTCTGCGAGCTCTGTGTGCCGCAGAGCATCGACGGCGCCGACCGAGCCCACCAGCATATCGTAAACAGTCGGCGGGTCGCTGTTGGCCGCCCCGACGCCGCTGCTGGCGCTCCCCTGCGAGTCGAAATCGACCAGAAGGGTACGCTGTCCCTCGAGGGCCAGGGCGGCTGAGAGATTCACGGCAGTGGTCGTTTTACCGACACCACCATTTTGATTGGCTACCGCGATGACAAGAGCCATGCGCCACTGCCTCCTACCGCCACACTCATCACATCCACAGCGCTGGCGATCCGAAAGGAAAGGAGTCTCTTGGCTATCACACGGAATTTCGGATTGCGAGCAGGCCCTGCACCGTCAGCACAAAGTGTGCGTGTTTCACGTGAAACAATTTCGCCGCGGTACGGTTGGTAAAAGGGACCGTCCGAAAACACGATCGCCGGCCACCGCCGAGCTCCGTAGTCAGACGATATGTCCGCGTGTTTCACGTGAAACAATTTCTGCCCGCCTGGGGTGAGCGCCCGAGGTTGGCTATCTGCTCCGCTTGCGCGCTTCCGGCCGGCGACTTCGCCGGACCCGGCTGTTCAGCCGGACCAGAGGCCATACCTATACTGTTTCACGTGAAACATCCGCGCGCAGCGGTTAGGATCCGGTGCAGGATTGTTTCACGTGAAACATCTACGCAAGGAACGCGGCAGACCTTGGGGATCCGCGCCGCCTCGGGCGCTTTCAATCGAGTCTTCGGAGCCCGACGAGAGTTCGCCTCTCAGCCCCGCGCGGTAATTTGAAGCGCTCCTCAAAGGCCAACTCGAAATTGTCCCCGGCCGAAGCTGCGAGCTGGTCCCCAACGGTCATCTCCGGACCGCCCATACAGACCATCAATCCGCCTGGCGACACCATCGCCGCCGCAAACGGCACAAACTCGGCCGGCGGCTGAAACGCACGGCTGATTACGGCGTCGAACTGTCTCCCGCTCGCGGCTATCACCGCGGCATCCTCCTCAAGGACACTGCAGTTATCCAGGCCGAGAGTTCGGACGGCCTCTTCGAGAAAGGAACACTTCTTCCTTCGAGACTCGATGAGCGTCACATCAGTGCCTGGCAGCGCCGACGCCAACGGAATCCCCGGCAGGCCGGCGCCGCTTCCAAGATCGACCAGTCGAGCCGCAGTCTGGAGTCGGGGGACCGCAGACAGAGAGTCGATGATGTGCAGGCGGACAGCATCCGGCCGCTTCACACGAGTGAGCCCGGCTGTCCTGTTCCAGAGGTAAAGAAGATCCAGGTAATCGATCAGGCGATCGGCGGCTTCCTCATCCAGGCGGATGGCGAATTCCCTTGCTCCATCCACAAGCTCGGCACGCTCCCCGTCGTGCGACGCCGAAACGCGTGTCATGTTCAGCGCCTGTGCTTCTTCTTGAGGTGGACTGCCAGAGCACTCACGGCGGCAGGCGTGATGCCGCTGATCCGCCCTGCCTGTCCGAGGGAACGGGGCCGGACACTGTCGAGCTTCTCCCGGGCCTCGGAGGACAGGCCGTTTACATCGGCGTAGCTGAGGTCGACTGGGAGCTCGGCCGCCTCCAGCGCTCGCAGCCTTGCGACTTCCTCCTGCTGGCGTCCGACGTAACCCGCGTAGGCCGCTTCGGCTTCGAGTTCATCCTCGACTTCGGTTTCGTAACGGGGAAGTCGGGCCATAGCCGCGACCTGCTCATACCTGATCCGCGGCCGCCGGAGAAGATCGAAGGCGGACAGCGGAGTCATCGGAGCAGACTGCCCGGCCGACTCCGCCAATTCTCGCACCTCCCGGGTCGGGTTGATCCTCGTCGCGCGAAGCAGCGAAAGCGCCTCCTCGATCCGCTCACACTTGCGCGTGAGAAGTGACCGCCTAGCCTCGCTCAGCAGCCCGATGGAAAGCGCCCGTTCAGACAGTCGGTGGTCGGCGTTGTCGTGCCGGAGTATCAGACGATACTCGGCGCGCGATGTGAACATACGATACGGTTCACCGTCGATCCCGCGAGTCACCAGGTCGTCGACAAGGACACCGATGTACGCTTCATCTCGAGCGAGAGTCAGACCGCTTTCTCCCAACACCGACCTCGCGGCGTTGATACCCGCGAGCAGGCCCTGAGCCGCGGCTTCCTCATAGCCGGTCGTTCCGTTGATCTGACCGGCCAGGAAAAGGCCGCGGACTCTGCGGGTCTCCAGAGTGGCGTCGAGCTGGGTCGGGACCACATAGTCGTACTCGATCGCGTAACCCGGTCGGACGATCCGTGCCTTCTCCAGGCCGGGGATCGTGGCAACAAACAGTTTCTGAACATCGAGCGGCAGTGAGGTCGAGAGTCCGTTCGGGTAGACCTCGTCAGTGTCGAGGCCTTCGGGTTCGAGGAAGATCCGATGCTCCTTGCGATCGGGGAACTTCATGACCTTGTCCTCGATCGATGGACAGTAGCGCGGCCCCCGAGACGTGATGGTCCCGTTGTAGATCGCCGACTGGCCGATCGCATCTCTAATAATGCGGTGCGTTAATTCATTCGTGTAGGTGATGTGGCAGGCTACCTGACGCAAGGGTGCAGACCCTCGAGACTCGTAGGAAAAGAAAGGCGGCGGCTCCTCGGGAGGTTGCGGCTCAAGCGCTGAGTAGTCGATCGTGCTCGTGTCGAGTCGAGGACAGGTGCCTGTCTTCAGCCTGCCAAGCTCGAGACCGGCGGAGCGAAGTGAATCGCTCAATCCGCGTGCCGCGGGGTCTCCCGCCCGGCCGCCGGACTGCTGCTCACTGCCCCGATGAAGAACCCCGTTCAGGAAAGTGCCGGTCGTGAGAACCACCGCTCGCGCACCGAGGGTCCTGCCATCGCGCAGTCGCACGCCGGTGATCGCCGATCCCTCCCGGACGATGTCGGTGACCTCTGCTTCGACCAGCTCGAGGCCCGAAGTCTCGGCAACGACCCGGCACATCCGTTGACGATATTTTTCCTTGTCCGCCTGTGCCCTCGACGCCCTCACCGCAGGACCCTTGCGCGTATTGAGCCTACGGAACTGAATCCCGCACTCGTCGATCGCGCGCCCCATTTCACCTCCGAGCGCGTCGATCTCGCGCACCAGGTGCCCCTTGCCGATCCCCCCGATCGCCGGATTACACGACATCTGCCCGACGCTTTCCGCCTTGACCGTGAGCATGGCCGTAGACAGCCCGAGGCGTGCGCCGGCCAGGGCGGCCTCGATGCCGGCGTGACCGGCTCCAACCACAATCACGTCGTAACTTTTTTCGTGCGAGTCGCTCATTTTCCAATGCAGAACGAACGAAAAACTTCGTCGAGAATCTCCTCGTTATCCAGCGGATTCGTAATCGCGGCAAGCTCCGAGACGGCCGCGCGGAGCTCCAGCGAGGTCAGCTCGGGCGGTCCCGACTCGAGCTGAAGTTGCCTCGCTCTGTCGATGGCCGTGAGGCACCGCTCGAGCGCGGCCCGGTGGCGAGCGCTGCTCACGCCAACCGGCTGGGATGTTTCCTCGAGTTCGGATCTGACGCACGACTTGAGATGCTCGCCGAGCTCCGCGAGGCCGGTCCCGGCCATCGCGGATAATTCCAGGACCGGCCGGCGGCAGGATCGCAACAGATGGCGATCGTCCTCGCTCAAACCTGCCGGCAGATCGGACTTGTTGACGGCGATGAAAGCGCAGCGCGACTCCGTCTCCCGTACCCATTCGCGCTCGTCAGGCCCGATCGGGCGGGATCCGTCGATCACGAGCACGAGGATATCCGCCTCGTCGGCGGCGACACGTGCTCGCTCGACCGCGGCCTCCTCAGCGCGCCCGGGCGCCTCGCGCACGCCGGCCGTGTCGGTGAGCACGAAAGCGGTGCCGTCAAGTTCGATCAATTCCTCTACCGAGTCGCGTGTCGTCCCGGGTTCGTCGGTGACAATCATTCGTGCGCTTCCGAGGAGCGCGTTGACGAGACTGGATTTGCCGACGTTTGGGCGGCCGCAGAAAACCGTTCGGTAGCCATCACGCCAGCGCCGGGCCACGGCGAATCCACTGAGCATCTTTCTGATGTCTGACTCGACAGAGCCAAGCGCAGCGAGACGGAATTCGGGTTTCTCCGTCGGAAGCTCCTCATCGGAAAAGTCGACGCAGGCTTCCAGTTCGGCGAGAAGATCGATGATCTGCTGTCGGGCCGTTTCCAGTCGTGAAGACAGCGCGCCTTGGAGCTGTTCCCACGCGACGAGTGCCCCCCGCTCCATTCGGGCGTCGATCAGATCGGCGACTGCCTCGGCCTGGACAAGGTCGACGCGGCCGTTGAGGTACGCGCGACGCGTGAACTCTCCGCGCTCCGCCGGTCGGGCGCCGTGGCTGAGCACGGCCGCGATGATTCGATCACAGATCAGCGGTGAGCCGTGACAGTGAATCTCGACAACGTCTTCGCCGGTGTACGTCGAAGGGCCCGGCATCGTGACCACCAGGACCTCATCGAGCACGTCGCCGTTGCGATCACCACGGAGAGTCCCATGACGGAACCGCCATGCCTCCGCTGATGCCACTCCACGCCGCTCCCGCGACGGTGTGAACATCCGCTCGAGGATGCTTGTTGCGCGGTCCCCGCTGATCCTCACGATCGCTACTGCACCGCGCCCGGGGGGCGTTGCACGCGCGACGATCGTATCGCGAAGGTACACCTCTAGCTGGCGCCGCCGGGATCGATGCTGTCCTCGCTGATCTCCTCGACGGGGCTGCCGTCATCAGCGAGTCCGCTCGGCGCGATAAGAACGCGGCGATAGAAGCCCGAGCCGAGCGCTCGAGTCTCTACGGCGTCGTCGTCGGCGAGCGCTGCCTGCAGGATCCTTCGGTCGCGCTGACTCATGGGGCTCACCTGAACCCGGCGCCCCTGACTGACGGCTCGGTCCTTCAACCTTCCGGCCAGCTCGAGGAGCGACTCCCGCCTTCGAGCCCGATAGCCGCCGACGTCGATCTGGACCCGAGCGTCGGAGGTCGGCTCACCAGTGAAGATCATGCGGTTCACGACGTGCTCGAGGGCGTCGAGCGTTTGCCCGCGGCGACCGATCAGCAATCCCTCGGCGTCGCCGCTGATGGAGACGGTGACATCGCCGGACTCATCGGCGGCGTCGCTTTTGACCTCTGCCTCGAAGCCCATTCTTTTTACGAGCTCCTCGACCATCGGGACCGCGCGCTCGATGACCTGTTCGCGGCTCATGCGCGGTGCATCGTCCGAACGACTCTCGTTCTTACGACCTCGACGGCCCGACTGTGATGGCTTCTGTTCATTGTCCGCAGGCGCGTTTGCTGAATCCGCTTTCACCGGGTCGGCAGCCTGAGATTCAGGTTGCGCCGACTCGGGACCCTGATTCTGCGGCGCGGCATTCAGGCCATCGGCCTGCTGCGGTTCGGCGGATTTTTCCTCCGCCTCCCGTCGACGGCGATCACGCCCACGCCCGCCGCGGCGACCGCGACGAGATCGTCTCTCGGAGGTCTGCTCGGAGCGCTTCTCCTCGCCCTCGGTCTGCTGCGCTGCCTGCTGGCCCCGCGGCTGATCCTTCGCCTCCTGATCGGAACGCTTCGATCGCTGATTCTGCCCTCGTCCGGGTTTCCTCTCGTCCCTCTCGGCTTTATCAGCGTTGGATCCGCGAGCCGGTTGTTGACGGCCCCGGCCGCCCTGCTGCTGTCCGCGGTCGGGAGACCGTTCCGCCTGCTGACCGCCACCCTTGTTGTCCGATCTGTCTTCAGTCTGGCCGCGGCCTCCACGGCCACGACGGGATCCGCGACGACCACGGCGGCCGCGCCGTTGTCCGCCGCCCTCGGACATATCGAATTCCTCGCCGTCCTGAAGGGCCGATTTACGGACCGTCGCCCGAACCTTTGCTTTGCGAGCGCCGATTCCGAGAAAGCCGCTGCGGGGATGATGAATGATTTTGATTTCTACGCTGTCGCGCGTGACGCCGAGCTGGTTGAGGGCGACCTGAATCGCCTCGTCCACAGTTACGCCTTGCGCTTCGATACTGGTCGACATGACGAAGCTCCTAGGCTTTCGAGCGATTCGTTGCCCACTGCTGTCCAATCGCCATGAGGTTGTTGGCGAACCAGTAGACCACGAGACCCGAAGGGAAATTGACAAACATGACGGTGAAGATGACTGGCATCAGCATCATCATCCGTTGCTGAGTTGGATCGCCCATCTGGGGCGTCATTCGCTGCTGAAGCACCATGCTGGCACCCATCAGCAGCGTCATTACCGGAATGCCGGGCGGCTCGACGAACGGGATCGCCAGAGTGCCCAGCCTGTCCGGCTGCGAAAGGTCGGTAATCCATCCGAAGAACGGCGCATGCCGCAGTTCGATGGCCTGCATCAGGGCATTGTAAAGCCCGAAGAACACCGGCAGCTGCACCAGCATCGGGAGACAACCGGAGAGCGGATTGACCTTGTGGCGGCGATAAACCTCCATCACCTCCTTGCTCATCCGCTCGCGATCGTCCTTGTACTTGTCCTGAATCTTCTTGAGCTCAGGCTGAATGCGCTGCATCGCCTTCATCGCTGCAGCCTGTCTCTGGTTGATCGGATAAAAGGCGAGACGAACTCCTACCGTCAGCAGGACGATCGCCCAACCGTAGTTTCCGAGGAATCGATGCAGGAAGAACAGCAGCTCCAGCATCGGTCTTGCGATGAACCAGAAGATCCCCAGGTCCACAGCTTCTTCGAGGTCGTGACCGAGCGATGAGAGGAGATCGATGCTCTTCGGCCCAACGAAGAGCTGGTAGGAGACTGATCCGTTCGCGTCCTCGTTCCAGAGCTGCGCTTCCGCAACACCGGCACCGGCGACCGCGACGAATCGATAGCCGGCGCTATCGGAGGGAATGAACGCGGAGAGGAAGTAATGCTCTGCATAGCCTCCCCATGCGACCTTACCCTCCAGTGAGATCGGCTCGTCCATCGACGCTGCCGCTTCGGTTTCGAGCGCTCCGTCAACATACGCCGTCGGCCCCTCGATCCCTGCGAAGCGGCTCTGATCCTCGCCGATGTCTCGTGCCCAGCCGACGCCCACAGCGCCGCCCCCCTGAACGGTCGCCTGGAGGTTGAGCAGATAGGAATCTCCGACGAGGTCAAGGCGTTTTACAATGTTGCCGCCTTCGGGCAGATCGCCGAGCATGGTGACGTTCGCCACACCGGTGCCGGAGACGCCCGACGCCGATTTCTCGAGTCGATAGACGATCCGCCTGTCGTTGTGGAAACGTCCATCGGCGCCCCGCCACTGCAGTCCGAGCGGCAGCAGCGATTCTGAGCGAACCATATCGAGGGGCTCGGCGTCCGCACCTGAATCGGCCGCGTAGTTTTTCAGAAGAAAACTCTTCAGCCGGCCGCCGAATGACGTGAACTCCGCGATATAGAGATCCGTCTCGACCCGAATCACCTGTTCCGGCTGCGAAAACGGCTGATTCAGCTCGGGCATGGAGCCGGGTGAAGTGAACGGCCGACGAGCGGACGGCTCCGGCGTTTCCGGCAGCGTCTGGGTCGGTCCCTGCTCGACCTGTTGCGGGACGGGCGCGAACAGCGCCTGGTACCCCAGCAGGATCGCCAGAGATATGAGGAACGCGAGTAGTGCTCTTTGCTCCACGCAGCGGCCTCCATGGGCCGCAGCCTCTTCCCGGTTCTTCCCCGTTCAGCGGACGGGGTCGAAACCTCCCTGACTGAAAGGGTGGCAACGAGCAAGCCTCGCAAGCGCTCGCGCCGCTCCGCCCAGGGGGCCATAGCGTCGGATCGCTTCCATCGCGTACGTCGAACAGGTCGGGTGGAATCTGCAGCTCGGCCCCAGCAATGGGGACACGAACCGCTTGTACGCGATGATTACGAGTAGAAGTGCAGCGGTGACGGGTCGGAAAGAAGAACGGGCAGCGGCCTGCGAATCGCGCGAAGGAGCAGTTTCCCCCTCAGCGAGTGGCAATACCCAGGCTTGCTGCAAGTTCCGACTCGACATCTTTAAAGCTCAGCTTGTCCGCGCCTGCCCTGGCGATGATCAGAAGGTCATGGGCCGGCTGCAACTTGGTTCGGTGTACTCTGAAAAATTCTCTTAGCCGCCTCTTCACCCGGTTCCTGCTTACTGCGCAGCCAACCTTTCGGCTCACCGTGACCCCGAGTCGACAATCCTCTTCGGGTCCAGCGACAAGTATTACGATGAAGTGCGGGGTTTTCGTTCCACGCTGTGACCCCTGGATCCGCAAGAACTCGGAGCGCTTGCGGAGGCGTCTGTCACGCGGAAATTTCCTGTCCTGCTCAGCGTCGCGCGCGTTTCGGAGGAGTCGAGACTGCAAGTCGCACGCGCCCCTTAGCCCGTCGGCTTTTAATCACCCTGCGCCCGCCGGGCGTTGCCATTCTGGCCCTGAATCCATGTCGCCGCCTGCGGCGGACATTGCTCGGTTGGAACGTTCTCTTCACGGCGGTTTCTGCTCCGTAGCGTCGATCGAGTTGACGAATCGAACTCTCTCGACAACGTGTGGCCTCACAGGCCCATCGACGGTCTCGCTGTCAACCCGCGCGGTGCCACTCGGTCAGAGCGAGCACTTGGGGGTCCAACGCGACGCAGAAACTTTGCACAGGGTGTGCCGCAAGTCAATTTTACCTGATTTTTCGTAGGCTTTGCGATTTTTTCTAGGGCGTTTACCCCAGATGCTGCGGCGAGCCTTGCGACGCAGACCCTCAGGTCCCGGGGGGCTAACGGAATTCCGGCTTGAGCGACCGGCCGAAAAGTTCGCCGAGCACATCGCCCGGCGGCAGATCCTCGTAAAGCACCCTGTACGTCGCATCGACGATGGGCAGATCGATCCCCTCGCGCTCGGCCAGATTCCTCACAGCCTTGGTGTTTCTGACACCCTCGGCCACCATTCTCATTCCAGCGAGGATATCGGCAACCTTCTCTCCGCGGCCGATCCGCAGCCCCAATTGCCTGTTTCGGCTCAGGTCACCGGTGCATGTCAGAACCAGATCGCCGATCCCGGACAGGCCGGCAAGCGTCTCCGGCTGGGCTCCGAGGGCCCCTGCCAACCGCATGATTTCCGCGAGGCCGCGGGTAATCAGCGCGGCGCGTGCGTTGTGACCGTAGCCCAGGCCGTCCGATACTCCGGTGGCGATCGCCATGACGTTCTTGACCACTCCACCGATCTCGACACCGACGATATCGGTGCTGCTGTAAACGCGCAGCGCCGGCGCGGCGAACCTCTGCTGTACACGTTCGCTGATCTGGCGGGACCGGGCAGCAGCGACGACGACCGTCGGCTGTCCCGATGCGAGCTCTACGGCGAAACTCGGCCCGGAGATGACGCCCAGTCGTTCCGCGGACCCGACTGTATCCTCCAGGACTTCGAACATCGTGAGCAGCGACTCGTCCTCGATTCCCTTGCTCGCCGAGACAACCACGGCGCTGCCGTCGATATGCGACGCTGCTGCCTCGGCGGTCGCTCGCATTGCATGGGATGGAACCACCATGACGACCATGTCTGCGCCGCAGAGAACGGCGGCAAGGTCGGTCGAGGCAGAGAGGTTGCGGGGGAGTTTGATTCCGGGGAGGTAGACGCGATTTTCGTGCTTCTGGGAGATCAGGTCGGCAACTTCCGACCCCCTGGACCAGATCGCGACATGCTCGTGTTCGCCGGCCAGCAGGCTTGCGAGCGCCGTTCCCCAGCTTCCCGCGCCTACGACGGCGACTCGTGCGTTCATGCTCGCCGCCGGTTCACCCTTGTTCGCCGTCGTCTTCCGTCCCATCGCGCGGCTCTTCCTGTCCTTCACCCGCGTCATTTTCGGTCACATCTTCCGTGTCCACGTCCGTGACCGCGTCATCGAGGTCGGCGTCGCCACTGGCAGGATCCTTGTCGGCAACCGTGGCAACCGAGACTACCTGCTCGAGCGGCGCACCTGCGGCATCGCCGCCTCCGAGCCTGACCAGGCGGACACCCTGGGTGTTGCGCCCCATCACCCGGATCGGGCCGACGGCAAGACGGATCATCTTTCCGCCGCTGGTGACGATCATGACCTCCTCATCTTCCTCTACGATCTGCACGACTCCGACAACCGGGCCTGTTCGCTCGGAGACCTTCATCGTGGCAACGCCCTTCCCGCCGCGGTGGACGAGCCGATAGTCTTCGGTCTTGGAGCGCTTGCCGTAGCCGTTCTGGGACACGGTAAGAAGCGAAGAGTCGGGGCTCACGACCTCCATGCTGACGACGCGGTCGCCGGGTGCGAGACTTGCGCCTTTGACGCCGCCGGCCGTGCGGCCCATCGAGCGGACTTCGGTCTCCGGGAAACGTACGAGCTGTCCGGAATTGGTCGAGATCGCGACCTGCTGGTCGCCGTCGGTAAGCCTGACGGAAATCAGCTCATCATCCTCATCGAGGTTGATCGCGCGGATACCGTTCGTCCGCGGCCGCGAGTAGTCCATCAGGGGAGTTTTCTTGACCGTACCCTTGGCCGTCGCGAACAGGACATAGGTCCCTTCAGTGAACTCGCGGACCGGAAGTGACGTCGAAAGCGTCTCGCCTTCATCCAGCGCAAGAAGGTTGACGATCGCTTTTCCGCGCGCAGAGCGACCGGCTTGCGGGAGTTCATGCACCTTCTTCCAGTAGCATCGCCCGCGGTTGGTGAAGAAGAGCATGTAAGAATGAGTAGACGCCACGAACATCTTCTGTACGAAGTCGTCGCCTTTTGTCGCCGCCCCGATCTTTCCGCGCCCCCCTCTTCTTTGCTGACGGTACAGAGAGACCGGGTTGCGTTTCACGTAACCTTCGTGGGACACGGTCACGACCATGTCCTCTTCGGCGATCATGTCTTCGAGTTCGATCTCGGCGCCGCTGTCCACGATCGCGGTACGTCTCGCATCCCCGTAGGCCTCGCGGACCTCGGTGAGCTCCGTGGCGACGATCTTGTAGACCTCTCGTTCGTCGGCGAGGATTGCGCGCAGTCGCTCGATGAGCGCCTGGGTTTCCTTGTACTCCTCGATGATCTTGTCGCGCTCCAGACCGGTCAGGCGCTGGAGTCTCATGTCGAGAATCGCCTGTGACTGGATATCCGTCAGCCCGAAGGTTGTCATCAGACCGCTCTTCGCGGTCGCGGTATCCGCGGCGGCGCGGATCAACGCGATCACCGCATCAAGGTTGTCGAGCGCTATCTTGAGGCCTTCCAGAATATGAAGACGGGCTTCGGCCTTTCGAAGGTCGAACTGGGTGGCACGCGTCACGATCTCTTTGCGGTGCGCGATGAAGTACGACAGCAGCTGCTTGAGATCGAGCAGGCGTGGCCGGCCGTCGACGAGCGCGAGCATGATGACGCCGAAGGAATCCTGCAGCGGCGTATGCTTGTAGAGGTTGGCCAGGACCACGTCCGGTATCGCGTCCTTCTTCAACTCGATCACGATCCGCATGCCCGTGCGGTCGGATTCGTCCCGCAGGTCGGAAATGCCGTCGATCCGCTTGCTGTTGACGAGGTCGGCGATTTTCTCGATCAGCCGGGACTTGTTGACCTGATAGGGGATCTCCGTGACGGCCAGGCGCGCTCTTCCGTTTCGTTCGTTCTCCTCGATGTCCACGCGTGAGCGGACCTGGAGGATGCCGCGCCCGGTGGTGTAGGCGTCGAAAATGGCCTTTCGCCCGTAGATCATCCCGCCCGTAGGGAAATCCGGTGCGGTCACGATCTTCATGAGATCGATCACGGTGAGCTCAGGATTCTCGATCAACGCGAGCAGAGCGTCGACGACCTCACACAGATTGTGGGGCGGGATATTCGTCGCCATCCCGACGGCGATCCCGGACGAGCCGTTGATCAGCAGATTGGGCAGCTTCGACGGCATCACCGACGGCTCGAAGGTCGTGTCGTCGTAGTTCGGAACGAAGTCGACGGTCTCTTTGTCGATGTCCGCGAGCACCTCGCTGGTGATGCGGGCCATCCGGACTTCGGTGTATCGCATCGCGGCAGGCGGGTCGCCGTCAACAGAGCCGAAGTTCCCCTGACCGTCGATCAGCGGATACCGCATCGAGAAATCCTGCGCCATACGAACGATCGTGTCGTAGACGGCGGAATCGCCGTGCGGGTGATACTTTCCGATCACGTCGCCGACAATTCTCGCTGATTTCTTGTAGCCTCGGTTCCAGACGTTACCGAGGTCCTGCATCGCGAACAGGCAACGACGATGCACCGGCTTGAGACCATCGCGTACATCGGGCAGCGCACGCCCGATGATGACGCTCATCGCGTAGTCCATGTAGGACGTACGCATCTCGTCTTCGATGTTTATCTCTACCTTGCTGGTATGTTCGGACGGATCCACTCTTCAGGCCCCGTGAGAAACTGTCAGATATCGAGATTGCGGACATTGAGGGCGTTGTCTTCGATGAAACGCCGCCGCGATTCCACCTGCTCTCCCATCAATGTCGAGAATATTTCCTCGGCAGCCACCGAGTCTTCGATGCTGACCTGGAGAAGCGTGCGCTTTTCCGGGTCCATGGTCGTCTCCCAGAGTTGTTCCGGATTCATCTCGCCGAGGCCTTTGTAACGCTGGATGTCCAGCCCTTTCCTGGCTCCCGCCATGATGACGTCGTGGACTTCGACAAGTCCCGATGCAGCGGTCTCGACCGCGCCGGAGGCGACC
Organism: Candidatus Nitrosopumilus sp.; assembly: GCA_964225545.1. Classification (GTDB taxonomy): domain Bacteria; phylum Desulfobacterota; class Binatia; order UBA1149; family SPBQ01; genus SPBQ01. Next base: position 7,294 of record CAXQPB010000082.1, on the reverse strand, counting down.
ACATAGGGCGCCTCACCGAGCTCGGAAACTTCCGAGAGGATCTTCCTCAGCCTCACGAATTCCGGGAACTCGAGGAGCTGTCGGTCGATCGTGGTGTCGCTGATGGTCCCGTTCGACTTCGCGGCGATCACCGCGCGCTCGCATCCGTGCTCCGGATCTTTCTCGTACCGGATCGATACCGGCATCAGCTCCGGCGCGACGCTCGCGATCCGCTCTTCAAGAGCCTTCATTACCTCTCGAAGCCGATTCTCGTCCGCCAGCAGATCGGCGTCGACGGCCATATTGGCGGCGACCTCGGAGATCACACGGCGGTTGCCCTTTTTCTTCTCGAGAACCGTAAGGAGATTCTCCATGTCGGAGAGCTTCTTCAGAGCATCTTTCAGAGGCGGCCCGGAGATCGCTCCGGCTCCTTTGTGGGACCGAACTTCGACGTTGTGAACGCCGAGGTCGATCAGGTACTCCGCGAGTGCCGCTTCGTCTTTCAGATAACGCTCGGTCTTGCCTTTTTTCACGCGGAAGAGCGGCGGCTGAGCGATGTAGATGTTGCCGAGCTCGATGAGCTTGAAGAAATGGCGGTAGAAGAACGTAAGGAGAAGCGTTCGGATGTGTGACCCGTCCACGTCCGCGTCGGTCATGATCACGATCGTGTGGTAACGCAGCTTTTCCAGCGCTTTGTCATCTCCGATCCCGGTCCCGAGGGCGGTGATGAGCAAGCGGATCTCCTGAGAGGAGATCATCTTGTCGAAGCGAGCCTTCCAGACGTTGAGGATTTTACCGCGCAGCGGAAGAATCGCCTGGTTCTTGCGATCACGTCCCTGCTTGGCAGAGCCTCCCGCTGAGTCGCCCTCGACGATGAAGAGTTCACTCTTCTTGGGATCGCGCTCCTGGCAGTCGGCCAGTTTTCCGGGAAGCGCCGCTGAATCGAGTGCTCCCTTTCGGCGGGCCAGGTCCTTGGCCTTGCGTGCCGCAAGACGAACACGCGCGGCCTCCATCCCCTTGCTTACAACGCTTTTCGCTTCGGCCGGGTGCTCCTCGAAATAGGTGGCGAGCCGGTCGTTAACGAGCGCCTCTACCGAGCCTTTGACCTCACTGTTGCCGAGCTTCGTTTTGGTCTGACCTTCGAACTGCGGCTCGGGAACCTTGACCGAGATTACCGCGGACAATCCCTCACGGCAGTCGTCGCCGTCGAGCGTCTCGTCGTTCTTTTTCGACAGATTGTTCGAGGCCGCGTAATTGTTGATCGTTCTCGTCAACGCCGAGCGGAATCCGCTGAGATGGGTACCGCCTTCGAAGGTGTTGATGTTGTTCGCGAAGGAGTAGACGTTCTCCGAATAGCTGTCGTTCCACTGCATCGCGATCTCGATTGCGACGCCGTTTCGACTGCCGGAGAGATAGATCACATCCCCTGTGAGCGGGGTCTTCGAGCGGTTCAGGTGCTCGACGAAGGAGACGATGCCGCCCTCGTAGTGGAACGTCTGCGATTTCCCCCCCTCGCGCTCGTCCTCGAGTGTGATTCGTACGCCCCGATTCAGAAACGCCAGCTCACGAAGCCGGCTCGCCAGGGTTTCGAAGCGATAGGTCGTGTGCTCGAAGATCTCATTGTCGGGCAGGAACTTTACAGTGGTTCCTTTCTTGTCGGTCACGCCGGTCTGCTCGAGCGGCTTTTGCGGAGCCCCCCGTTCGTATCGCTGGAAGTAGACCTTTCCATCGCGCCGAATCTCGGTCTCGAGCCAGGCCGAGAGCGCGTTCACGACGGACACACCGACCCCGTGAAGACCACCGGAAACCTTGTAGGAGTCTTTCTCGAACTTCCCGCCGGCGTGGAGCTTGGTCATGACGACCTCAGCGGCCGAGACCCCTTCGGTGGGATGGATATCGACGGGTATTCCCCGCCCGTTATCCCTGACGGTGATGCTGTTGTCGACGTGGATCTCTACGACGACGTCATTGCAGTGACCCGCAAGCGCCTCGTCGATCGAGTTGTCTACAACCTCGTAGACAAGATGATGGAGACCACGTTCACCGGTGTCACCGATGTACATGCCCGGGCGTTTCCGGACGGCCTCGAGCCCTTCGAGCACTTTAATGTGCTTCGCTGAATAGCTATCTTCGCCGACGCGGGTTGTGTCGGAGGACCCTTCCGGGACCATGGTGGTGCTTTCGTCCGAACTCATCGAGTGAACCGAAACCGATCGCGATCTGCCGGGTTTACCGAGCGGTCGCATCCATGGTCATGAGCCGAACTCACGACCGCTCCGACTGGACTGTCTTGCCCTCTGTGAAGCGTCTATCCTTGAGGTTTCGAGGTAACCCTTCAGAAGCTCCTCGAAATGCCCGGCGGCGGGCCCCCTTCGCATCGACTTCAGCGTGCGTTGAGTTAGCAAATTCGGGCTGTAAAGTAAAGTTTCAAACCGGGGAAAAGCCCTTGTAAATACAGCATTTACAAGGGCTTACGCTGGCCGTTTTCATGCGCTCAGATCCTCATCGGCATGACAACGTACGTGTAACTCGAATCGTCACCTCGCAGCACGCCCGGGCTGAGCTCGTCGCCGAGGCCGAGTTCGACCTTCTCCCCTTCCGGAAGCACTCCGAGAACGTCGAGCAGATAACGTGCGTTGAAACCGACCTCGATCGCGTCGCCGCTGTACTCGACGGCGATTTCCTCGTTCGCCTCACCCATGTCGGGGTTGTTGGTCGAGATCTCCAGAGCGCCCTCAGAGAGCTTGAATCGAACCCCCCTGGCGCGCTCACTGGAGAGGATTGAAACCCTGCGCAGCGTCGAGAGAAGCTCATCTCGACAGAGCGCGACCCTCTTCGGCGTCTCGTTCGGGATCACTCGCTGGTAGTCCGGGAAGCTGCCTTCGACGAGACGCATACTCAGCAACGAATCTCCGACCTCGACCTGCGCTTCGCTCCCTGCGATCGTCAGCTTCACTGATGAGCTCTCCTCAGGAAGAAGCCGGGCTGCTTCGGCCAGTCCCTTGCGGGGCAGGATGACACCGTCGCCAATGCCGTCACCGCCCACGGAGCGATCGATCATCGCGAGCCGGTGTCCGTCGGTTGCGACCATGCGAACCGAATCGCCTTCGCCACCGATCAGGTAAACCCCTGCCAGATTCGAGCGGGTGTCATCGGTGGATACTGCGAACACCGTGCGTCGGATCATCTCGTTCAGATCGCCGGCCGGAATCTCGATGGTCGTTCGCGTCTCCCCGTTTGCCTTGCTGGTCGGCATTCCGGGATGTTCGTCCGGGGATACGCCCGTGAGTTTGAATTGCGATTTCCCCGCCGAGACGGTCATCCAGTGGTTTTCCAGGCTTGTGAGCGTGATCTCTTCACTGCTCGACTCACGGACGATTTCGAAAAGTGTACGGGCCGGGACGGCTGCTTTTCCGGGTTCGCCGATTGTTGCCGGTATCGACTGGCGAAGACTGACCTCGATATCGCTGGCGATCAGACAGAGTTTCCCGTCGTCGGCCTCAAGCAGCACGTTGGTGAGGACCGCCATCGCATGGCGTTTGTCAATTACGCCCTGAGCGCGGGATAGTGCCCTTGCCAGAGCTTCTCGTTCGATTGTCGTGTTCATTGGCCCACCATAATGAATCTATTGTTTTCTCTGTTACTGATTCTTTACTTGCACACTTCCGTGGATAAACGATGCAAGCCACTGATCTGAAACGAGAAGCGCTCGTCCCGGGCTTGTGCAGCCGGTGTGCTGACAACTGCGTTAAACTGACTCTGTCCCGCCACGAAGGAAAATGAGGGTGGATAACGAACATCGAACACAACGTTTATCCACAGCCCAATGAACGCGCGAGAACCTCGAGCATCTTCTTGAAGACGGGCTCTTTCTGCGAGCGACGTTCGACCGCCTGGCAGCCGTGAACCACTGTGGAGTGGTCACGACCGCCGAGGAATTCTCCGATGGCAGGAAATGAAGCTCCAGTGTGATGCCTCATCATGAACATGGCGACCTGGCGTGCTTCGGCGACCTTGCGAGTGCGCCGGCGCGCCTTGATCTCCCCGGGTTTGAGGCCGAAGTGGCCGGTTACGCGGGCTTCGATTTCCTCGAAGGTCAGAGCCTTCGCGGTCTCTGCCTCCGGCTTGCCGAGCAACCTTTCGGCGAGTTCGACGGTGATCTCGCAGCGGTTCAGTGATGCCCAGGCGCTCAGGCGCGTAAGCGCGCCCTCCAGATCCCGTATGTTCGATTCGAAACGTCTTGCGATGAAGGCGATGACCTCTCGGTCGATCTCGAGCCCCTCTTCCTTGGCCTTGCGCACGAGAATGGCCGCTCTGGTCTCTTCGTCGGGTGGTTTGATGTCCGCCACCAGACCCCATCCGAAACGATTGCAGAGACGCTCCTCGAGTCCCTGGATCTCGCTTGGAAACTTGTCCGAGGTGAGGATGATCTGACGACCGCTGTCGTACAGAGCGTTGAAGATATGAAAGAACTCCTGCTGAGTTCTCTCGCGACCGGCCAGGAACTGAACGTCATCGAGAATCAGGACGTCGATCCGGCGCATGCGGTTCTTGAATTCCTGGACGCGGTTTCGACCGATCGCATCGATCAGGCGGTTGGTGAATGTATCCGCGCTGAGAAAAAGGACGCGTGCCTCCGGATTCACATCGAGAATCGCGTTGCCGGCGGCGTTGGCGAGATGCGTTTTGCCGAGTCCGACACCGCCGAACAGGAAGAACGGGTTATACAGGGTTCCTGGCTGTCCTGAGACTGCGAAAGCGGCTGCCCGGGCAAACTGGTTACTGGGCCCGACCACGTAGCTCGCGAAGTCGTAACGCGAGATGATACCGCCCGGACGCGAAGGAGCCGGCGAGCGAGTCAGCCCGGCCCGTTTTTTCTCCGATTCCTCGCCGCCACCGGCGAGCGGGAACAGCTCTCCCTGACTCTGGAGAGGAAAAAGCTCGCCCTGACTCGAGGATGGATCCCATGTGAATCGGAACCGCGAATCCTGTCCGGACGCGCCAACCCAGGCCTCGCTGAGCTCGGTAAGGAAGTTCTCCTCTACCCAGCTCGCGAACATCCGGTTGGGGACCGCGACCTCGACCACCCCGTCATCGGCTGAAACGAGTTTCAGCGGTTCTATCCAGGTATCGAAATCGTCCTGCTCCAGATTCGCCCTGAGCGGCTCAAGTGTCTGATCCCAAAGGCTTTTCAGATTAGGATCGGCGATTGTTTCCAACCCTCGACTCCACCTTGTACACATGGTTATCCACGGGTGTGGATAACCATTCATGAGTTAATATCAGCGGTCCCGGTACGCGAGTCGTTCCGGGCCGAAACAGGCTGTCGCGTTGACGGAATCTGCCTCCCGCCCCTGCTTCGGCTCCAAGTAGAGTCTTCCCCTCCGCGTTGCAAGAACGAGCGGGCCGGGGAGCCGTCCCCTGCCCTCGATCGATGCATTTCCGCGGAGTTTACGGCGAGCTCTCTGCACGATATGAAGTGCATTAAACGTGCATAACTGAGGAGTGCCTTTGGCCTGGCTGCAGGGGCTCGGGCCGGAGCAGGAAATGACGACATCCAGAGAAGATTCCGGGCAGCTTTTCGATGCTGCCATGAGCTGTATTCCGGGAGGAGTGAATTCGCCCGTTCGCGCGTGGTCGTCGGTCGGTGGCAAGCCGCGCTTCGTCGAATCAGCGTCGGGTTGCCGCATCACCGATGTTGAAGGCCGCACCTATCTTGATTTCGTCGGTTCCTGGGGCCCGATGATTCTCGGCCATGCGCACCCGAAAATCCTCGAGAAACTCGCGGATACCATGCAGAGAGGCACCAGTTTTGGCGCGCCGACCGCCTCCGAGGTCGAGATCGCAGAGCTGATCTGCAGCGCTTTCGGATACATGGATCGTGTCCGCCTCGTGAGCTCCGGTACCGAGGCGACGATGAGCGCTGTCAGGCTGGCCCGCGCCGCGACCGGTCGGCCTGAGATCGTGAAGTTTGCGGGCTGCTACCACGGTCACGTTGACGGACTTCTTGTGCGCGCAGGCTCCGGAGCGACGACGCTTGGTGTTCCGGACAGCCCGGGAGTTCCCGAAGCCAACGCGGCGCTGACCCGGGTCGCCGATTACAACGACGCGGGCTCGGTCAGAGCCCAGGTCAGTGAAAAGACCGCCGCCATCATCATCGAGCCGGTCGCGGGCAACATGGGTGTTGTCTCGCCGGAGCCCGGATTTCTCGAAGAGCTGCGCTCGATCTGCGACCAGAGTGGCGCGCTGCTGATTTTCGACGAGGTGATGACCGGTTTCCGTCTGGCCTGGGGTGGCTACCAGAACATCTGCGGGGTCGAACCGGACCTGACCTGCCTCGGAAAGATCGTCGGCGGCGGGTTGCCGGTGGGAGCGTACGGCGGACGTGCCGAGTTGATGGACCGCGTCGCGCCGGCAGGTCCGGTCTACCAGGCAGGAACGCTGTCCGGCAATCCGCTCGCGGTTGCTGCCGGGCTGGCGACCCTCGGCGAACTTCAGGCTCCAGGTTTCTACGATGTGCTCGAAGATCGTTGTGCCCGGCTCGAGAAAGGCCTCCGGAAAGCGTTGGGCGAACGCGCCGGCTGTGTTCAGAGGGTCGGCTCGATGATCACGCTGTTCTGCGGCGTGGACGCCGTGAAGGGCTATGAAGACGCGGTGAGTGCGGATACAGAAACCTTCGCCTCGCTGTTTCGGGCGTTACTGGACGAGGGGCTCTGGATCCCGCCGTCGCAGTTCGAGGCGTGGTTCGTGTCGGCGGCGCATACCGATGATGACATCGACGCTGCGTGTGCCGCCGTCGAGCGCGCGCTCGCACGAGTCGGCTGAAGTTGGTCTCCGATGGCGTCATCGAGTTCGCGAAACCTTGAAGTTCTAGGGCTCGGCTGGAGTCTCGGCTGGCGTATCGCTGCCGGATTCCTCCTTGGATTCTGGCTCGACGGTCGCGCCGGAACCGCGCCCTGGCTCACGTTGCTCCTCTCTCTCGCGGCGCTGGCAGCCGGGGTTATCCAGATTTTGCGTCTGACTTCGCAGAAACCGGGCGCGAGCGACGCGGACCAGGCCCCGTGAGGTCGCGTTCGGTGAGCGTGGAGCGGATCGGGCTCGTCGCGCTCCTTCTGGTCGGTGCAGCGGTCCTGATCTCGCTGGCGACAGGCATCGGAAATGCCACGGGACTGGCCGCCGGCGGCGGCTTCATGCTGGTGAACTACCGTTTGATTCGCACACTCGTTTCGCGGCTAATTACGCCCGGGGTCAGCCAGATACCTGCCGTCGGGGCGCTCGTCATGAAGCTCGGGCTGACTGGTATCCTGGTGCTGGG
>CAXQPB010000081.1:0-25758 GCA_964225545.1 Candidatus Nitrosopumilus sp. | reverse complement strand
GGCCACCTCTTGTTCTCCGGTGTACACGTCGTGGTTGCCCAGGATCGCGATGACACCATGACGGGCACGCAGACGGCCGAGACTGGGAAACGTCTCCTCGGCGTGATCCAACCCATCGGTGATGTCGCCGGTGATACCCGTCAGATCGGGAGTCAGGGCGTTCGCACGCTCGACATAGCGCCCGACACGGTCGGGCGAGGTGACCCCGCCCAGGTGAACGTCACTGATCTGGACAACCCGGAACCACTCGAGCGCAGGCGGCAGACGCTCGACCGGCACCGCGACGCGGTTGATCCAAAGACGTCGCTGCCCGATCGAGTAGCCGTAGGCCATCATTCCGGAGATCGCGAGCAGGCCTCCCGTAGCTACAGCGCGGAGCGTTTGCGCGACCGGCGCGGTGTTTGGCGCATCTCCCGCGGCCAGCGCTACGGCGCCGGCTCCCAGCGTTGTCAGCAGCCAGACCAGACCGCAAAGGGCGAGAAACAAGAGCCCGAACAGCGACGTGAACGCCGCGCCGGTATAGGCACGCCGCAACGTTCGGGTCACACCCGGTGGCGGCATTCGGCGCGTTACGATCAGGCGGTTGAGACAGTAAAGCAGAACAGGCCCGGCGACATTTGCTGTGCGCCCGAGTTGCACACCGGCGAGCTCACGCAGCAGCCAGACAGCACAGATCCACTGCGCAAGTGCCACCACCACGAGCAGCGACGAAAAGAAGTGGGTCCAGAAAAGGCGTCTCAAGTGGACTCGGGCATGCGGGCGATGACTTTCTCCCTGATGCGATCGACCTGCGAAGACAGACGTGAGCGCAGGGCCTGCATTGAACGCAGTTCATCCGCGCTGACACTTGTCTGGTCCGTGCCGGCGGCGTCTGCCTCGCCGTCCGCCAGCCGGCGTACAACCGCGTCAATCCGCATCCGAAGCTCGTTGAGCTCGGACAGCATCACAGCCAGCTCTTTGCGCAGCTGCTCGTCTCTCTTTTTTCGGTCAACCTTGGCCACCGCGTCGCTCCGTGTGGATCTCAGTACCGACACTCAACCTCAACCACCGGTTTTCCTCAAGCCCCGCCCGCAGTCGGGCGATCATCGGAACATATCGTCCTCGGGGGGGCGGACGAGGTCTGCTGCCCGGTGGCCGACCGCAGCCCCTGTTGCACCGGGCGCCCCCCGCACAAGAACGGCCGGCACGCCGGCGGACTTTCCCGCAAGGAGGCCGGCTGCAGCGGCGAGCTGGTCTGCAACCGCGATCTGGGTGTGCTCGAGCACGCGACCGCCGAGGTCGAAGCGGCCGCCGTGATCGTCAAGCACCGCGACTCCGGCAGCGCCGATGGCAACATCGAGCTGGCCGAGACGCCATGGGCGACCGAAGGTATCCGAGACGATCACGCCGATGGCGACTCTGGAGATCGCTTCGAGACCGGCGCGCAGGCGAGCGGCCGACGCGTCCGAGTCGACCGGCAGGAGCGTGACATCACCTTCCTCATTCTGGTTGGAGCGGTCGAGGCCCGAGTTGGCGCATATCCAGCCGGGGCCGGTCGCAGTAATCAGGTGACCTCGCTCCTTTCGGAGGATCTCCCGCGCCTCGGCCATCGCGAGCTCAACGACCGCCGGGTCCTTGTCGAACTCCTGCGCAAAGGCGACCGCCTCCGGACGGGGCTCGACGTCACTCAGCCTCGCGATCCGCCCTTCCGCCTTGGAGACGACCTTCTGACATACGACCAGGACATCTTCGGGGTCGAGCTCGACGCCGGCCCTCTCGATGGCTGCCGCCAGCATCGATGGCAGGTCGTCTCCCGGTGCGACCATGGGGATGCCGTGAAGGGGGATCAGTTCAATGGTTTCGCTGCGTGATTGCATTAAGCGTTCCGCGCTATCCGCAGAGTGCGGGCGTCTTTGAGTATGCCAGAGAGTGCATGCCGATGCCCGGCTGCGGTCACCACGTCGCCGCACACAGGGCGCGAGCCAGCTTCACCGCAGCCGCTTTCTTCTGAATGAGAATATCGTGTTCGACGAGCGTAGGAGCGGTCCTTCCTGGGCCTCTCGAGGCAGCTGGCGGCGCACCGGAGGAATCGCCCGGTGCGACCACAAGATGAGAGACCAGGCCGCTGTAGATATCGCGTATCGCGAAGGCGTCGGGCGACTCTCCACGTGCCCGCAGCATCTCTACCAGCGGGCCCTTTACCGCCTTGCCGTGGATAAGCGGGCTGACGGCTACCGCCCGTTGCCGGGCCGCCCTGAGTGCAGCCCGTACCCCGGGAACGGCAAGCACGGGCCCAATGCTCACGAATGGATTGCTGGGCGCCACGATCACCCGGTCGGCAGCGGCGATCGCGTCAATCACCCCCGGGGCCGGCTTCGCCCTCCTCGCGCCGACATAACGCACCCCGCGAACCACCGGTCGGGCGCGTTCACCTACCAGCCAGCGCTGGAAGGGCAGGCGACCGTTCCCGGTTTCAATCTCGGTCTTCAACGGATCGTCTGTGGCCGGGATCACTCGCACCCGAACACCATGAGAGTCGAGAATGCGCGCTGTCACCTCGCTCAGAGGAACTCCGGCCCGCAGCTGCTCGGTCCGGTAGATGTGCGTCGCGAGGTCGCGGTCGCCCAGCCTGAACCAGCCCGGTCCGTGATAGGTTTCGAGTGCTCCGAGAGCATGAAACGTGTCGTCCCGGATTCCCCAGCCGCGTCCCTCGGGAGCGAGACCGGCGAGAGTGTAGGCGATCGTGTCCAGGTCCGGCGAGACGTGAAGACCGTAGAACAGGTCATCATCCCCTGTGTTGACGATGACCGTCAGCGATTCCGGCTTGATGACCTCGGTAAGTCCGCGCAGGAGCCTAGCAGCTCCCACTCCACCCGCCAGGAGCGTGACTCTGCCCGTGAAGGTCTGCGATCTGGTCATCAGGTTTTTCCGCGGCCGGCTTCACCGGCCCGTACAGAGTGTTGCGCTGCCTCGGAATCCGTCCTGCCGCTCGGATCATGTCCTCGAGCTGCTCAACAGAAGTGTATTCACCCGCATCGGCGCCTGCCTCACGGGAGATACTCTCCTCCATCAGCGTGCCGCCGAGATCATTGCATCCAGCATTGAGCGTCAACGTTGCCAGCTCATGGCCGATCTTCACCCACGATGTCTGAATGTTGTCGATCAGACCACGGAACATCAGCCTGCTTGTCGCGTACACCGCGAGATCGAGCTCTCCCTGCGGGATCGGCTCGACCTTTCCTTCCTTGTACAGGGCGGTGTTCTGCCAGATGAAACGAAGCGGCACGAACTCGGTAAAACCACCGGTGCAACGCTGAATCGTGCGAAGCAGCTCGATATGCCGCGCGATGTGCATCGGAGTTTCGATATGCCCGTACATGACGGTCGATGTCGTCGGGATCCCGATCTCGTGCGCGGTGGTAATGATCTCGACCCAGGTCTCCACATCCAGCTTCTTGTGGGACAGGATCTCGCGGACGTCATCGTCGAGAATCTCGGCCGCCGTCCCGGGCAGGCTCCCGAGTCCAAGTGTCTTCAGGCGTCCGAGGTACTCGGGGTAGTCCATGCCGGCTCGACGAGCTCCGTACATGACCTCCATGGGTGAGTACGCATGAATATGAATCCCAGGGAACTGTTCGTGGACGGCGGTGATGATGTCGAAGTAGCCGTCTGCGGGGAGGTCCGGATTGATACCTCCCTGCATACAGACCTCGGTGGCGCCCCGGTCGATCGCTTCGGCGACCTTGGCCAGCACCGTCTCCATCGGAACGTCGTAGGCCTCCGCGTCACCTTTCAGGTGTGCGAAAGCGCAGAACTTGCATCCGACGAAGCAGACGTTCGTCCAGTTGATGTTGCGGTTGACGACGTATGTGACGACGTCGCCGACGTCAGTCTTGCGGCACCAGTCCGCTGCCGCCACCAGGGCGCTCAGGTCGTTCCCGCGCAGCTGCAGCAGCGCTGCGCCCTCATCGACGCTCGGCGCAACTCCGCTGACGGCTCGGTCGAGCACGCGCGCCGTCTCCCTCGTAGAAGAAGCGAGGCGTTGCTCCAGCGTTCGCCCGTCCTCCAGAAGAAATGTCAGGTCGTCCGCATCCGGCTCGGTCTCGTAACTCATACCTGTGCTGCTCCGATGGGGCTGAAAGCCTCAGCCCGTTCTGGCCTCTGCCCGCCACCCGGCTGCGGGCTGTACGCGCGCAGATGCGCGAGCATCTGCTCGTCCTGGAATCGCTCGTTCACGTACTCGGGGTAAACCGGCAGCCGAGCGCGCAGCTCGTAGCCCTCCGATCGACAGACCGACCCAAGGCTGTCGATGTGCGGCCACGGAGCCTCCGGGTTCACGTAATCCAGCGTCAGCGGCGAGATCCCGCCCCAGTCGTTGATTCCTGCGCGTATGAGACGCGCGTGCGCATCCGGACTCAGGTTCGGCGGTGCCTGCAGATTCATGTCGGGTCCGAGGATCAGCCGCGCGATCGCGACCATCCTGACCATGTCGTCCTCTGTAACCTCAGCGGCACCGGCCATCGGCGTGCCGACCTTCGCGCGGAAGTTCTGAACAATGACCTCCTGGATGTGACCATGCTCACGGTGCGAACGACGTATCGCCAGGAGGCTCGCAACACGCTCCGCTTCGTTCTCGCCGATCCCGACCAGGATCCCCGTGGTGAAGGGGATACGCAGCTCGCCAGCCTCGTCGATCATCCGCATACGCCCTGCCGGATCTTTGTCCGGTGCGTACTGATGTGCCATTCCGCGAGCGCGCAGTCGTGGGCTGATGTTCTCGAGCATCAGCCCCATGCTCACGTTGAGCGGCCGGAGCATCTCCATCTCCGATCGCGAGAGCAGCCCGGCGTTGGTGTGCGGCAGCAGCCCGTGGGCAAGACTGACCTTACAGGCCTGCGCCACGTACTCTGCCGTGGTGGCAGCGCCATGTTCTGCCAGAGCCTTACGGAAGCCCCGGAACGCGATCTCCGGCTTGTCACCGAGACACAGCAGCGCTTCGAAGCATCCCAGCTTCGCTCCGCGCCCGGACCAGTCCGCGATCTCCTCGGGAGACATGGTCCACTCGCCCGGCTCGCCGGGGTCACGCCTGAACGTACAGTAGGTGCAGCGGTCGCGGCAAAGATTGGTGACCGGAAGAAATACCTTCGGTGAGTAGGTCAGAATACCGCCGGCGCGCAGGTCGCGCTGACGACCTGCGATGTCACAGATCTCGTCGAGGGGCTTTACGGCCTCTGGATGGGTGAGGGCGTAGGCATCCTCAGCGGTAAGGGTCTCGCCGGCGGTGGCCCGCCTGAGCGCTTTATCGAGCGGGTTCGGCATGGAAGGCGCTCCTCGACGCTTCTACGGGTCAACCCGCCGGTTGTCAATGGAGCCCCCCTCACAGTAAGGGATCTCCGTCAATTCCCAGCTTGTCCATGCGATACTTCAGGATCCGCCGAGTGGTCCCCAGGACATTCGCTGCCCGTGTCTGGTTGTAGTGGGTCCGGTTGAGCGCCTCGCCGATAATATCGCGTTCAAACTCATCGACCGCGTCTGAGAGGGACTTGCTACCGGTGAGCACCTCCTCTCGCACCTCCACTGTCACACCGGGCCCGTCCACAAGATCATTCGGGAGTTGATCCGGCCCGATGACCTGAGCGTCGATCGGGCTGAGCACGAGCATACGCTCGATGACGTTCTCCAGCTCTCGCACGTTCCCCGGCCAACCGTATGAAATAAGCCGGTCGATGACCGAACCGGAGAGGCTCCTCTCCGGCAAACCGAGATCCTCTGTCTTCCTCTCCACGAAATGCCTGATGAGATGAGGAATGTCTTCTGGCCGTTCTCGCAGAGAGGGGATCTCGAGCGACACGACATTTAGCCGGTAATAGAGATCAGATCGGAAACTGCCATGCGCCATCGCCTCGTGCAGATTCCTGTTCGTGGCTGCCACCACACGAACGTCGACGGCGATCGCACGATCGCCGCCGACCCGCATGATCTCGCCTTGCTCGAGCACACGTAGCAACTTCGCCTGAAGCGCAGCGCTCATCTCGCCGATCTCGTCGAGGAAAATCGTACCGGTGTGCGCGAGCTCGAACTGCCCGATCTTGCGTTCTACCGCATCCGTGAACGAGCCCTTCTCATGGCCGAACAGTTCACTCTCGAGCAGGTTCTCCGGGATCGCCGCGCAGTTGAGCGTGATCAGCGGCTTGTTCGCACGCTTGGAGTTGTAGTGAATCGCCTTCGCGATCAGCTCTTTCCCCGTACCGGACTCACCCGTGACCAGTACCGTGGTCTTTAACGGTGCGACCGCCTCGATCTTCCTGAAGACCTTCTGCATCGGCTCGGCCTCGCCGATGATGCTGTCGAAGCCGTATCGGTGAGAGACCGCTTCGCGAAGTTGCGCGACTTCTTTTTTCAGGTCGGCGCTTTCCGTGGCCCGGGCGGCGACGATACGCAGCTCCTCGACGTCGAACGGCTTGGTCACATAGTCGAACGCACCCAGCTTCATGGCCGTCACCGCCGTCTTGACGGTCTTCGTCGCGGTGAGCATGACGACCGGCAGGACGGCATCGGTCTCGCGAATTCGCTCGAGTACCTCGAGTCCATCGATTCCGGGCATCAGAATGTCGAGAAACACCAGATGGGCAGTATTGTCTGCAAGCCATTTGAGTGCCTCTTCGCCCGACGCGAGTGGGATAGGCTCAAATTGACCCTTGAGCACCATCCGAACCGACTCGCGAACCCCGGCCTCGTCGTCAACGATCAATACGACTGGTTTGTTGTCCACGAACCTCTCCTCCCTCTGAACGGCAGACGATCGTCAAAGACTCGTCACTCGTTTTCACATCCACCAGACATCCGTTGCGCGCGCCGACCGCCCTGGCGAGGAGCACTCGCCACGGCAGCCCGTCGTCACCCGCGTCGGTCAACCGCCGCAGCTTGCGCACGGCGCCCTGTCCGGACACCACTCGGAACTCAACCGTGTTTTCCCCGGTCCTCTCGATCTCTACCGCGGCACCGGCACCGGCCTCCTCGAGCGCCGCCTCCAAAAGATTGTCGGCGACAAAACGGAGCTGGAACGGGTCGCCCAGAAACTCGCACGCGGAGTCACCGACCTGCTCCACGTTGGAGACCTGCTCATCCTCGCGGTCGGCGACCGCCTGCCGGACGAGTGCTGCGAAATCCACATTCTCCGAAGCAGGCTCACCGAAAGCACTGTATCGCTCGAGATCCTCCAGACATGCATTCAGTCGATCGCATTCTTCGCTGACACGTTCGCCGAGCTCGCGCGCGGTATCGGCGGCCATGTTGCCCGCGCTCATCGCACCCGCGAATGTCTTGATCGTGGTCATAGGGTTGCGGAGATCGTGGGCGAGCCCCTGCACGATGTTCTCGAAAGAAGGATTGCCGCTGAACGCTTCCGGCTCTGAGTCGGCATCGGCATTGATCTGTACCGCTGCGGAACGGGGCGGGGTCTGAAACGCCTGCGATGCCTCCGCAAGCCCCTCGGTATGCGCAAAAGGGAATCTACCCAGCTCACCGCGCTGCGGCCCCTGTCGGTTCGAGGTCCGCGGACGCAAGGCATCGGCGGCCGTAAACAGTATCTCGTGGTCTTCGATCACCCTGTTGTCGAGCGATGCATCCGCCATGAACGTGAGCGTGCGGGTAAGGACCGCCTCGAGCTCGACGACGTTTCCCGGCCACATGTACGTCTGCAGGCGACTCATGGCCGCGGGGCTGAATGACAGCTCCCCCTCACAGCCCAGTTTGCCAGCGATCCGGCGCGCCAGCGCCTGCGCCAGCGGCGGAATCGCGATCGGCCGCTCCCGAAGTGGCGAGATCTGCACTGCCAACGACTCGAGATAGCGGTAAAGCGATCGCGAGAACTCGCCACTCACAACCAGCTCGGCAGGGTCGTCCACCGACGTGGCGATCAACCGGAACGCCCGTGCCCCGGAAAGCACAGCCGCAAGCCGCTCCTGCTCGACGCGCGAGCGCTGCTCGATGTCGTTGACCAGCAGCGCATACATCTCACCCGCGCCTGCTGCGGCCTCACGAGCAAGCACATCGGCCAGGTGTTCGTCGGGGTAGAGCGTTACGAGCCGCATACCCGGACGCGCTGCTCTGCAGACTGCCGCAGCGACGCGCCGCCGGCCGCAGCCCGGCTCTCCCAGGATCCACAACGGCGCTGAGAGCCTTGCCGCCTTTCGAAGTACGGCACCCGCCGGCGCGGGAACGTAAGGGAACTCGAGCCAATGCGCGTCGTCGTCTTCCGCGAGCGCGCCACGGCTTACGGCCGGAACCCCCGGCCGTGTGCCGAGCATCCGATCCACAATCAGCCGCAGCTCGAAGCCATCGAAGGGCTTCCGAAGCACATGCAGGTTTCGATTCTCTTCGACCGCAGGAGGAACCGGATCGCGGCGATCGACGAGAACGAGAACCGGGCCGAAGGAACAAAGGCTGCGTAGCGTTGCCGGATCGGCCAGATCCGAATGCCGCAGATCCGCAATCACGAGCTCGACGTCACCGGGCGCATGAATACGTGGACGCACTACGATCTCGTGCGTATGCCCGAGCACTGCCTCTACTGTCGTGGCCGCTCTTCCGCTCGGGTCTATGAGTGCAATCCTAGCCACTGAGTCTCAGGTCCTCGGCTTCGTAATCCACGAGTTGTCGGGCTCCAGCCGGTGGCTGGACCGGAAGATTGACCATGAAGGCCGCGCCTTCACCCGTACAACTTCGTACGTCTATATGCCCACCATGCCGCGTGACAATCTGATGGGCAATACTAAGTCCGAGACCTGTGCCATCTCGGCGGGTGGTGAAGAATGGGTCGAAGATGCGCGATATCATCTCCTCGCTGATCCCATCCCCATCGTCGCTGATTTCCACACACACGAATCGTGAATTCTCGCACTCGGTCGGATAAGCACGCACGCGGACATTGCCTGCACCATCACATGCCTGGATCGCGTTCAGGATCACGTTCATCACAACTTGCTTGAACTGATCCTCATCGGCGGTGATTGACACCTCGCTTTCACTTGGCAGCAGCTGCAACTGCACGCCGTTGCCGCGGGCCTGGCTGCCGAGCAGCATACAGATGCGCTCGAGGCAGTCCTCTACATCCATCTGTACGTGTTCAGCCGGAGCCGGCCGCGCGAATGCGAGTAGCTCGGTGATGAGCGCGCAGATCCGATCGACCTCCGACAGCGTCAGCTCGAGGAACTGGTCGCGGAACTCTTCATCCGCGAGTCGTTCGGGCAGCAACTGCGTGAAGGTTCGGATGGAAACCAGGGGATTGCGGATTTCGTGCGCGAGGCCGGCCGCCATGGTCCCGATCGACGACAGCCTCTCGGAGCGCTCGATCATTTCGCGACTGCGTTTGAGGTCGGCGTACAGACGCGCATTCCCCATCGCGGTGGCGAGCTGATTGGTGAGAATGGTAAGAACGCCGAGATCCTCTTCGGTGAAAACATCGCCGCTCTGACGGGGCCCGAGCGTGATGATGCCCTCGAGCGAATCCGGCGTCTTCAGCGGGAGAGCCAGGGCCACGCCCATCTCGCTCATTGCCGCAACTACATCAGCCGGGCCGCGGCCGGCTGAGACATCGCGTTCGAGTTCCTCGCGCACAGCGGGCTCCGAACGTTTCAGAAGAGACCTGACGAGCGCGTGATCGGACTCGATGACGGTCGGCAGGACCCCCTGAACAAGCCCTCGCTGACCGCTGAGTTCCCAGCGGTCATGCCGGTCGGCCTCTCGGGTCACGTAGACGGCTGCAGACTCGACACCAAGACACGCACACAAGGTATGAAGGACCCGTTCGGTCAGCACATCCAGATCGAGAATTCGGGTCGCCTCTTCGCTGAAGTCGACGAGCGCCTCGCGATACCCTCGCGTCCGCGAGAACAGCGCTTTCCCGATCGTTCGCTCCGCAACGTTACTCAGCGGAAGCACAATGAACGCAGCGATGGTACAGATGGCGAGAGCGAGCAGGGAGAAGTCGAGAAAAACGGCACCGTGGTATGCGCGCTCAGCGGCAACCAGCAAGCCGAAGAACGGCGCGACCAGCACCGCTAGAATCAACGCCCGTAACATCCCACGCGTCAGCGCGTAGTCGAGATCGATCAGCCGGTAGCGCAGCATGGTGAAGCCGACGAGCGCGGACCAGAAGGCTGCGGCGATGGGCACGAGCGGCGCGAAGGACAGGTCGAGTCCTGGATACGTCGAGAAATAGCCGCCGAGATAGTCGTGGACGCCGGCGGCCAGAACCGGGATCACACCTACGAGGAAGTAGTTCCCCTGGGCGCGCCGGATCCCCTCGGAGCGACGGGTGGCCTCGACCAGAACCCGGGTGCCGTAAAGCATGATCGCAAAACCGCTGAACGGCAGCAGCCACGAGAGCGCACCTGCTGTCCCGTACCAGCGACCGTCTCCGGTGTCGGCCGGCAGAACATGTACGCCTGCATCCAGAGCGCCAGTCCAAGTGAGCGCCGCTAGAAACGCTCCGCTGGCATAAGCCGGGCGCAGCATCTTTCGCGCGTCTTCTTCATCGAAGATCAGCGCAATGAGATGCAGAAGAAGCGCCGGCGAGACCGCAGCGCAAGTCATCATGATGCGCATCCAGCGAAGCGCATCGAGCGCGCTCACCGGCTGGGCGAGCGCGAAACTGCCGAGCGCCCAGGCGCCGAAGCACGCCCCGCTCAACATGAAGATCTGATTCAGTGTTCGACGGCGGTCCTGAAGGAACACCAGAACGCCCACGAACAGACTGACCGCGAACGCGGCAACTGAAACTGTGGAGAGTAAAGTCATGCGCAGACGCTCTCCACGTCTGCGCCAATCGGCGCGATCCAACCCCTCAACGTCCGCCCCACAGCCGAAGACTTCTTCCCCGCTTGCCGAAGTCGGCCGGGTGGTCCTCGCACCTCTGCCCCGGGCCCCTCTGCCCGGCGACGTTCATCAGGATACCGTCCAAAGGTGTACAGGGTCAATATCGCCGGAGGCGTGAGATCGTCCATTGAACGAATTTTGTCTGTCGCTTGATGAACTTGAGGCTCCGGCCCCGGACGGTTATCGTCCGCGCGTGGGCGAACCCGGCGCAAGAGACCCCGCGAACGCGGCGTCAACGGCAAAGAGGGTGTACTGCGAGGATTGGGGTCAGATGCCTTACCGCGCGGCCCTTGAACGGCAGCGCGCCCTCGCCGACGAGCGCGCGCAGGGCGCTGGAGCCGATCGGATCTGCTCAGTCGAGCATCCGCCGACCGTCACCCTCGGGCTCAATGCTCCCGGCGACGACATCCTTGTCGATGGCGCAGAGCTCGCACGCAGGGGAGTCGAGGTGGTGCGGTCGGATCGCGGCGGGCGCGCGACCTACCATGGGCCGGGACAGGCGATCGTCTACCCGATCGTGAAGATCGACGACCTCGGGCTCGGGGCGCGGCGCTGGGTATCCGTGCTCGAGGACGCTCTGCGGTCGGTATTGGCGGATTTCGGCATCCAGGCGCGCTGCCGCGCCGGAAACCCAGGACTGTGGGTGGAAAATGCCAAAATCGCGTCGATCGGACTGCGCGTGCGGCGAGGCGTCAGCTATCACGGCGTTTCCCTCAATGTCGGCTTGGATGTTTCCGGCTTCGACTGTATCGTCACCTGCGGTGTCGCCGGACAGAGCGTCACTTCTATTGCAGCGCAGACTTCCTCGGCCCCGGACGTACTCGACGTACGCTCCCGGATCAGTCGGGCCATTCATGACCGGATAACGTGAGTAAACGCACACGCGACCCTGAAGCCCTGACCGCAGCCATGCTCGAAGGCGACCGTATCGCCCTCGCGCGGCTGATAACGGTCGTCGAGAATCGAACCGCGGATACGGCCGCCATTATGTCTCGGATCTTCGAGGCCTGCGGTAAAGGTTTCACGATCGGCATCACAGGCCCTCCGGGAGCCGGAAAATCGACCCTGACGAGCTGTCTCATCGATCACCTGCGCGAGCGCGGCCTGTCGGTCGGAATCGTAGCGATTGATCCGTCCAGTCCCTTTTCAGGCGGCTCCGTGCTGGGCGACAGAATCCGCATGCAGAAGCACTTCCTCGATGAGGGAGTGTTTATCCGCAGCCTCTCGACGCGCGGATCCCATGGTGGACTGGCTCGCTCCGGACGCGACGTGGCGCGACTTTTCGATGCCTTCGGCAAAGACGTCGTCATTATTGAAACCGTCGGCGTAGGGCAGACCGAGCTGGACATCATGGAGGTCGCTGACACCGTCGTCGTAGTCCTCGTGCCGGAGGCCGGTGATACGGTCCAGGTGATGAAGGCAGGCTTGCTCGAGATCGCCGACGTGTTCGTCGTGAACAAAGCTGACCGCGAGGGCGCACTGCGGATGAAGACCGAGCTCGAGATGATGCTCGCGCTCAAAGCGTCAGAGTCGCCCAGCCCATGGCAGACCCCGGTCATCATGACCAAAGCCTCGATGGGAGAGGGGACCAACGAGGTCGTTGACGCGTGCTTCGAGCACCGCGGCCACCTGGACGACCCCGACCGTGCAGGCCGGCGAAATGCGCGATTGCGCAGCGAGGTGTTGGAGATCTGCGAGGAAGAGCTCATGCGGCGGCTGAAGAGACGCGCCGATACAGAGCCGCTGCGCGAGGTCCTTGACGCGGTGTCCAAGGGCGATCAGTCGCCCTATGCTGCAGCGCTCGACATCCTGCGAGACGAGGACCGACTGGTACGCATTCTCGGAGAGGGGCGACCCGATCCTAAATCAGGCGGAAAATCCTGATGGGAATGCGGTCAAAGCGTTGACTTTTGCCTGCGCGGCAAAGATTCTCTACGGCTTCCGCGATCGTGGAACGAAGTCAGGCGATGTAGCTCAGGTGGTTAGAGCGAGGGCCTCATAATCCCTAGGTCGGTGGTTCGAGTCCACCCATCGCCACCATTTCCCTCAGTAGACCCCGTCAGCACAGGACGCACCCATCGTCAGCGAGATGTCGATCTCGGGAGGCGAGTTCGGGTCGACCGTATCCGCGTCCGGCACCTCACGGCCCTTTACAACGATTTTCCAGAGGCCGGATTTGGCGCTTCGGTCAGTGACCTTGATCTTGCGCAGACCGTTGACGTCGCCGACCCAGATGTAGCGCCCCTTGGCCGGCTTCGACTTGCTCCAATAGCTCTGCTGGGCGGGGGTCTGAATGGTGAACGAGCCAACCCCCTGCGTGACCCCGAGAAGGAAGGCGACTCGCGGATCCGCTCCGTCGTAATCTCCCGAGGCATCGTCGAGCGTGGCCTTCATGGAGAACCTGCGCGAATCCGATTTCAGCCCCAGCACATCGAGATCGCCTGTCGAGCAGACAACCGGACATGTGCACGTGCCCGTGCACTCGCCCGGACAGGCCGTATCGTCGACTCCGTCGCACGCCTCGCCGCTCTCGGTAATGTCGTTTCCGCAGACCGGTTCGGGGCAGTTGCACGAGCCATCACAAACCCCCGGACAGGCCTCTGCATCCGCGCCGTCGCACAACTCGCCCCACTCGCGAATGTCATTTCCGCAGCTTGCGCCGGTGCCGGTGCACTGGGAACCGGCAAGGACAGGCTCGACGATGGCCAGACCATCTATTGCGCTGACGATCACCGTACCACTCGCGAAGAACGGATAACTGGTCCACGCTCCGTTGAACCCTCGCGCATCAGTCGGCGGGTAGACATCAAAGTAAGCCACCTCGCAGAGTTGCCCGGAGGAGATCGCATCGAGGTTGAGGACCCGCATGCCTGCAGTGTAGTTGGCCTGGAAGCTGTGATTCCCGACTATGTACTGATTGTGGTCGATGGCCGCGGTCGTGGAATCGAATTGGCCGGACAATGAAGGCGAGTTCAGATCCATGAGGTCGAAGATGTAGGTTCGGGTCGCGTGGCCGTTTTCCAGCTCATCGACTTCATCATCGAGCAGCAGATAGGCGTGATCCTCGGTCAGCCAGGACTGGTGCGTGTACCCGACCCCCGCGTACGTCACCGATGAAAGCTGGACCGGGGCAGCCTTGTCGGTCACGTCGACGATCGTCAAGGCATCCTCGTTCGAAGCGAAACAGATATCCTTCCCGTCGTGCTCGTTGTCCGGTCCGTCGTAAATGACGCATTGAACGTCGTGGGTGTAGCCGTCACCGCCATAACATCCCGCCGAGCTCGGACTGCCCGGAGTGGAGACGTCAATCATGTAAATTCCGCCCGAGCACTGGCCGGAGCCGACAACATAGACGTAGCCGTTGTCTTCATTGACCGCGATGTTGTGAGCGTAACCGAATGTAGAAAGATGCGCCGTCTCCGAGAAGGTCGCCGGTGGGCTCGCGACGCTGCGCAACTGCGTCAGGTCGAAGACCTGCATGCCGGACGATGCAGCCTCGCTCACGAGGAAGGCGTGATCGGCGTATACTTTGATATCTCGCCATTCAGAATTACCTGCATGCGGCGGCAGGTTGCCGAGGTAGATCGGATTGCGCGGGTCGCTGATATCGATGAAAGAGGTCCCGCTGGTCCGGCCGTAAATCGCGTACTCCTTGCCGCCAATCGGGTCGGTCCAGCCCCAGCAGTCGTTGCCCTCGCCGCCGCCGATATCGGCGATATCGTAGTAGTAAGCGAGGTCTACATTGTCGCACGGGAACGACCCGGCAAAGCCGTCGATACAAAACGCAGAGCCCTCCGAGACAAGAGATGAGCCCCCGCCACCATCCCCCGGAATGCAGTCATGACATTCATGGTTGCTGACCGTTCCGACCAGCCGCTGAGCCGTTGCCTCAGGCGGACTGAGCAGTTCGGTTCCGATGCCGGCCAGAACGGCTGCGACGAGCGCGACGGAAACATTCAAGACGTTCATTGCCATCTCTCCCCCTGATGGTGTGTGTCGGTCCGGTCAAAAGCGCAGCCCTGGTCTGCGGGGCCCATCCATCGGCAGCCAACCCCGTTCTGACAGACAAGACTACGCGGAGTTTTTACTCACCCGCCCACAGTCGCGTCAATGAGGATCCGGGCTCTTTTGCTCGCTGTCGCCCCGGCGACTCCACGTCGTCAGGATTGGCCCGGCGGAACATCGACATACCGGACCGAACCGGTGTAACGGGCGAAGTGCCGCCGGTCGCCAGGTTTCCGTTGCACAGCCGCGGAGGCGCCCCGGGGGTTTCCCGAACGGGGGTCCGGACAGAGAGAAAGGCCGCGGCACGTTTTGGTTCCGCGCAGCGCCCGGCGTCAGCGGGTCTTTCCCCCGCCCGGCGTGAAACTGCACGGCATGCGCTTGATGCCGTGAATGAAACTCGAACGGAGCATCTCGGGCTCCCCCGAGATCTCGATGTCCGGCAGGCGTTCAAAGATCTCTCTGAACATCACGGTGATCTCTCGCCGCGCAAGATTGGCGCCGAGGCAGAAGTGAGCCCCCGGCCCGCCGAATCCGACCTGCTCATTCGGAGTTCTTCCTACATCGAAGCGATACGGATCTGCGAACACGGCGTCGTCACGGTTGCCCGAGTTGTACCAGAGGACAACCTTGTCGCCCTCCCGAAGATCCGTCGAGCCGAGTCGGGTATCTTTCATCACGGTCCGACGCATGAAAATCACCGGGCTCGCCCAGCGCACGATCTCATCGACGGCTGTCGGCGCGAGACCGTCAAAATCCGCCAGCCAGCGTCGGCGCTCGTCGGGGTAATCCGTCAGAGCCTTCATCCCATGGCTGATCGCGTTTCGCGTCGTCTCGTTGCCTGCCACAACCAGCAGTACGAAGAAGGACGCCAGTTCTTCGTCGGTAAGGACATCCTCGGAACCAGCGGCGTGAACCAGTGCGGTGGTAAGGTCTTCGCGCGGAGTTACGCGGCGCTCGGCTGCCATCTCGCGCATGAGCTGCGCCAGCTCGCTGCCGGCGATCAGGGCGGCCTCGAGCAGATTGGTTCCCTGTTCGACGTACTCGGGATCGCCGAGCCCGAGAATTACGTTGGTCTTCTCGAAGATGAAGTTGCTCTGACTCTCGGGGATTCCCATCATGTCGCAGATGATCTCGAGCGGCAGCGGCGCGGCAATCTCGGTAACGAAGTCGCACTCGCCCTTGTCGATGACCCGATCGATCACCGCGCGGGCTCGACGGACGACATCGGCCTCCAGCTTCGCCAGCGATTTGGGAGTGAACCCACGGGAGACGATACGCCGTTGCCGTGCGTGGCGCGGATCGTCCATATTGATCATTCCTCCGAAAAACTCGTTGAGTTCCACGGGGAGATCCGGAATCGCCGTCGCGCCGCGCGCCGACGAGTAGATTTCAGGGGTCCGGCTGGCCTCGAGGATGTCTGCATGCCGGGTGATCGACCAGTAGCCGGGACCGGGTTCGAGGGGTATGCCCGGAACAACCCGCTCGGCGAAGAATCGAATCGGATCCTCGTCGCGAAGCGTCGCGAAGGCCCCCTCCCGCTGGTCTCCGGGCAGTTCCCAGAATTCAAACGTGGACAGGTCGATATCGCCAAGTGCCAGGCTGCGATTGGGTTGCATGATTTTCCTTCACGGAGGGCGTGCTCTGAACACAGAGCACCCCTCAATTGGGCGGTGACCGCAGAGCGTACTGTGCAGCCGGTGTACCGGCAAATGCCCCTGGAGAGAAAGGGGCGACTCGCCGGATGTGACGTTGCCGCTCGCCCCGGGACTGGTTAGGCTGGAGGCGTTGGGCACGGGAGCGTCGCAAAAGACGGGCCCCCGCGTCTGTCTGGATACGACCCCCGGAAGCGTCAAAACCGGCGAAACCCAGGAAACCTGCGAAGCCCACGAGAAACGACCCCCACGATCCTGATGACTGCGCACCGTATGAACTCACTTCGGCTGGCCTTGATGTTGGCGCTCTTTGTGGCTGCGCTGCCGGCGATCGGGGCCGCCCAGCCGATCGCGGCTCCGGGACTCTGCGGCGACCCGACCGCAGACGGCAAGATCACGGTCACCGATGCGCTGATCACCCTGAACAAGGCCGTCGGTCTCGAGGTTTCATGCCCTCCGCTGAGCTGCGACGTGACCGGCGGTGTCGACGGCGCCACAGTCGGTGACGCGTTGTCGATTCTACGTGTGGCGACGTCCGTAATCGACGCGGACAGCCTCAGCTGTCCCACCGCTGTTCGCTTCTGGAACGAAAGGCTTCTCGACGCGATTCGGCTCGACACTCCAAGACCGACCGTCCACGCCCGTAACCTGTTTCACCTGAGCGTGACCGCATGGGATTGCTGGGTCGCATACGACACCGGTATCAATGCGGCTCCTTACCTCGTCGAGGAAACCGGAGCGGAATCAGGATCGGTCGAGGCTGCGCGCTCGAAGTGCATCAGCTACGCCGCATACAGACTTCTCAAACATCGCTTCACGGTGTCGCCCGGAGCCGCTCAGTCGCAGGCAGCGTTTGACTCCGCAATGGACGAGCTCGGCTGCGACTCCACCGTCACAACCACCGACGGAGACTCCCCGGAGGCGATTGGAAATCGCATCGGCGAGGCCGTCATCGCGTACGGCGCGACCGACGGAGCGAATGAAGCCGCCGACTATGCCGATGACACCGGCTACGCGCCCGTGAACGAGGCATTGATCGTAAGTATTGCCGGCAACCCGATGACCGACCCCAATCGCTGGCAGCCGCTGTCGCTCGATTTCTTCGTTACCCAGAACGGCATCCCGCTGCCGATCGATGAGCAGGAATTCATCAGCCCGAACTGGGACAACGTCACTCCCTTTGCGCTGGTCCGGCCCGCGCCTGGAGTTCCCTACGTTGACCCCGGGCTCCCGCCCCAGCTCGGAGGAGAGGGAGACCCCGAGTTCAGGGACGCGGTGCTGGAGGTCATTCGCATGAGCAGTCAGGTCGACCCTGACGACGGCGTGATAATCGATATCTCGCCTGCCTCCACAGGCAACAACGCGCTGGGCTCGGACAACGGCGTCGGACGGCCGGTGAACCCGGCCACCGGCGAGCCCTATCCGCAAAACCTCGTGAAGCGCGCAGACCACGCTCGGGTGCTCGCCGAGTTCTGGGCCGACGGCCCGGACTCGGAGACACCACCAGGGCACTGGAACACCATCGCGCACAAAGTAACCGACGACCCGCGCTTCGAGCGACGGCTCGAGGGCACGGGCGAGGAGCTCGACGCGCTCGAATGGGACGCCAAGCTGCATCTGGCGCTCAACGGCGCGCTGCACGACGGCGCGATCGCGGCATGGGGGTCGAAGGCGATCTACGACTACTCGCGCCCGATTTCGATGATTCGCTACATGGCCACCCTGGGCCAGTCCTCGGATCCAGCCGGTGATTCATACCACCCCGACGGTTTGCCGCTCGAGGCAGGGCTGGTGGAGCTGATCACAGCAGCCTCGACAGCGCCGGGCGAGCGACACGCACACCTTGCCGGGCGCGAGGGTGAGGTCGCCGTACTGGCGTGGCGAGGAAATCCCTCCGACCCCGAGACCGAATACAGTGGAGTCGGCTGGATTCGTGCGCAGGCCTGGGTGCCGTTCCAGCGGGAGACGTTCGTCTCCCCGGCGTTCGCCGCTTACCCGTCCGGTCACAGCGTCTTCAGCCAATGCGGGGCAGCAGTGCTGACGCGGATCACGGGCTCGGAGTATTTTCCGGGCGGCTACGGTGAATTCCTCGCGCCGGCCGGGGAGTTCCTCGAGTTCGAGTTCGGGCCTGAAGAGGACATCCGCCTCCAGTGGGCGACCTACCGTGATGCAGCCGACGAGGCCGGGCTCTCACGACGCTACGGCGGCATTCACGTACGCGCTGATGACTGGGATGGCCGCGTAATGGGTGCCACAGTCGGCGAAACCGCGTATGACCTCGCGCGGCAGTACTGGGACGGAAGTCGGGCCCGCTGACGAACCATCGCTCGACGCCGCCGAGAGGGGGACCGAATGGCCGTCGAAAACAACCACGAGCGCTTCGACGCGGACAGCTACCGCGAAGCGGGGTACAGCGAACGGATACGCATGGCGTGTCGCGAGTACGTACTTGGCGGACTGTCGATCCCGCTTGCCGGGTACCTGTTTCACGCGGGCAAGCTGACCGCCTTCGTTGCGGGCTGGGTCTACTTCTGCAGTTTCACGCCGGGGCTTGGCGACCCGACCGATCCGGGCGCGTGGATCTTCGAACCGATCGCGTTCCAGAAAGCGTTTCTGTGGGCAGCACTCTGCGAAGTGCTCGGCATGGCGTGTATGAGCGGGCCCCTCGGGCTTCGCCTGTGGCCGCCATTTACAGCGTTCCTCCATTTCCTGCGTCCGGGCACCGTGAAGCTCGCGCCGTTTCCGAACCTGCCGCTGTTCGGTGGCAAGACGCGCGGCCTGTTCGACGTACTGGCGTATGCCGCGCTGATCACACTGCTCGGCAGAACACTATTCCTGCCGGCGGTGGAGATGATGGACATCGTGCCGATTCTTGCGGCGCTGGCGATCTGTTCGCTGTGCGACCGCACGATCCCGCTCGCGGCGCGCGTCGAGCATCACTTCGCGATGATTATCTGTTTCGCTTTCGCGGGGAACTGGATCGCAGGCGCGAAATGGGTGCAGCTCGCGATCTGGTTCTGGGCGGGCGTCTCCAAGCTCACGGTCGCGTTCGCGTATGTGGTACCGATCATGACCGCGAACAATCCGCTCCTGAAAAGCCCGGGGCTGCGGCGCCGGCTGTTCGCCTCCTTTCCTGACAATCTACAGCCATCAGGGCTGGCGCGGCTGATGGCGCACGCGGGAACCTTCCTCGAATTCGCGACGCCGCTGACACTGGTATTCGTCACCGGCGAAGGGCCGGTCCTTTGGGTCGGTCTGGGCTTCATGCTGATGCTGCACGGCTTCATCCTCAGCAACATGCCCATCGCTGCGGTCTTCGAGTGGAACGTACTGAGCGTTTACGCCGGCTTTTTTCTTTTTTACGCGCACCCGGAGGTCAGTCTTTTCGCGGTCGGTTCGCTACCGCTCTCGATCTATCTCGTCCTCGCTCTGCTGATTCTCCCCGTGGTCGGCAATCTCGCTCCGCGTTGGATCTCTTTCCTCGTCTCGATGCGATACTACGCCGGCAACTGGGCATGGAACGCGTGGCTGTTTCGTGACGGCAGCTACGAGAAACTCAACCGGCTCAAGCGAGCCGGGCCCTTGCTCCGCGAGCAGCAGGAGCGATTTCTGCCTGCCGACGAAGCGACGCTTGCGGACGCCACGTTTCTGGCATTTCGCACAATGCATCTGCAGGGCAGGGTGCTCGGGCTGGTTCTCCCCGAAGCGACCGAAGGCGTGTCCGACACCGACTACACCTACGTGGAGGGGGAGTCGGTCGCTGCGTCGATCGTCGGATGGAATTTCGGCGAAGGGCACCTTGCCGATGAACGCTTGCTCCGCGTGGTTCAGTCCCAGTGCAACTTCGAACCCGGGGAACTCCGTATCGTTGCCGTCGAAGCGCAACCGATCCTCGGGTCCTCTCTGCACTGGCGTCTGGTTGACGCAGCGACTGGAACGATCGCCGAGGGGCACGCCGAGCTCGCGGATCTCGCGAAACGCCAACCCTGGGACCTCGGAACCGAGACGACCTGAGGACGAAGGCGCGTCCATCTGCCATCGACGATCGACAATCGACAATCGTCGATAGCCCTGCGCGCTTCAGAGCGTTCGTCCGCTGCGGGAGAGTCTCGGCGGCACCGGGTAGTCACGTTCGAGGTCATGATTGTGCCGAATCCCGGCAGCCTCGCGATGGATCAGCAGGTCGTGCCGCGCGGCGAGGGCGCGGTCACGCAGAAGATTGTAGCGCTCGACGGCCTGTCGTCGCTCTCGCGGGCGGGAAGCCTCCTGAACAGCGTCAGCGGCAAATTCGAGCCTGAGCAGCGCGAGATCGACCTTTTCCGCCGAACGCGTGAGCGCGGCCGCCGTCTCCCGCACGATCTCGGCGCGAAGCTCATCGTGGGCCGCCTCGCTGGAAATCCGGCTGCCGAGGCGGTCGAGATACACGCTGTTGTAGCCCGTACCCCGCAGGCTTCTCACGAGCGACTCGATGCGTTTGCGGACCATCGGCGGGCAAGTCTAGTGTGATACGGGCTCAGGGCAAGGCCGCCGGAGAACCAGGACACGAACGCAATGGACGAATTCATCACTGAACTCTGGGAAACCGAGATCCTCGAACAGCTGACCGAGTACATACGGATTCCGAACAAGTCCCCTCACTTCGACCCGCTCTGGAGCGAGCACGGGTACATGGAGAGAGCGGTCGCGCAGATCGCTGAATGGTGCGACAGCAGAGGCCTCGAGGGGATGCGACTCGAGGTCATGCGGATTGAGGGGAGAACCCCGGTGATCTTCATCGAGGTCGACGGGGACGGGGAGGGCGAGGTCCTGCTCTACGGCCATCTCGACAAACAACCGGAGATGACCGGATGGACCGAGGGACTCGGTCCCTGGCAGCCTGTGGTTCGCGATGGACGCCTGTACGGGCGCGGAGGCGCGGACGATGGATACGCCGCCTACGCATCGTTGACCGCGATCGAAGCGCTCCAGAGATCCGGGAAACCCCACCCGCGATGCTGTGTGTTGATCGAAGCCTGCGAGGAGAGCGGAAGCTACGACCTGCCCGCCTACATCGAGGCGCTGGCGCCGAGGATCGGGACACCCGACCTCGTAATCTGCCTGGATTCCGGCTGTGGCAACTACGAGCAGCTCTGGTGCACGACGTCACTGCGCGGCCTCATCGCCGGCACATTGCGCGTCGGAGTCATGTCGGAGGGCGTCCACTCCGGTGATGCCGGCGGCGTTGTCCCTTCGGCATTTCGCATCGCTCGTGTTCTGCTCGAACGGATCGACGACATGCATAGCGGTGCGCTGAACGATGAGACGTTCCACGTGGCGATCCCCGACGCCCGCATCACGCAGGCGCAGGCGGCCGCAACGGCGCTGGGCGAAGAACACTGGGCACGGTTTCCGCTGCTCGCGGGTGTGGAGGTTGTTGGTGCAGCAGCTGCAAACAACTGCGCCGATCGAATCCTCGCGCGCACCTGGAAGCCGGCGCTCGAGATCACCGGCGCGTCGGGCCTGCCCGTCCTCGAGGAGGCCGGGAACGTTCACCGGCCGGAGATCGCGCTCAAGCTCTCTTTGCGAATCCCGCCCGGCATCGACGCGATGGCCGCCACCGAACGTCTGACTCGACTTCTGACAGAGGAACCTCCCTGCGGCGCGCGTGTCTCTTTCGAGGCCGAGCAGGGCGCCTGCGGGTGGGAAGCACCACCACTGGCCGGCTGGTTGGAAGCGGCCGCGGACAGAGCGTCCCGCGATGTATTCGGCAAGCCGTGTGTCTACATGGGCGAAGGCGGCTCGATCCCGTTCATGGCCATGCTGGGCGAGCGTTTTCCCGACGCGCAGTTCTTCATAACCGGCGTGCTCGGCCCGGGCTCGAACGCGCACGGGCCGAACGAGTTTCTCGAGTTGGCAACAGCCCGAAGGCTGACTTCATGCGTAGCGCGAATCTTGAGCGACATCGCGGAGTCCGGCGTTGATGCCGGCACGCTAGCAGCGAACTAGCTGACCGCGAGGATCAGAAAACTTCCGGCCAGCAGAGCGAAGCTGAGACCCAGCAGGAAGTTGAGCGCGCGCCTGTCGCGGGTGGCTGCAGAGACTGGAGGGGCCATGACGGCCCGACGCTAACTCCCGCGTCATGGCCGAGTCAAGGCCAGATCAAGGCCCACGCGGCGCGCCCCGGATCCATCAGACGTGTCAGGTCCGGGGGCGCAACGCGAGGGGAGGGTTATGGCCCTGCGGCCTTGAACTGCTCGCCGTCGGCCGTCTTCACTTGCGTGAGAACGCCCTCAAAGCATGCGGCGTCGCGCGTCAGGATCTGCACTCGGGCCGAGGAGTTCGACTGCAATGCCGCGGCGATTCCGGTCGGCAGCGAGTTGACTCCTTTGGCAGCGTTATTGCCGCCACCGACCGAGAGCTTGCCCTTGCCGGCAGCGCCTCCACCCATCGACATCTTCGTAATGCCGTCGGACGTCCCGCTCTTGTCGCCGAACTTGTAGCCCTTGGTCGACACCGCGCCGAAACAGGGCTTCTTGCCGCAGTTCTGACCGGCTCGGGCCACCGACATTTCGCCGACCAGTTGATTCATCTCGTCGTAGATACACACCGCGTAGCTGGTGCTGCCGTTTACAGGGTCGCCGAAGTCCGACTGGGCAACCGCGTCGACCAGCTTCTTGAGCGACACTTTGAGCTTCTCTTTCCCCGCCGACTTCTCGCTCGAGAACAGCGATGCCTTCTCGGGGAGGAGGCAGCCGGCGGCCGGTGTGGCCCCGCAGGCGACCGGTAGCGTGGTGCTCGTGGTGGTGCTCGTCGTGGTAGTCGTGGTCGGTTGCGCGCAGTTCAGATCGGCCGGCCAATCGGCGAAACCGTTCCCATCGTTGTCGAGTCCGACACTGTCACCGTCGATGAAGTTCATCGCTTCCTGATCGCTGGAGCAGGGGTCTCGCATCAGCGGCGAGATGTAGTACGGCGGCCGTACGTTCTCCGGCTCGATGGGCGGGAGCGGGTCGGAGTGCCCGTTCAGACCCGCAGCGTGACAGGACTGGCACGAAGTGACCCCCTTATTGGCATGAAACTGCCGCAGCCCGTAGGCGCTGGCCTTCGGATTTCCGCTGTTCGGAGAGATCTCACCGTAGTCGCGACCATGGCAACCGGCGCAACCAAGACCCGCCCCGTTGTTGCTGGTGTAGGTCAGCACCGGCGTCGATCCCGACCCGCTCGGGTGACATAGATCCGCACACTGAGAGGAAGTCGAGATTCCGAACTTCGAAGTGTGTTGCACGTGAAGACCGCCCTGGGGGCCGCCGTTGAAACCCGTGTGACAGGTTACGCAGCCCACGCCGCCGTCGTCGTACGCCGGAGACGCGCCGGCCTGCCGGGCTCCGAGCGCCAGCGCGAAGAAGCATGCAGCGGCGATGGCGAGAGAGATCGTCGAAGCTCCGCGCCCCTCGGCGCTCCGCACAGAGAATTGAATCATGTCCTGCTTACCTTTTTTGATTGCGGGCCCACTGCGGTCGCCGGTGGCCGGTTGACGGCATTCGGCGAGGCTTCCGGACATCAGGCCCGGCGTCAGAGAACCCATTCCAGCTTATCACTAGATAAACGGCTGCGCCTGCGAGAGGCAAGACTCAATCGGCGTAGTGTCCCCGGTTGGGGGGGCGGCCGGCCGCAAAGACGGCAGACCTCAAAGCGATTGCTCCAGCATCGACAGATTACGACGCGCCTTTCGATTGTCCGAATCGAGCGCCAGAGCGCTTCGGAACTCGCTCTCCGCCTCTTCGTTCTTCCCCAGCTTTCGCAGAACGACGCCGAGCTCCGCGTGAATGCTCGCGCTCGGGCGCAGAGCAAGCGATTTCCGATAGGCGGCGGCGGCTTCCTCGAGTCGCCCGGCTTTGCGGAGGACCTCAGCCAGGTTGTTGTATGCGGCGCCGTACTCGGGCGAGATTTCCACTGCTCGACGGTAGGCGGCGATCGCATCTTCCGAACGCTGCTGTGCCGCAAGGACATAGCCGAGCCCGTTGTAGGCTTCCACGCTTTCCTCCGACTCGATCGCGGAGCGGTAATGGCGCTCCGCATCGGCATACTTGCCGCGAGTCGTCAGCGCGACGGCCATGTTCCGGTGCGCTGCGGCATACCCGGGATCGAGTTCGAGCGCCTTGTGGTAGGACTCGAGCGCCTCCTCGTAGTGGTTGCGATACGCCATCAAGGCGCCGTAATCGGCGAGAATGTCGGCTTTCGGCTCAATTTCAATCGATTTTTTGTAATGCTCCGCAGCCTCATCGATGCGGCCGAGATCGATCAGGACCAGCGCGAGATTGTTGTGCGTCTTCGGCTGACTCGGGTCCGCCCTCAGCGCCCGGCGATACTCCTCCACTGCCGCCTCGTTCTCGTCGTTCTGATAAAGCGTCCATCCCAGAGCGTTCAGAATCTCAGCATTGTCCGGTTCGATCTCCAGACCGCGTCGGAACGCGCGCACCGCTCCCTCGAAATCGCCGGTGCGTTCGTTGGCGATACCCGCGCGCAAGAAAGAATACGCGTCGAGAAACTCCTCGCGTATCTCGACGATCGCGTCGCCGGCCAGATCGACGAACTCGGGAATATTCGCTGCCCGATCGGGCGACGCGAAACGTTCAAGGAGGACCGGAGGGCTGTCGTTGCCGTCTTCGTCGATATGGGTAAGACACAGCTGCGGGTACGGCGTGTTGACCTTCGAAGAGAAGACCATCCACTTGCTGTTCGACGACCAGCTGTGCCACGAGTTCATACGCGCGGTGTTGTAGCGAAGCCGTCGCGCCGGTCCTCCTGCGGTGGGCACGATATAGAGCTCACTGTCAGGCATGAGCAGCATATAACTGTCGGCCTTGCAGAAAATGATCCATTTCCCGTCCGGCGAGTATTTCGGAAAGTAGTTACTGCGTCCGTCCCTTGAGGCACCTTCGAGTGGAACTGCCTCGCCGCCTTTCCCGTCGTTGAACGGGATGCGGTAGATATCGTAACGAAACGGTTTCTTGTCGCGCGTGAACTCCGGGACATCCTCCTCGCTGAGCAGCGCGTTGTTCTTCTGGTTGAGAAAACCCGCTTCGAATACCTTTGCTCTCGCAAAGAGAATCTCGCGTCCGTCGGGGCTCCACACTGGATTGGTCTGCACGTACCGCGGATCATCGGCACCCGGCAGCTCTTTGAACTCCCCGGTTTCACGGTCGTAGACCACGAGGATTCCCTTGATCGGGAAAAACAGCTGCGAGAACTCGATGTCCGGTACGGC
>CAXQPB010000080.1:0-7254 GCA_964225545.1 Candidatus Nitrosopumilus sp. | reverse complement strand
TTCGCGTCGCGCTGTTGGGTGACCAGAGCGTGCCCGACATTCGAGCCATAGACGATCCGTCCGGATCCCGAGATCGTGAAAGGCGGCTCCTCGGTCGTAACGTCAATGTCCCACGGCGCCATCTCCTCCGCGACGCGCCGCCACGACTCGGCCATACGGTTGATCTCGGTGGCGCTGAAACTGGCGGGATTCCCGTCGAGATCGAAGGGGTTCATGTTCAGGATCGGCTGGCCGGAATACCCGTTCCAGACCGTGTCGATCAGGTCATGTCCGTCGAAGTCGATGTAGAGAACGGTTGCCGCCCCCGGTTTCGAGTGGAGAGTGAATACCTCCGCCTCGACGATGGGTTCGGGTAATGCCGCTGCCGACTCGTCGCCTGCAGCGGGCGCCGCGGGGTCAACGTAAAGAACGCCTCCGAGGTTGTCGACGCGCATCGAGTCCAGGTCCGCGGCCGGAAAGGAGGTCCCCTGAAGTTTCGCCAGGGCTCGGGCGCGGGCCGAGGGAGTCAGGGCCTCGAGATCGCTTCTGAAGGGCCCTCGGGGAAGGTCCTTGACCGATGCAGGTGCGCCGAGGCCGAAGCTGCTGTTCCCCTGCGCATCGGCAGGTGTGGCGGGCAACGTCGCGAGCGCCGCGCCCGCCAGCATCATCATGAGGAGATTGAGTGTTTTGATCATTGGTCCTTCGGGCTCCTTGTCATTCGCCTTTTTCGACAGCGCGGGCTGTGTGCCGCGTTCCGGAAAATCCGGGAAGCGCAGCTCTGGTGCTCCATTTCAGAGTTCTCTCCGTCGCACCGCGTCAAGCCTGTTTCGAGTGGCCCCGTCCTGTCGGACAGAGCGCCTTCACGCCTCCCGCTAACACGCGCGGTGCAGCTTAAAAAAGTCGGAAATTTTCCGGCGTGCAGACCGGTAAAGAGGGCGCCCGCAAGCCCCAGGGAAATTCTCCAGCGGGAAATACGTACCCGATCCTCGGGATGCCCCGGGGGCTTTTGCGACCGAGACGCCTGGTTTTTCGCAACAAGTAGTTTCTCCTCATGGAAACGAATTGTTGCCATCACGCACCATGCGTCATCCTAAGTCGTTGAAATATAAATATTTTAGTGTTGGCCCCGAGCTTGCTTCGTCTAAAGCATCGCAAACAGTCGCCCCGGCCCGATGCCGAGACGACCCAACCGGGAGAACAGCGAAATGAAAACCTTCAGAAGTAAGCCTCAGCGCTTCAATTCAGGAAAAAAGATCAACTATCGAACACCGATCCGGTATCGCAACGCCTCAATCGTGGGTGTCCTGCTCTGTCTGATCGCCTTGCTGCCCTCGTTGGCCGCTGCGTCGCTGGTCCGTGTCCACCTCGGAATCTGGGGTGGGCGCGCCATTGATATGGACAGCTGTGTGGACGGGGCAGGGGAGGTTCGGGTCGTTTCGTCGGTGGAGGGAGACGCCGCAGGCTACGTCACGGATGCCGCGACCAGCTCATGGAGGCCGTTCTTTTACGGCCGGCCGGGCCAGATCCAGGAGCTGGAGATCGATCGAACCTCGTCGTCGCTGAGTTCAACCGCCTGCTCGCTTTTCACGCTTTTGTATGACGGGCGAGTTTTCGTGAACAACTCGATGGTCACCGGTGGTTTTTCTCGAGTGCCCTGGGCTCTTTCAGATGGAGGTGGAGTTCTCGCTGCCGAGTACGGCACCACACTGACGAGCAACGAGACCGGGGTCTACCTCGGCACCGCGTCCGGCAATATTTACAGGACGATCGATGGCGGCGTTACGTGGACGCTGCTGGCGACACCGAGTGCCGGGTCACCGGTTAGGTCGATCGCCCCGTATGTCGATCACGGATCCGGCTGGGATCCGACGCTGTGGGCTGTTGCAGAGGTCTCCGGCGTCGCGACGCTCTTCGAAATTCCCGCCCCCTACACGTCGGCTTCCGTAGTGTCCGTGAGCGGCAGCCCTGTCATCGAACGCGTGCACGTCTATCCGGACACGTCGATCGCAACGGCGCCGCTGTTGTTCGTTACGGGCGACTCGCCGAGCGAGAGCGTCTACCGCGGCCTGAATGGCGGAGTATCCGGCTGGACGACGACTACCGAGGCGCGTCACTACTTCCAGCAGATGCGCTTTGATGCGGCCAACGCCCGCATCTATGCCGTGTCCGGCGTTTCGACCGATTACGGGGTTACGTTCAATTCCCTGCCCAACTTCTCGCGCACGGAAGGCGATATTCATCCTAATGACGGGACCATGGTCATTGATCCGGTCGATCCTGCGACCGTCTACTACGCCAGCGATTGGTTTATCGGAGAG
Source organism: Candidatus Nitrosopumilus sp. (assembly GCA_964225545.1). GTDB lineage: Bacteria > Desulfobacterota > Binatia > UBA1149 > SPBQ01 > SPBQ01. The sequence continues at coordinate 4,957 of CAXQPB010000080.1, read as the reverse complement.
TGGCAGTTCTCGGGCACCGGCTGGACACCGGCAGGAGAGGTTTACAACAACGATCGAGTCGCTGCGATCCTGAACAACAGTATGGACCAGGTGCCCAACACCCCGGTCACAAAGGATACTTTCATCATCGGGGGCAAATCAGGCGTCGGGATCACGTCAGACTTCCTGACCAGCGCGCCAACTCCCACATGGACCTTTCCGATCTACCCGCAAAGTGACGGCGCGCCCGTCTCGGCCACGCGTATTCAGGACTACGACGGCGACGGCGTGGTTATGGAGAACGTCTTTGCCGGCAATAACGGCGGCAAGATCTATCGGTCGACGACCCAGGGTTTGACCGCAGCGTCCTACACGCAGGTGTTCACTCCCGCCGTCGATGCGGTTGGCTACTTTGATGATGTGGATCGGATCGAAATCCGGGACATCATGTTCTCAGCGACAAACAAAGATCACATGTATGCCGGCTTCGGCGACTGGGATACCGGTCGCGTCGGTGGCGGTGTCGCATGCTCAACCAACAACGGCCTGACCTGGGCGGTGGATGCCGGCTGGGTCGCGCTCGCCAACCCGATGAAGGTCAATGCGCTTCATATCATGTCGTCGAACTTCGTGGTCGGCGTCGGCAAACAGGACGATCCGAATCTGACTCACCGCGGGCTCTATGAGACCGGCGCTGCACCCGCCGGCTGTGCCAGCGGAACGTTCAGCCAGGTTGTGACGGGAACGGCGCTCGACGGTGCGGTTATCCACGACATCGCCGGCTCGCTGACCGGCCCGATGTATGTCGCATCTTCGGCCGGACTGTTCCGCGGCGACGGCACGTGGACTGATATTTCAGGGGCGCTCGGTCTGCCGAGCGGGGACTGGAAGGCGACCACGTACAACCCGACGCCGCCCGCGGGTTGCGCCGAGGAGTTCTTCGGGGCGGTCGGCGACCAGGTGTACAGAATTCGGGACTGCGGCACCTCTGGGTATGTTGCGGCGCTGATCTCGCCGACACCGTTCGAGGAAGTCCGGGTGATGCTCTGGGATGAGCTGATCATCGGAGGGGACAGCTCGGTGAGCAGCCTTGGACATGCGAAGAAGCGGACGATCAAGTGTCGTGCAGGCTTCGACAAGGCACGCGATAAATACGTCAACGCAGTGGCGAAAGCTCTCGGCTCTTGCCGAAATCGGGAACTCGACGGCGTCACGACGTGCCCGGACGCCCAGGCTCAGGCGGCGATCGACAAGGCTGCCGGCAAGCTCGGGCTCGCAAAGCGCTGCGGCGACGACTACGTGGTGGCCCTGTCGGACTCGTGGGCATCGCTCTGTACGGGAGCGGGATCGACCGAAGAGCTGGAGGCCTGCCTCATCGAGAGCGGAGACGCGGCTGTGGATGCGTTCGCGGAGGGACACTTCGGACCGAGCCCGACGTCCGCCGTCTCGTTGGGTGGCACGTGTGAGTCCGGGATGACGAAAACCTACGCGAGGGTGCTCAAGACCGCCCTCAAGTCGTACTCGAAGTGCGAACGGTCAATCGAGAAGGAGCAGGAGACAAGCTGCCCGAATGACGCTGTGCTGAGCAGCCTCGATCGCGCAGCACGCAAGGCCGCGGCCAAGCTCGGCGGCTCATGCACCGACGCCGATGCCGTCGCCTTGAATGCACGTGGCCTTCCGGACGTCTGTGCGCCGGTATCGACTGTTGAAGAACTGGCGGAGTGCCAGATGTCAGCGCTCTCGGCGATACTCGACGATCTGCTTACCCCCGAGCAGACAGAGTTCTGAGCCGGATCGCGGCCGGCCCGGATGTCCGGGTCGGCCGCTTTGCGTGTCGTTTTCACAACATCGTGTTGGGTGGTTCGGACCAAGCACGATCCGAAGGAGGAGCGCCGCGTCCCGGTCGGCGCTCCTCTTTCGCTGTTGTCGTCCCCTCGGCAGGTGAGCTTCAATCCGTCCCGATTCCGAGATCCTTGATCATCCGAGTCAGGCTCTGACGGTGCATCCCGAGCAGCTCTGCTGCCTGTCGTTGATTCCCATCACTTCGTCTCAATGCCTCTTCGATCAAGGCCTTCTTGTAGCTCGAAAGCAGCGCTGCCATGGGCTCCGAGCCCAGTTTGCCCCGCGCCAGCGGTTCGACCTGTGACGCGTCCCCGGCAGCCGTCGATTCGTCGTCATTCGCTGTCGTCAGCGGGGCGATCAGCCGCAACACCGGGCCCGACTCGAGGACGATGGCGCGCTCGATGACGTTGCGAAGCTCTCTGACGTTGCCCGGCCAGCGATGCTTGCGCATTTCCAGGATCGCATCGGAGCTTATCTGTTCGATCTCCCTTCCAAGGCGTTTTCCCTGCGTCCGCGCGAGATGCTCGACGAGCAGTTCGAGGTCGTCCAGTCGCTCACGTAGCGGCGGCAGCCGAATGGGTACGACCGCGAGGCGATAAAACAGGTCCTCGCGGAAACGACCGGCCCTGACCTCTTGCTAGAGGTCGCGGTTCGTCGCCGCCACGACGCGGACGTCGACTTTCCGCACGGAGTTGCTTCCCAGTCGCTGTACCTCGCCTTCCTGCAGCGCACGGAGCAGCTTTGCTTGAACGCCGAGTCCGAGTGTATCGACATCGTCGAAGAAAAGTGTGCCGCCATCGGCAGTTTCGAATCGCCCCTCACGCGCGCGGTCGGCTCCCGTGAAGGCCCCGCGTTCGTGGCCGAAAAGCTCACTTTCCAGAAGATGCTCCGGCAGCGCAGCGCACGCCAGTTTGATCAGAGGACGATCTGCCCGGTCACTGGCCGCGTGGAGAGTGCGCACCGCGAGTTCCTTGCCGGTCCCCGTCTCGCCGACAATCAGTACCGAGACGTCGGTGGTCGCTACACGCTGAATCTGTGAGAGCGCTTCACGGATAGCGGCGTTGCGACCGATGATCTCTACACCGGCGAACTCCTGGTCCACCTCGGCGCGCAGATAGAGGTTTTCGCTTTCGAGTCTCTCCTGAAGCGTGGTGACCTGGTCCATGCGCAACGCGTTCTCGACCGCCACCGCTGTCGTACCCGCGAGGCTGTACAGCAGTCGCACGTCGTCCTCGTGGTGTGGCTCTCCGTCACCTCTCGGTCCGACAAGAAGAGCTCCCATCCAATCGCCGGACTCGGGGAATGGAATTATCAACTCGACACCGAGTTCGGTTGCGCGCGTGATCGCGTCACGGTCGCGGGGGCGACCGCGTTCAATGCCGCGCGGCTTTGATAGCGCGGCCCGCAGCGGGTCGCTCGTCGGGAGCATCACCTTCAGGGTTCCCGGTTGCGGTGAGACTTCTTCGAGTGGTGCATCACTGCTGCCGCGGATGAGCGAGATCGGGGCGTTGGCCAGTAGCGGTGCCAGTTCTTTGCGTAGAAACACCACGAGCGCGTTGCTGTCGCGTAGCCTGCCTACCTCGGTGGCGACAGCTTCGAGCGACTGCCGAAAAAGTTTCTGCTGCGGGAACAGCACGCCTTCGATCCAGTCGTCGACTCGTGCGTAGAAACTCGTCACCAACGGAAGCGTGCTGGTCGTCAACAGCGTAGCCGCGGCTGCAATGATCCAAGCGGTGGTGGGGCGAACCGCGAACTCGAGCATCATCACAAGCAGGAAAAACATCGATAACGCTGCAATCAGCAGGAAGCCTCGCGCCAGCAGCCTGCGGTGTTTTCGGTCAAGCCGCAGGAAATCCTGACTGAGCATGCCGAGTGCGAGCGCGATCGCGAGCGCCGGAACGGGAAGGAAGTACAGGCTTGGTCGAAAATAGGCGTTGCTGGCTCCCCATGTGCCTGCAGCGATGATGACCGCGACGACAACAAAGAGCGCGATCGACGGGCCGACCAGCCTGCCGGCTCGCCGGCTGCTCTGATCCTTGTCCTGCAGCGAAGCGCGCAGGACATTCGATGAAAGCACAATCAAAGAGGCGACGAGGAACGCGACGATTGTGCTCTCGTAAGCAATGACGAGTTCGGACCCCGACGCGAATACGGCGGCGAAGCTGCCCCAGAACACGGCGGCGCTGCCGTACAGTAACCCAAGGGTTGCTCGTGGATAGTTCTTCAGCGGCGCACGTGGTTCCGGGAACATCAGCCCGAGGTGCATCAATGCGGTGACTCCCAGAGCAGGGAATATGAAGGACAGAGGCGCGATGCGATGGCCCAGGAAATAGTCAGGGAGCAGGAAAATATAGTTTGCGGTCAGCCCGATGCCGACGAGTGCGAGCGGAAGCGTAACCGGTTCTCGTGGTTGCGCGAAAATCGGAATTGTTGATGCCAATAGAAACAGAAGGCCGGCAATCATCGGCGTAACAAAAATGCCGAGCGCGTCGTCTATGCTGAATCTGGAGACCGGCAGGGAGATACCGAGGCGGGCGCCGTCGCTGGTTCTGAATACGTGCTCCGCCGGCGCGCCGGTAGGGATATCGGCGAGGATCTGCGCGATCTGCGCCGGATCCTCGATCGTCTGACCGTTGATCGAGACAATGCGCGTCCCCGGAACGACCTGTCTGAGCGAGGGGTAGCTTTGCGGGGATGTCAGAATTCGCGGGCCGACGACGCCGTTTTCAAACAGTGCCAGACCGGTCCAGGCCCGACCCTGCGCCTCGAATAACGAGAACAGCCCGACCGCGAGCGCTGCCAGGTTTGCAAGCAGTCCGACGGCGATCGCGATACGCCAGAGTGCGCCACGCGGAGCCGGCTTTCTGCTCGAAGAAGATGCCGCCGTCGATGCAGCCATCAGAAACTAAGAATGTACGGGCTGCGCACAGTAGGGTCGAGTACCCTCGCGCGGGGAGCCTCGGTACACGGTACGCTTCGGGGGGGTCAGGGAGAGGGGAAGGCGTTGCGGCCCCACCGTGAAGCGACTGCGCTGTTCGCTTCGCTACCGGGCAAGATCGAAAGGTGGGCTAAAAGACGCCCCTCAGCGATGTTGGCGAGTTCGCCTTGAGTTGTTCGGCCGTGAACTCGTTGCTCC
>CAXQPB010000079.1:0-29573 GCA_964225545.1 Candidatus Nitrosopumilus sp. | reverse complement strand
CAGGCGCCGAGAATTAAAATGGTTCCGCTCATGTTCTGTGATGATAATGATCAGATTTGGGTCGCTCAAAGATAACTTATCTTTGCCCTACAAATTAAGACCCCATGGATCCAAATTCAGGAAAACGCACATTGGCGAATAAGTTTAGTCGAGAGCAGCTCTTGGCAAAATTGGAAGCGGAAACCTTTGAACGTAAAACACTCTCGTTTTACAAATACGTCATCATTGAAGATCCCAAAGCGCTACGCGACGAGCTCTTTGCGCAATGGAGCGAGTGGGACTGTCTCGGCCGTATTTATGTGAGCCGCGAGGGCATCAATGCCCAAATGAATGTACCTGCCCACCACTGGAACGCTTTTGAGCAATACGTTCACGGCATGGACTACTTTAGGGATGTACCGTTCAAAATGGCTGTGACCGACAAAACCATCGGTAAGTCTTTCCTCAAGCTCATCATCAAGGTGCGCGCGGACCCGAAGCCGGTCTCCCACCCCGAGCCGTATGCGCGACTTCGCGGCGATAGAACGCCGGCGCCCCTGGACGACGACGCTGTCCCGGCCGGAGCGACCCGGCGCCGCGCCCCCCAGCCCCCACGGCGCCGTTTCGCGGCGTTCAGCGAGCAAGGAAACGTCGGCCGGTGAGGTCATCTCGATCTCGCGATCGATACCGTCGCCACCGCGACTCTCGCCTTTTCCACCGGAACCGCGCCGCACGCGGTAATGAACCACTCGCATCGGGTAATACGCTTCGAGAACCTCCACCGGAGTGTTGAGCGTGTTGGTCATGTGCGTCTGCACTGCATCGGCGCCTTTGCCGTTCGGTCCTGCGCCGGCACCCCCGCCGACGGTCTCATAGTAGGAAAAGTGGCGCTCCCGCAGCTTGTCGTAGCCGCCGAGCGAGATATTCGTCATCGAGCCGCAGCTGGCGGCCGGGATGCGATCGGGCAACGCCGGCGCGAGAGCGCGAAGCAGCGTGTCGACGATGCGCTGAGAGGTCTCGACATTGCCGCCTGCCACGGCAGCGGGAAAACGACAGTTGACGATCGAGCCGTGCGGAGCTCGAATGCGGACTGGCTCGAGCATGCCGCTGTTGGGCGGGACGTCGCGTCCGGCGAGCGCGGCGATCACATAGAACACCGCCGACGTCGTCACGGCGAGGTTCGCGTTGATCGGGCCGGCCGCCTGTTCTGAGCTGCCCTCGAAGTCGATCTCGAGCCGCGAGCCTTTACGCGAGACACACACCCGGACAGCGAGCGGGCCGGAGCCGGCCCCGTCGCCGTCGAGGGTATCCTCGGCGCTCCAGTTTCCCTTCGGGACGCTGCGGAGAAATGCCCGGACGAGCCGCTCGGAGTAGGCCTGGAGCTCTCTCATCGCTACTGCGAGTCGATCCGGGCCGAAGCGCTCGGCCAGTTCCCGAATGCGGACGTTGCCGGCACGCAGTGCGGCGATCTGCGCGTCGAGGTCGCCCAGGCGCTCCTCGCGCACGCGGGTATTCGCGAGGAAGAGTTCCTGCGTTTCACGCACGGGGTTGCCGCCGCGGACGAGGTGGACCGGCGGCAGCCGCAACCCCTCCTGGTAGATCTCCGTCGCCAGCGACATCGAGCCGGGGCTGCCGCCGCCGATGTCGGCGTGATGCGCACGGTCGGCGACGTAGGCGTACGGCCGATCGATCCCGGGCAGATGCACGGGCGCGACCAGAGTCACATCGGGCAGGTGGGTGCCGCCCGCGTACGGGTCGTTCAGGATGACGATGTCGCCCGGCTCCATCTCGACGCTGTCGATCGCAGCGCGCACCGAAAGCGGCGTCGAACCGAGATGGACCGGGATGTGTGCGGCGTGTGTGACCATCCTGCCGTCGGCGTCGAACACTGCACAGGAAAAATCCCGCCGCTCCTTGATGTTCGGTGAGTAGCCCGCCTTGCCGAGGACGACCCCCATCTCCTCGGAGATCGCCGCCAGCCGGTTGTTGAAAAGCTCGAGGTCGACAGGTCCGAGTTCGTTCATGCGGATCCCCCGGGCTCAGCCCGCTGCAGCTTCAGGTTGCCCTGTCTGTCGACCGTGCAACTCCATTGTGGTGCGACGAGAACGGTCGAACTGTACTCGGTGACGATTGCGGGCCCGGAAAACTGTTCCCCGATTGTCAGCTCGTCACGCAAATGGATGGGAACATCACGCCAGACGCCCGCGACGTAGCAGCGTGCAGTGCGTGCCGCTCCCTCGCGGCGAGCGCTGCGCCGGGTCTTCTCGCGCTTGCCGACTTCGAGAGAGCCGCTGGCCGTCACCCGCAATCCGCAGACCTCGACCGATCGCTCCGGCGCGCTGGTGTGAAACTGCCTGTGATGCTCGCGATCGAACGCTGCCCGGAAGTCTTCGGTGAGCGGGATCTCCAGCTCGAGAGACTGACCGAGGTATCGCATCCGGACCAGTCCGGCACAGGTAACGCGGGCCCGGTCGATGCCCTCGTCGGTCACCTCACGCAAAGCGCCGGCACGCAGCGGTCGCGCCAGCCGTTCGAGCTCGCGCGCTGTGGGGTCGACGAGGGCGAGCGCGACCTCTGCGTCGCGGATAACCGCGCCCTGCAGCACTCCCCACGCAGACAGCAGTCCGGGGTCCCGCGGGACGAGAATCTCCGGTATGCCCAGACCCTCGGCCAGCCCGCAGGCGTGCAGACCCGCGGCGCCGCCGAACGCGACCAGCGCGCAGGTGCGCGGGTCCTGTCCACGCTCGACCGTAATGACCCGGATGGCGCGCTCCATGGCCCCGTCAACAACGCGGATGATGCCCTCCGCGACGCTTTCCGCATCTGCCGCCGGGACCGCACGCCCGGCGGAGACGGTATTCGCGAGACGCTCGATCGCTTTGCGTGAACGGCTCGTGTCCAGCTCCATGTGCCCACCGAGGAAAGCCTCGGCGCGCAGTCGCCCAAGCACCAGGTTCGCGTCGGTGACCGTCGGCAGGTTTCCACGGCCGTAACAGGCGGGGCCCGGGTCAGCGCCGGCGCTCTCCGGCCCGACCTTCAGCGAGCCGCCCTCGTCGAGGCGCGCGATCGAACCGCCGCCGGCTCCGACGGTGTGGATATCGATGCACGGGGAGCGAACCGGTAGTCCGGAGATCAATGTGTCGGTCCGGCGCGGCACTTCGCCGTCCACCAGAGCGACGTCGGTCGATGTTCCGCCCATATCGAACGTAACGATGCGATCGAAGCCGGCCGTGCGGGCCGCCGCTGCCGCCGCCGCGACGCCGCCGGCCGGCCCGGAGAGCATTGTCCGGACAGGCTCGGCCTGGGCAGTTCGCAAACCGATCGCGCCGCCGTTCGACTGCATGACGAGGAGGCTTCGCGCCCGGCTGCTCGAGGCCAGGCGTTCGAGGTGATCGGCGACGGCCGGGCGAACGTACGCGTTGGCGACTGTGGTACTGGCGCGCTCGTACTCGCCGGGTTGGGGCGAGAGCTCATGGGACACGGTTACCGGGACGCCGATGTCGGCGACGGCCTCACGGACCTGTTTCTCATGCTCCGGGTTCGTGTGTGCATGTAGAAGGCAGATCGCGATCGAGCGGACCCGGCGTTTTTCGAGTGCGGCGCGCAGACCGCGCAGGGCGCCTCGCGTCGGTGCGCGGCCGACCTCGCCGTCGAACCAGACCCTCTCGTCGATACCCAGAGTGAGGCCGCGACCGACAAGAGGGGCGGGTTTTCGCGGCTCGAGGTCGTAAAGATCGGGGCGGGCCTGACGGCCGATCTCGAGGACGTCCTCGAAGCCGGCGGTGGTGAGCAGTGCGGTGCGGGCCCCGCGGCGCTCGAGCATCGCGTTGGTCGCCACGGTCGTCCCGTAGGTCAGGCGCATCGGAGGCCGGTCGCCGAAAAGAGTCGTCAGCGCCGTCAGCACGGCCCTGGCCGGATCGTCCGGAGTCGACAGCAGCTTGAACGTTCCGCGCGTGCCGCCCTCGGCGTAGACCACGTCCGTGAATGTGCCGCCCGTGTCGACGCCGACGAGGAGATCCTCGCCCGCGGCCTGTGCTGCGGCTCTGGAGTTGCGGGGCGACATGATGGCTCAGGTTGCGGAGGATGTCCTTTGTTGCAAACGACCGCTGTTTCCTTGAATCCCGGGCCCGGAATCGACAGTCTGTGGTCACTTCCGTGAAGACTGACGCAATACACCCGTCCAACCTGAAGGAGCGCCTCGACGGCTCGGATCCGCCGGTCGTCCTTGACGTCCGGGAACCGGAGGAGATCGAGATTGTCGCAATGCCTGGGGCTCTCCACGTCCCGCTCGGAGATTTTGCGCGGTGTGTAAGGGATCTCGACCGGAATGCTACGTATGTTGTCGTCTGTCATCACGGGATCCGCAGCGCTCACGCGGCAGCGTTCATGCTCGAGAACGGGTTCACGGCCGTGCTCAACCTCCTCGGCGGCATCGACTCCTGGGCGATCGAGGTCGACCCCTCTCTGCCGCGCTATTAGCGCCGGAGGTTTGCCAATGGGCTTGGCGTTTTCCCTGAGAGCCGGCTTGATCGCTCTGCTGTTTGCGGCCGGGGGCAGCGTTGCCCTCGCTGAGGACCACGACACCGACCCGGGGGCCGGCGGGGATCGCGTTCGTGAAGCCGTCTACGCGACGGTGCGTGTCGGCGGCGAATCCCGGCAGGCTCTCGCGGTGAGCAACCGTCAGCTGCTGACACTTTCCCCCTCTCAGGTCGCCGCCGGCGGTCGCGTATTCACCTTCGGAAAAATTCCCGCGGATCTCGGAGAAGAGGCCTTCACCGCTGAGTTCCTCGTGTGGGACGGGACGCGCTGGAGCAGGCGCGCGGTAATTCCGCGACAAGCCCGGCAGGTCGGGCACGTAAGTTCGACCGTCGTTGTTCCGGATCTCGAATCCGGTTCGGTCCCCACCGCCGTCTTCGCCCGCCGGCAGTCAGGCGAGCCGGACTCGGTGATTACAGGGGTGATGACGGTTCCGGATACATCGATCATGCACGTGGGATTCAGCCTCGACGAGTGGGACTGGAGCGAGCTCGGACCGGTCAGCGTTCGCGTGTATGCCGAGCTGGCGCCAGGGCAGCGCAATGCCGGCAAGCGGTATGAACTTTTCTCGAGGCGTCTCGCTGTCGGTGCAGGGGAGTCCCCTCATTGGTTCGATGAAACGATCGACCTCGGCGTGCTTGGAGGGAGGTCGGTCCGCTTTGTCTTCACCGCGATACCGGAGCGCGTCGAGGGGCGACTGGCACCGTACGTTGTGTGGTCGGTTCCGCAGATCGTCTCCGCGAGAGCGCCGGTGAACGGCCGCGGGATCGTCCTGATCACCCTCGACGGGCTGAACGCGGGGAGCCTGAGCTGTTGTGGCGCGGCCCGCAAGGTCAGCCCCTTCATGGAGAGCCTGTTCAGCGAACAGGGAGTGATCTTCGAACACGCGGTGACGCAGGCAGTGGATACGGTGCCGTCGACGCTGACCCTGATGACCGGACTGTATCCATCCGTGCATCAGGTGCTGAGTCCGAAGCGTACACTCGGCGAAGAGGTCGAGACGATCGCGCAGGTACTCGAGAGCGCCGGCTATGCGACCGCGGCTTTTACAGACGGCGTGGCTCTCAGCCCCGAAGTGGGCTTGGGTCGGGGCTTTTCGACCTATGTTCAGAGTCTCGATCAGCCGCTCTGGGATATCGAGGGCCGCGCAGGGCCGACGTTCGACCGCGCGCTCGAATGGATCGAGCGCAACGCCGCCCGGCCGTACTTCGTATGGATCCAGACGCGGCAGGCGCGATCGCCGCACGTGCCGCCTCGCGGTTACGAGACGATGTTCCGCGACAGCGTGGCGGCCGACGATGCCTCCGAGTCGATCAAGGGGCTGGCCGGTCTGCGCGCGCGACGCGACCGCGAGATCCGTTATCTCGACGACCAGTTCGAGCGATTCGTGACCCGGCTCGATGCGTTGTCGAGTCCGGACCGCACCCTTGTTGTGGTCACGTCTGCTCACGGCGAGGAGATGCTCGAGCACGGCGCACTCGGCAACGGCACGCAGCTGTACGAGGAGTCGATTCGGGTTCCTCTCATGATGCGCGGTGCCGGTATTGCACCACGCCAGCGGATCGCGCAGACCATCGGGCTGATCGACGTTGCGCCGACCATCCTCGCCGTTAGCGAAGTCCGGGTGCCTGATGAGATGCAGGGTGGCTCGGTCTCCGAATCGCTGCTGACGGCGACGCCGTTTTCACTCCCGCCGCGGTACAGTGAGGCCCACGGCACGCGCCGTGAGCTTGCGGCCGGCGAGACGGAGAGCTGGTCGCCGCCCGCGTTCGCCGTGATCGACGGTGGGCGCAAGGTCATCCTGACGCCCGGGGCCGATGGCGGTCCCGTGCGGGAGGCGTATGACATCGAGGCCGATCCGTCCGAGAGCACCGACCTTCTGGTTCTGCGCAGCGATGAAGCCGCGAATGATCTCGATCGCGACGCGTCGGCGTCGCCCGATGGCGCCGCCGCAGGAGCGCCGCCGGCCTGGGTGTCCGAGCTGTCCGAACTGGTCGAGACCTACCCGGCGCTCTGTCGTCAGCTCGCTCGGGAACGCGGCGAAGCCCCGGGTCTGCCTGCCGAGGCACGCGTTCGGCTGAACGCCTTCGGCTATATCGACTGAAGCGCGAGCTCGACGCCGACGGACGCGATCCTGGACGGCGTCTCAGCCGGCCGTAACCGAGATCCCGCCGATCCGCATCGAGGGCAGGAGCGCTGAGCCGCCGAGCAGTCTCCGTTCGGCCGAAATCGCCTCGATGTTCCGCAACGCCTCGAACAGGTTGCCCGCGATCATCGTCTCCCGGATCGGTCTGCGTTCCCCGTTGCCGATCAGAAATCCGTTCTTCACTACGCCCGAGAAGTCGCCGGTGACGCCGTTCGTGCTGCCCGAGAAGCGGCCGACCCAGACAACCGGATCGCTGCCTGCGGCCAGCTCCGCTGCCGGCGTCGTGCCCGCTGCCACCTCGAGAGCGTTCGGCCCGATCCCGGGGAGGCTCGAGGCGGATCCGGACGCGTGGCCGGTCGAGAACTGCCCGTCGCCCGCGAACTGGGCCTCGTAGTGGTTGTACAGGTACGTCGTGAGGACCCCGGAATCGATCAGGGTCATGCGCCGTGTCGGCACGCCCTCGCGATCGAAAGCCGACGAGGCGATACCGCCGGGGATCGTGCCGTCGTCGATGAGGGTGAAGCCGGGCACGGCGATGGACTCACCGACCCTGCCGGCGAGCGGGCTGCGTCCTTTGCGGACCGCGTCCGAGCAGATCGCTCCGATCAGGTTCGGCAGGAGGAACTCCGCGACGGCTTCCGGTGAGAGAACGACACTCCCGTTGAAGCTCTGCCCTGAGCCGCTGCCCAGACCGGACAGACATTTGTTCGCGAAGCGATCGGTCATCTCCTCGAGCGCGGCATCGATTCGATCGAAATCGCGAGTCGACTCGCCGTCGTAGTCGAAACTTGCCACCTCGTCTCCGTCGACCGCCATGCCGAACAGGTGACCACCGCACGAGGTACCCGCTTCGTGATGCGAATTGCCGGTCGTGGTCGCGAGCGCGACCGTGCTCTCGCCCGCGCTGACGCCGCCGGAGTCGATTCGCACGCGCGCATCCCTCTCCCGAATTCGCTCGATCATCCGAGTGGCCATCGCTGTCGTCGAGGTGACATCGATCGCCGCGATCCGCGGGTCGTGGAGCCTTTCGATGGCGGTTGTTTCGCAGGCGGGCGGCAGCCCTGTATTGGCGTCCGGCGGAGTGATGCGCGCCTGCCCGACCGCCTCCTCGACGCAGGCGTCGAGCGTGGAACTTTCGAGACCGTTCGCTGTGGTGAACCCGACAGATCCGGAAATCATCACGCGCAGGCCGATGACGGTCTCCTCGCTGGTCTCTACGGTGTGTATGTCCCCGTTCTCGATCCGGGTATCCACGCCGCGACGCCAGCCCGCGACCGCCTCCGCCTCGTCCGCTCCGGCGCGTCGGGCGCGGGTGAGAACATCGTTGCAGAGATCGAGGAGTCTGCCGCCGTCCACTACTGTTCTCCGCCGAGCAGCGCCCGGCATCGGATGTAGGGGCCGCCTGCGTCGACCTTGGCCGGCTGCCCCTTTCCGCAGTACCCCGAGCCGAGATCCCAGTGGAAGGAATCGGATACGGCGTCGACGGTCTGCATCACCTCGAACGCGATCCCGGTGATGGTCACACCGCGGACCAGCTCCGCGAGTTTTCCGTTGCGGATTCGCCGCGCTTCCTGGACGCCGAACATGAACTCGCCGGTCGCATCGGCCTGGCCGTTACGCGGTCCGTCGAGCAGGTATCCATCATCGGTTGTAGCGATCATCTCCTCGAGGGTCGTCGTTCCCGGAACCAGGTATGTATTGCGCATCCGGATCAGCGGTTGATCCGAATACTCCCAGGCGCGCGCGTTGCCCGTCGGCATGACACCGAAGCGTGCGGCGCTCTCGCGGTTGTGGAGATAAGAGACCAGCCTGCCGTTTTCGATGATCGTCGTGTTGCCGGCGATGACTCCCTCGTCGTCGACGGGGATCGATCCGCCGGCGCCGTCGTGGAACTCCGAGCGCCCGCTGTCGCACAATGTCACCAGCTCACTGGCGACCTGTGTCCCGATCTTTCCCGCCGCTACCGAGCCGGCCTGGACGAAGTCCGCCTCGACGGTATGCCCGATCGCTTCGTGGACCAGCAGGCCGACGATTGACGGCGCGAGAATCACCGTGGCGCGGCCACCCTCGGGCAGCGGGGCGGAAAGCAGATCTGTCGCGGTTCGTGCCGCCTTCTCCGCAAAGACATCTCCGGAGCCGCCGCGGAAAAGGCAGTCCCAGCCTCCGGTCGCGCCGATCGATTCGCTGCCGGTCGAAAGCCGCCCGTCGCGTTCCGCCACGGCCTGGATTCGAAGCTCGGGTCGGGCCAGTCGGAACGATGCCGCTGCGCCGTCGGTCGTCACGATCGACTTCTGCTCGATGATCTCGTTGTAGCCGCATGAGGCGGTCTGCACCGAAGACGAGCTGCCCCGGGTCATCTGCTCGAGGCGGCTCGCGACGTCGATCTTCTCCTCGAGCGGCCGGTCCATGATTTCGTCGAACCCGTCGATCTCGAACTCGCCGCGTGCAAGCTCGACCTTCGCGAGCTCGGCGGTTTTCTCGCGGCGCGAACCGGCTCCCGCGCGTGCCGCTGCTCGCGCCGCATCGATGGCGCGTTTGACCGCCGTCACCTCGAGGTCGCTTGTGGACGCGAAGCCCCAACCGCCCGCGTCGAGGACACGGACACCGACACCGCTTCGGCGACGGTACTGGGTTCTCTCGACCCGCCCCTTCTCGACACCGACCGATCGGCTGACCTTGTCGTGATATCGCAGCTCGACGAATCCGTCTTCGGAGTCGATGGCGCGCTCGAGCACTTCCAGAGATTCGTTGCTCATGGCGCGGCGATTCTAACCGCGAGCGGCTGGACGTGCCACCGCCGCACCGAGTGAACCCGTGCGTTCTCGCGGGCTTGCGCCATGGCCGCTCCGTCCGTTTGCTTGACACGCTGCGGCGGGCTATCACCTGCGCCATGATCGACCCGGGAGCGAGCATCCGCCGTGGCTGAACAGGCCGCGACGCCGGCCAGGAAGCCGGCACTGAAGGTGAATGTTCTGCGCTGCCGGGACGCAGCCTGCGGGGGCCTTCTGCCCTTCGAGGATACGGATCAGGGGTACCTGCTTGGGCGGGTGCTGGAGCTGGCGGATGCGGACGGAGAGAGGCGGTACCTGTCGTGCCCGAAGTGCGGGGGCCGTCAACTTGTCGAAGAGTTCGAGCATGCCGGAAAGCTTCGCGTGCGCGTGATCGGTTTCGAGCCCGCACCGGGCCGGGGCCAGAGCGCCTGACACGGCATTTTTGAGCGTCGGTCGGGTGCGAGCCCTTGGCGCGCAATCTGAACCGTCCAGCGGCGGCATGAACTCTCAAACCGCGTCAAGAGCGCGATTCGCGACGTTGACCATTTCCGGTCTGGACTGACCGGAGACCCACGGACTACGTACGAGGGCAGAGGCCCCCGGGTCGAGACGAACGATCCGATGGGAGTGTCCGTTTTAATGAAGATTCGTGCGATCGCGCTGGGCATGGCGCTGACCATGGCCGCGCTGTTCCGGTTCGAAGCCGGATTTGAGGCAGGCTCGGTGCGGGGTCTGCTGACGCCCGCCGAGGCCCATGCGTCGTCTGAATCCGCATGGGCGCAGCGGCCGAGCGGAGACCAGCTTCGCAGGCTCGCTCACCTCGAGCCGTACATCCGTTACTTCACGTCGCTGGCCTACGGCCCGGAAGATGCCCGTGTGTCCGCCGACTACATTCGGGCGCTGATTCTGACCGAGTCGTCCGCGCACGCACATGCGCGGTCCGGGAAGGGAGCGCGCGGACTGACGCAGATCATCCCGGGTACTGCCCGGATGGTGATGAGGAAACTCGCGGCGCTTTCTTACGATTTCCTCTACATCGATGAGCACGTCTTCAAGTCATTCAAACCGGAAGACCTCCACGATCCCGCGCTCAACATCCTGATCGCCTGCTACCTCAGCGCCACGTACCACGGCTGGTATGACGGCAGCACCGAGCTGGTTGTCTCCGCATGGAATGCCGGACCGGGAGCCGTCGCTCGTTACGACAACGCGGTTCCGCCGTATCCGGAGACTCGTGGAATGATCACCCGACTGAAGGGCTTCATGGCCTACCTCGGAGAGGGCAACGTCAACTGATCGCCGGCCGTCGGCGGCCGGTTACCATTTCACGGCATGGTGCTGGGTGGCGCTCCTCGGCGCTTCGATCTCCGGCTCCTGGGGGATCTTCGAGGGCAGCCCGTGGTGGCACGCCGGCTGCAATCTCGCACTCGCTGTCGTCGGCTGGCTGATGTGGCACACCAGCGAGCGTCGTGTCCTGAAGATGACCGACTCATGGCCTGCGGGCGGGGCGGTCTGGCAGATTCCCTGTTGCGGTCTCGTGGTCAGCGCCTTCGCGGGATTCTTCGCGGCCCCGCACTCGGCGTTTGTTGCCGTACCGGCTTCCATCGCACTGGCAGGCGTCGCCGCACTTCGTACATCGCGGGGAAATCTCGAGCGGTTCGCGCTCGTATTCATCGTGATCGGAAACGCAGCGGAGATCGCGGTGATCGCTCTCCGTGACTCTGTGCCGGATCCATCAGTTCTCCTGCCGGCGGTGACCGCAGCGGTCGCGATTGTTGCTACGGCTCTCGGCATTACGCTCAACCGGCGCACGGTCTGGCATGGACCGATGGAAACTTTCAGACGCCGCGAAAACGCGGCGCGCGTTTCTCGAGAAACGCGGTGACGCCCTCCCGATAGTCTTCGCTGGCGTAACAATCGGAGGCCAGGGCTGCGATCCGTTCGGCGTCGATTCGGCTGCTCTGGCTGCGTCGGATCGCGAGTCGCAGGTAGCGAAGCGCCAGCGGTGCGGAGTCGGCGATCCGCGACACCGTCTCGCCGACCGCATC
Source organism: Candidatus Nitrosopumilus sp. (assembly GCA_964225545.1). Taxonomy (GTDB): domain Bacteria; phylum Desulfobacterota; class Binatia; order UBA1149; family SPBQ01; genus SPBQ01. Next base: position 18,093 of record CAXQPB010000079.1, on the reverse strand, counting down.
GGCGAGGGCATCTTCATCGGTGGCCTGATGAATCAGTCCGAGCGCGGCTGCCTGGTCGGCGTCGATGACCCGTGCCGTCAGCGCAAGATCGAGCGCTGTCGCTTCACCGAGTATTGCCACCAGTCGCTCCAGTGCAGGGTAGGGGTAGGCGAGGCCCAGCCGGCCGGCCGGAATACCGAAGCGCGCCCGGCGTGATGCGATGCGCAGGTCACATCCGCTCGCGATCAGGCAACCGCCGCCAATGCACGGCCCTCCGATTTCGGCGATCGACGGCACCGGAAGGTCGGCGAGTACCCGCAGGGTGTCCTCGGCTCCGCGATCGTAGTCACGCGCCAACTCCGGGTCGGCCCGCAGCTGCTCGAACTCGGTAATGTCGGCTCCGGAGACAAAGTTGCCCTCAGTCCCGCGTAACACGAGCGCTCGCACGCCGTCGTTGGACGCGGCCGTTGTCAGGGCCCGCGGCAGGGCGAGCCACATTGCTCGGGACATTGCGCCGCGACTCTCGGGACGATCGATCGTTACGAAGGCCGTCGGACCTTCGACTGCTACTTGGATGTACTCGCATTCACTCATCTGCGAGCGGAAAGGTAGGGGCTGTGTCGGACTGAGGCGAGCGCGCTTCAGCTGTGGGTCATTCGCGAACCGGCGTAGTTGCCGCAGAGCACGACACGGCCCGACTGAACGAGCTCGAGCACTCTGGCGATGAGCGCTTGCTCGGAGTGCGGTCCCTGAGCCTGCAACTCGAAGAGGAGGTCGAGAAGAGTCATACGGCGGCCGGCGGTCTCGGTCGTGTCCATGGCAATCGGTATGCAACCGGCATGCCCAATCGTAATTTCAGGGAAAACAGGGACTTGTGGCCCCTCGGATGTACACGATTGGAACCCGGTACAGGTTCGTGACGCCGCAAAGTGGCCCGAATCGGAAGGAAATCCAGGGACCGGTCAAGGCGCGGAATTGCCTTCAGAGCCGCTTCAGCAGGCCCCCGGCGGGACTTGTGGCTCGGAAGTCGCTTTGTTACTGTCCCCCAACGCGCTGCACGGGAACGGCTCTTTCGGGGGCGATCCCAATCTCGAACTGCGGCGAAATGGAACTGGATGGCAAAAGAAGGCATCGAAATGGACGGTGTGGTTCTGGAGAACCTGCCGAACGCGTTCTTCCGCGTGAAGCTCGAAAACGGACACACGGTTCTCGCTCACATCTCCGGCAAGATGCGAAAGTACTACATCCGGATTCTCCCCGGCGACACGGTGAAGGTTGAACTTTCTCCCTACGATCTGACCCGCGGCCGCATCACCTGGCGTGAGAAGAATACGTCAGGGCCGCCGCGGCGGCGCTGACACCCACCGATCGCTCGCGGGTTTATCTTCGACGTCAGCCGCGTGAACGAGCGTACTCCGGCAGCACGTCGTTCAGCGACCGCATCCTGAGTCCGAACGTAACTGCGGCCGGGTCCGGGTCGCATGTTCCGCCGAGTGAAAGCGCTCCGAGGTGTTGAAGTGTGAGCGGCGGATCCTGCATGAGGAGCTCGCCGAGCTTCACAAAAGGTGTGGCGAGAAACTCCGGCAGCTTCAGGTTGTAGGCGTTGCGGCCGGAAGATTTCTTGAGCAGTTCAATCAGGTCCGCGAAGGTCATCTCCGCAGGCCCGCCTAGCTCGTAGACGCGTCCGTCCGTCGAGCGGTCGCTCGCCGACTTGACCAGCGCGGAGGCCACGTCGCCGACCCAGACCGGCTGAAGCCGGGTGTCGCCGTCCTCGACCATCGGAATGAACGGGGCGACTCTGACCCACGAGAGAAGGCCGCTGATCAGCCGGTCGCCCGTACCGAAGATCAGTGAGGGCCGGAAAATCGTGTAGGCCAGGCCTGACTCGCTGACGAGCCCCTCCGACTCCCACTTCGATCGCAGGTAGAGGTTGGGAGTACCGGCTCGCACTCCGAGAGCGCTCAGAAAGACGATTTTGCCGACGCCGGCTCTTCGGCAGTGCTCGATCAGGTTTGCCGTGGCTCCAACGTGGGCTCGCTCGAACGACTGCTCGCTCTCCTCGCGAAGGAGCCCGGCCGCGTGAACGACTGCATCGACGCCGTGCAGCGTTTCGAGCAGACCCTCGGGTCGCAGGAGGTCCATGTTCACGTTGCGAACCGGGTAGACGTGCCCGCGTGAGCGCGTCCCGCGGCTCAGCGAGATGACTTCGTGGTTTGCGGCGACCGAGCACTCGACGACCCTTCGGCCTACGAAGCCGGTTCCACCCGTGACGAGGATCTTCATGAAGATCGCATTATACCCTTCCTGCCGGGGCGCGCACGGTGGTGAGGGTCGGTGAAATCGGAATCAGGAAAAAGAGCGTGGGCCGGCCAGGATGCGGACCGAGCGCGAGACCTCGCGCTCGCCGGAAGGAGGGATGGCAGCCCGCCCAGGGATCGAACCTGGAACCTCGTGATCCAGAGTCACGCGCTCTGCCAATTGAGCTAGCGGGCTTCAGTCCGACCGCGATTCTGCCACGACCCGGGCGGCCTGGTCAAAGAAAGCGGGCCGGAGAAGTTCAGGCGTCCTTGAACGCGGGATCGCGTTTTTCGAGGAATGCCCGGATCCCCTCGCGAAAGTCATCGGTCTGGGTGCACAGGATCTGGTTGCGATCCTCCATCGCGACGGCAGCCTCGATGCATCCCGCGTCGAGGCTGTTATTCAGGCATTCCTTGGAAAGCCGCAACCCCAGCGGCGACGTTCTCATGAGGTCGGCGACGATTTCCGCGGCGGTTGAATCAAGGTCGGCATCCTCGACGACCGTCGAGACCAGCCCGAGCTCGCGTGCCCGCTCGGCGTCGATGAAACGCCCGGTGAGGATCAGCTCGGCAGCTACCGAAGCGCCGACCAGTCTGGGCAGCAGATAGCTGACGCCGACATCGCAGCCGGAGAGTCCGAGTTTGATGAAGGCGGCGTTCATTCGCGCGGATTTTCCCGCCAGCCGGATGTCGGAAGCGAGCGCCATCATGAATCCACCGCCGCAGGCGGCGCCGTGGATGCAGGTCACGAAGACCTGTGGCGCGCGGCGCATCTTGATCGCGATCTCGGCGATCCGACGCTGCACCCGCAGGCCGGCGGGAACTCCCCCCTCCACGCCTGTCGACTCCTTGAGGTCGAGGCCGGCACAAAAACTTCGTCCTGCGCCCTTGAGAACGACCACTCGCGCGGAAGGTTCGGCCGCGGTGCGGTCGAGAAAATCTCGAAACTCGTCGACCAGCACCGGATTCATCGCGTTGAGCGAATCGGGCCGGTTCAGCGTGCAGTGGACCACGCCGCCATCGGTTTCAATGCTGAGCGTCTCGTAACCGGGATAATCCATGCGCGTAAATGACGAGACGGGCGGCTGCGACGCAAGCGGAGACCGCATGCGCGCTCGCCACCATGACCGTGCCGGCGCTTCGTCGGACGCGAAGCCGATGCTAGGGTGCGCGCCCGAGATGGCTGCGCCGCTCAGAGATGCTGCAACAGTGATGCTCGTCAGGGACGGGCCCGATGGGGTCGAGGTCTATATGCTCGAGCGCAACTCCCGTCTGGGCTTCCTCGGCGGTGCTCACGTTTTCCCGGGAGGCGCCGTAGACAAGGCGGACTCCGACGCGGAGCTCGACGCGCGGCTGAGCGGCTTCGAGTCCCGGCAGGCCTCGCAACGCCTCGGCGCGGGTGATGAAAGCCGGGCGCGTGGTTTCTATGTCGCAGCTCTTCGCGAGTTGTTTGAAGAAGCCGGAATCCTTCTGGCCCGCACGCCGGGGGGTCCTGTCATCGACCCGCACGGACAGGACGAGAGTCACAATCGACTCGTCGGCTATCGGAAGGAACTTCTCGAAGGCGAGGGTGATTTTGCCGCGCTTCTGAAGAACGAGGGGCTCGCGCTCGACTGCGAGGCGCTTTCGTATCTCGGGCACTGGGTGACTCCGGAGCCCTCGCCGAAGCGCTTCGATACGCGCTTTTTCATTGCCAGAATCCCCGAAGAACAACGCGCTGAGCAGATTCATGGCGAACTTACGGCGGAGGTCTGGCTGAAGCCCCGCGCTGCGCTCGAGGCCTTCGCAAGCGGTGAGATTCAGATGGTCCCGCCGACGATCTGTTCGCTGGACTGGCTCGATCTCCACCCGACCGTCGACTCCGCGATGACTGCCGCTGAGCAGCTCGAGGTGGTGACGGTTCAGCCGCGAATCGCCGTCCGCAATGGCGAGCTGACGTTGCTATACGACGACGAGGGCTACGAGGGCCACTGGGCACGAAAGGTGGAGAGCGGGCGTATGCTCGAACGCCTTGTCCTTTGCGACGGCACTTGGGTGCGACCCCGCCGCTGAAAAGACAAACCCGAAACGAACGGAATGGTACTCTCGAACAGGCCCATGGCGGGGCTACCGGACACAGCTGCGCTCGCCCCGAGGCGGCGTGAGCGCGAGATGAGGGCGCCATGAAGTTGAGATGGACGGGACTTGAGTCGATCTGCCAGGAGATGGCGACCCTCGCGGGTGGCGGTCTGGCCTGCTGGGTAGAGGACGATCGCGGAAACGTCCTCGTCGGTACGCGCGACGACAGCGATCGACCGGAGAGGCACCCCGTCGAGGTGAACGGCAACGCCTGCGGACTGGTCTGTGTGATCGGGCTGGATGCCGCACGCTGGGCTCGCTTTGCCGCGACGACACTTTCCCGAGAACTCAGCCATCAGAACACGATCGGCGATATGGCCGATGCGACCGCGCGCGCCTGGAAGAACACCAACGCACTGCGGCGCATGGCCGCGTGCAGCCAGCTCACGGATACACCGCAAACCGTCATCTCGACCGTGCTCCGGATCCTGTGTCGTGCCACACGACTCGAGGCGGGCTGCGGACTGGTTCGTCTGCCAAATGAGGAAGTCTATTCTCTTGTCCGTGAAGACGGAGTGGGCGCAGCAGAGCCGATCGTCCTCGCGCCGCTTTACTCGGTCGGCGATGAAGTGCGGCTCGTAACGGATGACGAGTCTGTCGAAGGCCTTCGCAGCGCCTGCACGAGAATCCTCGATACGGATCGACCCGTCGCGATCGTTCGACTGGCAACCGAAAACTTTCATTTCGGATTCCTGCTCGCGTCTGCGCAGAGCGTCGAAGCGTGCAGCTCCGAAGACCTGAAGATGCTTTCGTCGGCTGCGAAGATCATCAGCGTCGCGATCGAGAACGGCATCACGCTTACGCGCGAGCGCGAGCGCACACGCCTGCAGGTCGAGAACGATCTGCTCAACGAGCAGGCGCGCGACATGGAAGAGATGGTTCACGTCGTTGCCCACGATCTGCGATCGCCGATGACCGCTCTGTACGGTTTCCTCCATGTCTCGCTCGATGAGGTCAAGGATCTCCGCGGGAGACTGCTCGAGGAGGGGTTCGCCGCGATCGGACCGTACGCCGACAGCGTCGCCGAGCCGCTGCGTGACGGTATTCGCAGTGTCGAGAAGCTCAACCGGATGGTTCAGCGGCTGCTTGAATACTCGCGCTCTGCGCGCGGTGCCTACTCGTTCGAGAAGATCGAGCTCGAGAGTCTGGTCCCCGGCGTGATCCGTTCTCTCGGCTACCAGATCAGCAAGCAGGAGATCGAAGTCGTTGTCGGCGAGCTGCCTGCGGTCTCGGGCGATCGCGTGCAGCTTGAAGCCGTGTTCGGCAACCTCGTCGATAACGCGATCAAGTACATGAGCGAAGAGGGCGAGCGCAGCATTACCGTCGGATGCGAGTCGGGCGAAGAGCCGGTCTACTATGTTCGCGACACGGGCAAAGGCATGGCTGAAGACCAGGTCGCGAAAGCATTCCTGCCGTTCCAGCGCTTCCACACGCAGGCCGCCCCGGGAGACGGGATCGGCCTTCCCCACGTACGCAAGATCATCGAGCGGCATGGCGGGCGGATCTGGTGTGAGTCGGAGAAGGGGGTCGGGACGACGTTCTTTTTCACGCTCGGAGACGCGTTGCCCGAAGGAAAGATCGCAGAAGCGATCGAGATCTCCCAGAAGCAATCGTCGCAATCACTCGAAGCATCCGACTCTGCCGCCTGACAGCCGATACCGATTGCGCGGGCCGGCCGCGAACTCAGGCCAGCAATTCCAGTTCGCGTTCGAGGTCGGGGCCGGTATCTTCCCCGGCGGCACGCCGTTCGAGCATCCGCCAGATTTCAGGCCCGAGCAGGTCGACCGCGGTCGAGACGTAAGACTCCTCGTCGAAGCGGCGCACGTTACTCGTCTGCAACGCCAGAATCCGTGAATCCTGCTTCAGGATTCGCTCGGCGACCGGCTTGAACGCGAATCGCATGACGAACCACGGGAGCGGCATCCGGTAGCTGATGATCGTGTGAAACCGTGTGACGAAGTCGGACTCCGGTGTCAGCAGCGACGTCGCAATCAGCCGCGAGTCCCCGAACCCGTACTCCACCTGGGAGATCGAGGGCAGGATGAAGCGGTCGTGGTGTTCGACCGTCCCGTCTTCTACGTTGCCTCCTTCGGTCTTCCCGCCGAGCCCGAGAATACGGGCCGCGAGTCCGGTCGGCAGCGGCTCACCGACGTACTGCACCTGTACACAATCCGCTGACCGCCGCACGATCGCGCGAAGCCGGCGCTGGGTGCCACCGCGGAAAAGACCGCGATGCAGGAACGCGGTGTGGGGAACGTCGAGCATGTTCTCCAATGTCGCGTGCAGGGTCGCTTCTACGCGGTAATCGAGATGGAAGTTCCTGAAGTCCGCTGATTCGGCATGAGGAGGAACCCAGGGTTCGTGGTCCGGGGTTTGATCCGGCTGCGCCCAGACCCAGACGAGGCCGTGCTGCTCACGCACTGCGAACGACGAGACACGACGCGCGGCGGCTTCGTGCGGCCCGCACAGCGCAGGGACCTTGCGGCAGATACCGGAGGAGTCGAATTGCCACCCGTGGTAGGGACACTCGAGGCGACCCTCCGCCACCCGTCCGCCCGACAGTGGAACGTTGCGGTGCGCGCAACGGTCGAGCAGCGCTGCGGCGCGGCCGTTCCCATCCCGGTAAAGCACCAACGGGCGGTCAAGAACCGTCAGCGCCTTCGGGTTCTTCCCGAGCGACTCCGAGGTGCAGGCGAAGTACCACGCGTTCTCGATGCGGGCGATTCGAAACGCTTTCCGCGGTGGAATCGCGCCCGGGTCCGTCGCATTCATCTCGAGATCCCCGCCGCGCCGGTGCTGCCCGGCTCGCGCATGCTCGGTCATCAGTAGGCCTGCCTCATCTGCGTGAGCATCGCACCCGCTCACGCTCACGCAAGTCCGACCGATCGCACGGTCGAACGCCGTCTGGACTCCGGACGGCGATCGGGTTGAAATACGCTACAACCGGGAGGCTGAACGTGTCCGAATCCCCATCCAAATCGCCGTCTCGACCGGCCGACAGCGGCGACGCGGTCGATCCTGTTCCGCAGACCATCGAGGGTTTCTACATCCTGCACGACGTGTACGCGCTCGACTGGGAGCGCTGGCGTGCTGAAACGCCGGAGCATCGGCACGCCATCATCGAGGCTGCGCGATCCTGGCTCGAAGGGATGCAGGGCGCGTCTCGGGGCGACAGCGCCGTTTACAGCGTGCTCAGCCAGAAGGGCGACTTGATGTTCGTGCACTACCGCGAGACACCGGACGCGCTGTCGGAGGCCGAGTTCGCGCTGCGCAAGCTCGAGCTCAACGACTTTCTCGTTCCTTCGTATTCCTACTTTTCGGTGATCGAGGTCAGCCTTTACGAGATCACGGCGATTGCCACCGGCCGCGTGATCCGGTCCGGACTCGAGCGCGGTACGAAGGAGTTCGACGAAGCATTTGCGGTCGAGATGGAGCGACAGCGCGAGCATATGAACACGCGCCTGTACCGCGATGTGCCACCCCATCGCTACATCTGTTTCTACCCGATGGACAAGAAGCGTGGCGAGCAGGTCAACTGGTACACGCTGTCTCTCGACGAGCGTCGCGCGATGATGCGCAAGCACGGGTCGATCGGTCACAAGTACCACGAGACCGTCACCCAGGTCATCGCCGGGTCAGTCGGGCTCGATGACTGGGAGTGGGGCGTGAGCCTCCACTCCGACGACATGCTGATCTTCAAGAAGCTGATCTACGAAATGCGCTTCGATCCGGCGAGCGCACTGTTCGCCGAATTCGGCCCGTTTTATCTCGGTATCCGCCGCGACCCCTCGGAGCTCGGAGAGCTCCTCTCTGTCTGAGCGGGCTGTGAAGCAATGAGCGAGCGAGCTGCCTTTGATGTCGGACAGATCATTCGTCACAGACTCTTCGGCTACCGAGGGGTCGTGATCGACGTCGACCCGCAATTCGGCCTGAGTGAGGAATGGTACCTCCAGGTGGCTCGCTCACGGCCGCCCAAAGACCGCCCCTGGTATCATGTCCTGGTTCACGGAGGTGCGGACCAGACATACGTCGCGGAGCGGAATCTCGAGCTGGACGAAGAGGCTTCGCCGATCGAACATCCCGGGCTGGAGCTGCACTTCACCGGTTTCGAGGCGGGCCGTTACCTCGCGACCAGGCAGGTGAACTGATGAAGCGGGCAATCGCGCTGGCGTTCATGCTTGTGGCTGCAGGCGGTTGCGCAGGCTCCGGCGACTCGGAAAACGCTTCGGGGAAAGCCGGGAAGACCGGGAACGGTTCCCGGGATGCCGTCGAGGCAAGGCCCGTCTACGACCCGGCAGCGCATGATGGCGTTCTCGCCGGATTGGTTTCTTTCAGCGGCGAAAGGCCGGAACCGCGCAGCGTCCGTATGAGCGCGGACCCTTACTGCGACCGCGCGAACTCCGGCGGCGCGAAAGTCGCTCGATTCGATGTCGCTGACTCGGGAGGGCTGGCGGGAACGGTCGTCTACATCAGCGCCAAGGTCCCCGAGTTCGAGTATCCGCTTCCGGACCAAACCGTCGCACTCGACCAGGTCAATTGCCTCTACACCCCGCGGGTCGTCGCGGTGCGCGCCGGGCAAGGGGTGGAGATCGGTAACGCCGACAGCACACTGCACAACGTCCACGCGCTCCCGTCGAACTCATCGGGGTTCAACCTCGGGATGCCTCGCGCCGGCATGAAGACGGTACGCAAGTTCAAAAGCCCGGAGGTGTTCGTGCGATTCAAGTGCGACGTTCATCCATGGATGCAGGCGCACGTCGCGGTTCTCGATCACCCGTTCTTCGCCGTGACCGATTCCGATGGTCGATTCAAGATCGACGGCATCCCGCCCGGGACCTATCAGATCGAAGCGGTCCATCCGGTTCTTGGAAAACAGACTCAGACGGTCGAGATCAAAGACCCGCAACAGAGCCCGGGAGCGCCGGAAACCAGACTTCAAATCGATTTCACGGGCTGATAGCGGGTAGACTTGCCTGCCGTTCGGGGCTAGTCAGAGCTTCCTGATCAGGTCGCATAGCTCAGCTGGTTAGAGCGCCTGCCTCACATGCAGGAGGTCCCTGGTTCGACTCCAGGTGCGACCACCACACTCTCTTCCGGATCGAGGTGAATGTCAGCTCGAGCGGCTGCTCTGAGCGCGGGACCGTCCGGTCGGGCCGGATCAGTCGCCGATGAAGGCGATGCCGATACCTCCGAGCTGCATCGACAGTGCGGTGATACGTCCGCCCTTGGCGTCCGCGACCGGCTCCGGCAGCTCGACATGGCTGCGGGCGAGAGTCCTGATCGTCTTGTCGAGATCCTTGCTGCGGAATGCGAGGCCCCAGGGATTGACGAAGCCCTCACTCTCGGCTGCGTCGATCGGCCCGACGAACTCGATCTGGGTGTCCCCGGCCTCGGTGAAAAGATGAATCCGCCCCGAATTCACCCGGCCGCCGGACTTCAGAGAGAAGTTGCTCTGATAGGTCCGTGCGGTGCGGTCGGCATTGTCCGTGCTTACGACGACGCGATCGAGACGCCCGACGCCGTTCGGATGAGACTTCATCTCACGGCGTCGAGGCGCGCGCAGGTCGTGATCGTACAGCGTGACCACCCCCGGGCTCAGCTCCGGCGCAAGCACGTATGCGCTGCATCTCTCTCCCGGGTCTGCAGGCACGACATCCGGCAGCTCAATCGGGTCTTCACCGGTCATCCAGATCCAGCCGAGCAGTCCTGCGCCACGAATGAGTCGATCCTCGATTTTTGCGGCAAGAAGCCCGGTCGTCCCTGCTCCGGGGTCGGGCGCAACGAATCGGATTCGCAGCCCGCTCAGGGCAAGGTCCGAGGCCAGGCACCCCATCCACTTGAAGGGCTTCGTGAGTTTGAACCCGAGGTGGGTCCACGCCCTGCCTGCGGGTCCGAGGGACGGCATGGCGGCGAGCACACAGCCGATCTCATCGAAGGGGGCTGCTGCGGACGCCTCGATGGAAGAGGCCGTATGGAGATTCGCCGTTGACGTGTGCACCGGTTGCCGTGCCGGGCGCCCACTACAAGCGTAGCGACGCCAGATTGGCGCATTGTATCAGTAAGCGATGGGGGCCTCCACGCGATCGGCCGCATCGCGTCGTCAGGGTAAAAACCGGAGGCTGAGCGGGATCGGGAGCCGACGCCGCGAGGACGGGAGTTGCTGCGAAAGCGCCGCTCCCGAACGGTTGGGAGCGGCGCTCTCGCAGACGGTTCAGCCGAGCTGCGCGGCGAGGTCGGTCTGCTCCCATGGAAACAGGCCGCTCTTCGCCTCGCGACCGAAGTGACCGTAGCTGGCTGTTGCGTGGTAGATCGGTCTCTTCAGGTCAAAACGGTCAATGATCGCAGCCGGTCGGAGGTCGACCTTGTCACGAAGCTGATCGGACAGCTGCTCGTCGGAGGTACGGCCGGTACCGAACGTGTCGACGTAGACCGATACCGGCTGCGCGACGCCGATCGCATAGGCGAGCTGGACTTCGCATTCGCTGGCGGCTCCCGAGGCGACCACGTTCTTGGCGAGATAACGCGCCATGTACGCTGCCGACCGATCGACCTTCGACGGGTCTTTCCCGGAAAACGCGCCGCCGCCATGCCGGCCCCAACCGCCATAGGTGTCTACGATGATCTTCCGTCCGGTCAGCCCGCAGTCACCTTGCGGCCCGCCGACCACGAAACGGCCGGTCGGGTTTACATGGTAAACGGTGTCCGCGTCGATCAGATCCTGTGGCACGACGGGGTTGACGACGAGATTCCTGACATCCGTGGCGATCTGTTCGTCCGTCGCCTCCTCGGCATGCTGGGTCGACACGACAATCGTGGAGATGCGTTTCGGCCGACCTCCGACGTACTCGATGCTGACTTGAGACTTCGAGTCCGGGCGCAGGTAGGACAGCTCGCCTGCCTTGCGGAGCTCGGCAAGTTTCTCGACGATCCTGTGAGACAGCGCGATCGGCAACGGCATCAGCTCCGGCGTCTGATCGCAGGCGAAGCCGAACATCAGGCCCTGGTCGCCCGCGCCCTGTTCTTCGTGCTTGCCCTGTCCAACGGTCACGCCCTGCGAGATGTCCGGTGACTGGGCGTCGATCCGTACGTCTTTCTCGCAGCTGTCGGCGTCGAAGCCACCGGTACCCACGTAGCCGATTTCGCGGATCACGTCCTGTGCGACCTTGCGATAATCGACTTCGCACTGGCTCGTAATCTCGCCAGCTACGAGAACGTAGTCCGTGGTCACGAGCGTCTCGCATGCGACCCGGCTGTTGGGGTCACCGGCAAGGTGCGCATCGAGCACTCCGTCGGAAACCTGATCGGCAACTTTGTCAGGGTGCCCCTCTGAGACGGACTCGGACGTGAAGGTCATTGTACGTTCAGCCATAGACCGCGGTTGATACTCAGGGGGCCACGGAGATTCAACCCGGACGGGCGGACAGGGCGGTCAGGCCCTCTCGAGCCGGCGGGCGAGGGTTTTTATTCCGCGAAGTTCCTCGCGATCAGCGCTCCGAGCGCCTCCACCGCGCGCTTGGCGTCCGTGCCGGTCGCGACGATCTCCAGAGTCGTTCCGTGGGTAGCCGCGAGGGTCATCAGGTCCAGCAGGCTTCGGGCATCGGCCGAGGTTTTTCCGTTCGAGATCGTCACTTTCGATTCATAATCGGTGAGAGTTCGCACGACGATTGCCGCCGCACGGAAGTGAAGTCCGAGCTCGTTCGTAATCGTGAAGCGGCCTCTTGCTTGATCGCTCACCGGCGCCCCTCCATGCGAGCTGTCAGAATCATCAGCGCATCCAGAATCATGATCAGTGTCCCCGTTCGATGTCCCGGTGACGAACAATCACCGAGTAACCGGCGTCGATGAGTTTGCCGGCGAGAGTCTCCGTGATCGCGACGGATCGGTGACGACCTCCGGTACATCCTATGGCTATTGTCAGATACGAGCGTCCCTCCCGCTCAAAGTGAGGCAGCAGGTACTGAAGAAGCCCTTCGGTTCGATCGATGAATTCTTTTGTCTCTTCGCGCGAGAGGACGTACTCGGCGACCGCCGGATCCCGGCCACTGAGCCCACGCAGCTCGTCGACGAAGTACGGGTTGGGCAGAAAGCGGACATCAAAGACCATGTCGGCTTCAGTGGTGATTCCGTATTTCTGACCGAAGCTTTTCAGGGTGATCGTCGGGCCGCTCGACTTCGTCTGGCCGGACAGTACCTCCCGAATCTTTCGTTTCAACTCGTGGACACTGAGGTTGGTCGTATCGATGAAAAGCGAGGTCCGATCACGCAGCAGCGCGAGCGCAGCCCGCTCGTCGGAGATCGCCTCCGGGAGCGATCTCCCGACGCCCAGGGGATGAGCCCGACGTGTCTCGGAGAATCGTCGCAGAAGGACGTCGTCGTCGGCATCGAGGAAGATCATGAATACGTTGTGACCGGCCGTCTCGATCTGACGCCTGACGCCGGGCCACTTTTCGACGTACGAGATGTCACGCAAGTCGAGCCCGAGACCGACCCTCGACATCTCTGCGGATGTTCCCGCGGCACACAGCTCGACAAAAACCGGAACGAGAGCGGTGGGCAGGTTGTCGATGCAGTAGTAGCCCTCGTCTTCGAGCGCGTTGATCGCGGTCGATTTGCCGGAGCCCGACATCCCGGTGACCACAACCATGTCGACGGTCCTGTCAGGATGCGTCATGCGGGCCACGGCGCGTTCTAGTACGACTCCTCGCTGAGCGCGGATTCGTCGTCGCGGTTCGCCTCTTCGGCCTCGATGATCGACAGAACATCATCAGGCGAGGACGCTGCGAGCAGGCTGCTGCGCAGATCGGGGTTCTTGAGGAGGACCGCGATGTGGGCGAGCCACTGCAGGTGTCTGGTCGGAAAATTCTCAGGCGAAACGAGAAGGAAGAAGAGCTGTGACGGTTTGCCGTCAACCGATTTGAAATCCAGCCCGCGCTTGCTGAGTCCGAAAGCGCAGATGACTTCCTCGCCGATGTCCAGCTTTCCATGCGGGATCGCGATTCCATCCGCGATCGCTGTCGAGCCGGTGTTCTCGCGCTTGACCAGCGCATCGAGTAGCTCGGCCGGATCCAGCCCTTCGTGTGTAGATGTTACCGCCTCCACGAGGGATCGAAGGATCTCTTCCTTCGTCTCTCCCTCGAGGTCCAGTACGACGCGTCTGGCATCCAGGATTTCGTGGATTCGCATGGGCAGGCGACCTTGTGAATTCAGACGTTCGGGGTGATCAGGCCGTAGTTCCCGTCTCTGCGCTTGTACACGACGCTTACCGACTCGGTCGCCGAGTTCACAAAGACCAGAAACTCACCGTGGCTCAGTTCGAGCTGCAGGATCGCGTCTTCTACCGTCAGTGGCTTGGCCGGGATGTTGTAGGTTTCCACAACGGTCGGCGGACCGGTGAGAGCGCCGTCTTCGGCCTCGATGACATCCACCGGAATCTCGCGGGGCTCTCCCGCAGCCGAGGCACCGCCCTTGTGGTGGTTGATCCGATCCTTGTGTTTGCGAAGCTGGGCTTCGACCTTGTCGATGGTCAGGTCGATCGCCGAGTACAGGTCTCCGGTCTTTTCGTGGGCCGAGATGTCGAACCGACTGGCGTACAGGTTGATCTCTGCGACGTGTTCCTGCTTCTGGACTGAGAGGATGACGTGGGCGCCGACGGCGTTCTTGAGGTACTTTGCTGCGGCGTGTTCGACTTTCTCCGTGGCGTAGTCTCGCAGCGCGTCTGTGGGTTCAACGTGTCGGAACGTTACGGTAACTTGCACTGCCGATCTGCTCCTCGGTTACACGGTACTCAGATCTCCGTCAGGTACCTCTTTCGCTTCGAGGACGGGAGAATTCCGAGCCCTTCGCGGTATTTCGCCACCGTACGCCGTGCGATGTCAATGTTCTGTTTTGACAGCGACTCGGCGATGTATTGATCGCTGAAAGGCTTGCGGGGATCCTCCCCGCTGATGATCTGCTGGATCTTCTGCTTGACGCTCTCCGAGGAGACGTCGATGCCGTCCATCCCGCGGATTCCCGGCGTGAAGAAATACTTCAGCTCGAAGATGCCCTGCGGAGTGTGGACGTATTTGTTGGCGGTAGCACGGCTCACCGTCGACTCGTGCATCCCGATGTCGTTGGCGACGTCCTTGAGCACCATCGGTTTCAGGTGAGACACACCGTGGGACAGGAACCCGGGCTGGAAGCGCAGGAAGATACTCTCGGTGACCTTCTGCAGCGTCTGCTGTCGCTGGATGATCGACCGGATAATCCAGCGCGCGGAGCGCATCTTCTCCTGAAGATAGCCCTGCGCTTCGGCAGAGTCGCCGGTCTTGCTCGCCATGTGCTCGTAATAGGGACTTACGCGCAGCCGAGGCAGGCCTTCTTCGTTCAGCAGGACCTTGAACTCGCCGTCAATGCGGCGGACGTAGACATCCGGAATAATGTACCGGGTCTCGCCATCGTCGAAGTTCCGGCCGGGTTTGGGATCGAGCGACTGGATGATGCGGTGACACTCGGCGACCTCTTCGATCGAGGTTCCAAGGGTTTTCGCGAGTCGATCGTAGCGCCGGGTCTCGAGAGCCTTGAGGTGTGACTCTACAATCTGCACCACAAAGTCGTCGGGCTCGTATCCAATCAAGCGAAGCTGGACGAGCAGGCAATCTTTGAGATCCAGCGACGCGACGCCGGGCGGCTCGAATTCCTGGATGATCTCGCGGGCGTCATTGACGATCTCGACGCTTGTCTGCGCCAGAGTCGCGAGCTCCTCGACACTGCAGGCGAGGTACCCGCTCTGGTCGAGGTTCTGGATGATGATCGTGGCGACCCGGCGCTCCTCCTCGTTGACCATGATCAGCGCGAGCTGATCGAGCATGGTGGTTACGAGATCGTCACCCGCATCGGCGTTGTTCTCGAGGAAGGCCTGTTTGTTGTCGTCGCGATCCGAACCGGCGCCGGTCGAGCCGTGGAAATCCCCGCTCGATCGCTCCATGTAGGAGTCCCAGTCGCATTCACGGATATCGGCTGAGTCTGTTTCGGCCTCGTTCTTCGAGGCTTCCACTTTCTCGGACTCGGCGGTCTCGACGTCTCCGGTGCGCGACTCCTGCTTGCCGGTGTCGGCTCCGAGTTCGGCTTCCTCGAGGGTCGGATTCTGGCATAGCTCGTCGCCGACGAGTGTTTCCAGCTCCGCGCGCGACACCTGCAGGATTTTGATGGCCTGCCGCAGCTGCGGGGTCATTCGCAGTTGCAGTGTCTGCTTGAGATTAAGTCGTTGCTCGAGTGCCATGCGCCTTCAGGACAGAGCTAACAGGATACCAGAAGGTCGCGGGCTCAAAGACTGAATCTTTCTCCCAGGTAGATCTCGCGAACCTTCTTGCTCGCGGCGATTTCCTCGGGTGCCCCCTCCTCCAGCACTCGGCCCGCGTTGACGATGTAAGCTCTGTCGCAGATGCCCAGAGTCTCGCGGACGTTGTGATCCGTTATCAAGATACCAATTCCACGCACCTTAAGTTGTGAAATTATCGACTGAATATCGAGAACGGCGATGGGATCGACACCGGCGAACGGCTCGTCGAGGAGAATGAAACGGGGAGAAACCACCAGGGCCCGGGCGATTTCGAGACGCCTGCGCTCGCCGCCCGAGAGCGCCGAGGACTGGGTGGTTCTGAGATGGGAAATTCCGAGCTCGTCGAGGAGCTGTTCGAGTCGCTCCGCGCATTCGCTGGCCGAGATATCGAGTGTCTCCAGGATCGCCATCACGTTCTGCTCGACGGTTAATCGGCGGAAGATCGAGGGTTCCTGCGGGAGATATACGATTCCGCGTCGCGCGCGAGCGTGCATCGGAAGTTCGGAAAGGTCTTCGTCGCCGAGCGAGATCGTTCCCTCGGTCGGACGTTCGAAGCCGACAATCATATGAAACGTCGTGGTTTTGCCCGCACCGTTCGGGCCGAGCAGACCGACGACCTCGCCTTCGTTGACGCATAGCGTCATCGAGTCGACGACACGTCGCTTTCCAAAAACTTTGGCCAGGCCCTCGGCTTTGAGCTGCAGCGCGCTCAATCGAGGATCTCCTCAACGCTCAAGCTGTCGGGATCGATGACGGCGCGAACCCGGCCCGGCCGGCCCGTCTTCTCGTCGGTCCCGCCCTCGATAACGGTTCGCTCCTCGCGCAGCTGCACGACGACCTGCTCACCCTCGATGCTGTTCGAGCCGCTGCCGATCCGTGCATTGCCGCTGAGAATGATCGTCTGCTGTTCGGGGTCGTAGGTCGCTATTTCGCCGGTCGCGGTCTCGCCGTCGCGCGTCACCTCGACGCCGCCCTCGGCCCGAACCGAGCGCATCGTGCCGGAGCGTCCGGGCTCGAACAGAATGGCCAGAGATTGTGCGCGGACACTGACCTCGCCCTGGGAGACGCGCACATTCCCCTTGTAGCGAAGCTCGCCTGCCCCGTAATCGAATACCATCGAATCGGCCTGGATATGGACATCGGCCGGCATCGCGGCCAGCTGGAAACTTCGACTCGCGCGGGCGATCTCGGAGATCACGTCACCGGTGTCCCTGGTGATCTCGATCTCGCGTGCACTGTGAACCGGTGCCGAGATCGCCAGAAACGTCACCAAGGTCGCGATTGCAGCGGGCCGTTTTGCCGGTCCCCGGCGGCTCATCTTGCAGACCCCGAATTGTTGTCGCCGCGGCCTGCCGAGCGCGCCTGGCGCAGCGTCATTTCGACAGAACGGTCGACGCTCAGTGACCGCGCGCCGAGGTCGAACCGCATATTTGCGCCACGAAGCACGACCTCATCGGATTTCACCAGCGCCGCGCCGCTGGCAACAATCAGGTTGCTCCGACGCTCGTAGCGAATGTCTTCGGCGCGGATCTCGAACTGGGTGAGAACGAGGCGGACCGAGCCGGTGATTCGGACGTTGTCGACGTCGTTGCCGTCGAGCTCGAGGCGGCCGCGGTCGCCCGCGATGGCACCGACCTCTTCTCCATCGTCGAAGAATACGAGCTTCGGCTCGAGGATCTGGACTGCCGTATCATCGCGAAAATACGCGGCTTCTTTTGCAGAAACCTCGAGCAGTTTGACGCCGTCGCGCGTGACGACACGGTTGAAATCTCGGATTCGCTGAAGCAGGTCCGGCAGAGACTCGCCCGTCAGGCGGGAGACATCGAGAACGGCGTCGAGCGGCACACGTTCCGTGTTCCGGATGAAGAAGAGCGGAGCGCCTATGAGGATGGCACCGAGCAGCAATATCCGCAGCGACTTCCGATTCACGCCTTCGCTATCCCGGCACGTTCCTCAGGCGGTTCCCGCCTTGAGCAGGTCGTGCAAGTGAACCAACCCGACAGGTCGGCCGTTTCCGCCATCCACAATGAACAGCGATGTGATCGAGTGCTCCTCCATCAATGCCAGCGCCTCGACCACCAGAGCATGATCCGAGATCGTCTTCGGTGCGCCGGTCATAATGTCTTCGGCATTGAGTTCGTTGAAGCTTTCGTGCCCCAGTATAGCGCGTCTGACGTCACCGTCGGTAATCACGCCGGCCAGGCGGCCTTTTTTCTCCACAACTGCGCACACGCCGAAGCCGCCCTTGCTCATCGCGCCGAGGGCGTCGAGAGCCGGAGTCTTCATTCCGACGCTGGGCAGCTCCTGGCTGGAATGCATGACGTCACTGACACGCATGAGCTTGGCACCGAGCGCTCCGCCCGGATGCAGCAGAGCGAA
>CAXQPB010000078.1:0-53724 GCA_964225545.1 Candidatus Nitrosopumilus sp. | reverse complement strand
GCCGTTCGCCGCCGCGCGCCACGAGAATCTTTGTCGGCAGCTCGTCGTCCGCGTTCAGTGGAATGAACGGGCCGCCACCCGCCTTCGAGAGCATGTACGCGCGGATGTTGGGGTCGATGAGCAGGCCGTAGGGAAGGAAGTTGGGCATGCGTTCGAGCGCGAGCAGGTGGACACAGCCGATCGCCCACACTCGCCCCCCCGCGGTTTCGAACCCTTTGACGACCGAGGCCAGCGCCCGCTGATCCTTGAGGTTCAGGTTTCCGCCGATTCGATAGATTGTCCGGCGTGACCACGCGATGTGCGCGACCGCTCCGGCAAGCAGGATCACGGCTGCGGTTCGCGCTGCCGTCGCCAGCGCAGCCGGGCGGATTCGGCCGAGGAGTTCAACAATCAGACCGACCGTGATCCCCGCGGCAACCGCGAAGAAGGGATAGAGAAAGAACAGGTCGGGGTAGGCCTGATGGTTGACCATCGTGAAGGCCCAGGCCGCTGCCCCCGAAGCGACCACACCGCTCCACGCCGAGGAGGCCGCGAGCCTTCGCAGAACCGTCGCGGGACGGACGATGCAGGCAATCGCCAGCGCGGCCAGCGCAGCCATGAAGTTGATCGGGAGAACGAACGACCAGTCCTGACGCGGGTGGCCGAGGCGCCAGAGAAAGTCGAACGATTTCGCGAGCGGGGGGACCGGCCATGCCTCCTCCCGAGTCGGCATGACATAGGTCTGGTACAGCTGTTCGCCGATCGCGCCATGGAAAACGAAGTACAGCTCGTAAGCGACGATCGCGAGGAGCGCCGCGCCACCGAAGCGCAGAGCGCGCTGCACGCGTGGCGGCTCTAGCAGCGTCGATGCACCGAGACAGGCCGGGACGAGCAACGCCGGCTGCCAGCACAGGAATGCCGAAATGCTGAGAAGACCTGACCGAAAAAGATGACCGGCAGCGTGGGCGGCAAGTCCGACCGACATGAACATGGCCATGAACAGCTTGGGTCGAACTCCTTGCGAGCCTTGAACGAAGAAGTCGACGAAGACGAACATCGATAGAGCCGCGACATGCGCGTCGATCTGGCGTCCGCGAAGCCGCCAGGTCAGCAACCAGACCGCGGCTACGGTCGCGCCGGTCGCGGCCCAACTCACGATCCGCACCGAGGTGGCGTCGTCGAGGTCGAGCCAGCGTCCGATGGCAATGGCGAGGCCGGAGACCAGGCTGCTGAGCGCGTTCTTGTGATCGACCATCGAGATGTGCGGAGGGACGCCGGAGGCCACACGCTCCGCCATGAAGAAGTAGATCTGGTTATCGATTGCGAAGGGGCGCAGGTCTGGCCGGAAGCGCAGGCAGTACGCGACGCCTGCGAAAAAGGAGAGCGGCACGCAGATCAGCGGGACGATCCGGGAACCGGTGCCCGACGAGGGCCTCGAAAAAAGTCTCTCCAGCATTATGGCGGTCGGCTTCGGTGCCGGAAGCGCCTCGACTCGTTGCCCGTTGTCGCCGGGTTGTCAAGGTAACGGGAAGACGATTCGCCGTGACCGGGCCTGTCTGATAACTCCCCGGCCATGCCGAAGCCCAGCAACGACTCCGCCCTGTTCGAAATCATGTACTCCTGTCGCGCGATGCGCAGGCTCAAACCCGACCCGGTACCGGAGGAGATGCTCGTCCAACTGGTCGACGCCGCGCTGCAGGGGCCGAGCGGCAGCAACGCGCAGAACTGGAAATTCGTGATCGTGCGCGATCGTGAACAGAAGCAGCTTATGCAGGAGGTCTGGCGACGTACGTGGACTTTCTATGGCGAGACCTTCGCCGTGGCCGATGCGCGCCCCGGAGAGGATCTGACCGCCCGCAAGCGCACGCTCGCTGCCGCGGACTGGCAGCTCGACCACTTTCTGGAGATCCCTGCCTTTATTTGTGTCTGCGTCGCTCGCGACGAACCGGTCGCCCGTCTGATGTCCTCGCCCGGAACGCTGGGGAAGATGCTTCGCCATTTCGGTGCGGGCGGTCTGTTCCGACTCATGGGCAACAGCGCGCGAATCGGCGGCCTGGCCGACGGTTCCACCGCGTACCCGGCGGTTCAGAACCTGCTGCTGGCCGCCCGCGCGATGGGTCTGGGGGCGGTGCTGACGACACAGCAGTTCTTCGTGCCGGGGCAGTTCGAGTCGATCCTCGGGATTCCCTCGAATGTCACCCTTGCGGCGATCATTCCCGTGGGCTTTCCGAACGGGAAGTTCGGTCCTGTGCGGCGGCCCGATCCCGCGGCGGTCGTGAACTGGGATCGGTATACGAGCTGACGGACCTGTCGAGGAGGCCGATGTCCGCGGACGATTCCGAATGATACAGGGGGCCGCGCTCGGGTTGTTTCCGCTCGCGGCGGTCGCGCTCTCCACGGTCGCATACAGCGTGCCGGGGCCTTTTGCGGCGATGGCACCTGCGATCGTCCCGCTGCTCGGTGTCGTCATGTTCGGGATGGGCGCGACGCTGGAGCCGGGCGCCTTTACGCGGGTGCTCGAGCGGCCCGGCGACCTGGCAATCGGTGCGGCTTTGCAGTTCGGGCTGATGCCACTGATCGCATGGGCAGTGGCGACGCTGCTTGGACTGTCCCCCGAGCTGGCCGCGGGGCTGATCCTGGTGGGGGCCTGTCCGGGAGGGACGGCCTCGAACGTCATCTGTTATCTCGCGCGAGCCGATGTGGCTCTGTCGATTTCCATGACGGCGGTCTCCACGGTTGCCGCTGTATTCGCGACGCCGCTTCTCGTCGAGCTGTATGCGGGCCGCATCGTCGAGGTGCAGATGCTCGCCATGGTGATCTCGATCTTCAAGATCGTGATCGTACCGGTCGCGCTCGGTATCGCCGTCAACCGCGTGGCCGGCGCGCGAATCACCACGCTGCGGAGCGTGTTTCCGGTTGTCTCCTCCGTGGCCATCGTCCTGATCATCGCCATCATCGTCGCGGCTTCGCGCGACCGACTCGCCGAGCTCTCCGGCGTCGTTGTCCTTGCGGTGGCGCTGCACAACGGCGCTGGTCTGGCAGCGGGCTATGGCATCGCACGTCTTGTCGGGATGGACACGGAGCGGGCACGCACGATCGCGATCGAGGTCGGCATGCAGAACTCCGGCCTCGGGGTCGCGCTTGCGGTCAAGTATTTCGGCGCTGCCGCCGCGCTGCCGGGCGCCGTATTCAGCGTGTGGCACAATCTCACGGGGGCGGCGCTGGCTTCCTGGTGGGCGCGCCGGACGCCGGTGGCCTGAGCCGACACGCGGTGCAACACTCGGCCTGATGAAAGGACTGGTCTACAACGGGCCCCGTGACGTTCGCTACGAGAGCGTCGAAGACCCCTCCCTGCTCGATGAACGCGGCGCGATCATACAGATCGAGGCCTGCGCAATCTGCGGCAGCGACCTGCACATCTACGACGGCCACGGCTTCGCGGATCGCAGCGGTTTCTGCGTCGGGCACGAGGGGATCGGCGAGGTGGTCGAGGTCGGTGCCTCGGTCAATCGGTTCCGAAAAGGCGACCGGGTTCTCATCGCCGGCGGTTCCGGCTGTGGACAGTGCTCCGAGTGCATGCGGGGTCGTGTCGACCTGTGCACCGGAAGCGGCGCCAAAGTCTTCGGCATCGGCCGCGGTCTGCAGGGCTTGCAGGCCGAAGCCGCGTGGGTTCCCGCAGCGGATGTAACGCTGGCACCGATCCCCGAGGGCATGAGCGACGAGCAGGCTCTTCTGCTTACCGACAATCTGCCGACCGCCTACTTCGGCGCGGTCAATGCCGATGTCCATCCCGGTGCCACGGTTGCCGTTGTCGGCCTCGGGCCGGTCGGTCTGCTGGCTGTCGAGTCTGCCCTCGTGATGGGAGCCGAGCGCGTGTTCGCGGTCGACCTGATACCCGAGCGGCGCGCATTGGCCGAAAGACTCGGCGCGATCGGCATTGACGGCGAGGGCGCCCGTCCTGCGATCAAGGAGGCGACAGGCGGACGGATGTGTGACTCGGTGATCGAGGCCGTCGGTTCGGACGCGACCATCGGCGTCGCTCTCGATCTGGCCGGCCGCGCTGCTGCGGTATCGGTGATCGGCGTCAGTCAGTCGCGCTCGGTGCCTTTTCCGATGGCGCTCGCGTTCGCGAAGGGGCTGACCTTCCGGATCGGAGTCTGCCCGGTGCAGTCTTTCTGGCCCCCACTCCTGCCGCTCGTCGCGTCCGGACGGATCCGCGGGGACCGGGTATTCAGTCACCATCTCGATCTCGCCGAGGGAGCCGCCGGCTACGCGGCGTTCAGCGCGCGCGAGGACGGGACGATGAAGGTGCTGCTGCGGCCGTGAGCGCCTCACGCAGATACGTCATCATCGGCTCCGGTGCGCTCGGCGGATACTACGGCGCGCGCCTTCACCATGGCGGTGCAGATGTCGGTTTTCTGCTCAATTCCGATTTCGAGCATGTGGCCGCGAACGGACTCGTGGTCGAGTCGGTCGACGGGGATTTTTCAATAGCGCAGCCGCGCATCTATTCGGGCGCGCACGATATCGAGCCTGCCGACATCGCCGTGGTCGCTTTGAAGACCACGCACAACCACCTGCTCGCCGAGCTGCTGCCGGCGGCGGTGCGCCCCGGCGGCATCGTGCTGGTGATGCAGAACGGTCTGTTCATGGAGGATGCGGCAGCGGCGGCCGCGCCCGGCCGGGAGGTCCTCGGTGGGATGGCGTTCCTGTGCTCGAACAAGATCGGCCCCGGACACATCCGGCATCTCGACTACGGTGGCGTGCGTCTCGGGCACTATACGGCGGACGGCTCGCCTTCGGGCGTGACGGAGATCATGCAGGCGATCGCCGGTGATTTTCAGCGAGCCGGAATCCGCGCCGACCTCGAAGAAGATCTCCTCACTGCGCGCTGGAAGAAGCTGCTCTGGAACATCCCGTACAACGGAATGTGCGTCGTCCACGACACCACCACCGATGTCCTGATGAACGACCCCGAGCTGCGCGGCCGTTGCAGAGCGATCATGGAAGAGGTTCAGGCCGTCGCGGCCGCCTGCGGTCGGGAGATCCCTACGCGGTTCCTCGACACCATGATGAGCAGTACCGACGCGATGGCGTCGTACAAGCCGAGTATGCTTCTCGACTTTCGAGGCGGGAGACCGCTCGAGCTCGGGGCCATCTATGCCAACCCGCTGCGCGTCGCCGACGAGAAGGATGTGAGCTGCCCGCTCGTTCGCGAGCTCTACGAGCGTCTGCGCGAGCTGGACCGGCCCCACTGACTGTCTCGGCTTCGCCGACAATCGCCGACATCCGCAGCCAGCGCGGTTGGATCAGTCGTCGAGGTGTTCGTGCCCCGGCGTCTGATGCAATGTTTCGTGGTCGGTGGCCGTGGTCGGTCGGGTGTCGTCTTCGCGCCCGCGTGTGAACCGGAGTACCGCGACGAACTTCACGTTGGCGCATGCATCGACTTCGGCGCTGCGCTGCCGCGCGGCCTCCGGAACCAGAAACCGGAACGGTCCGCCGCGCGAGACCGGCAGTGGTTCTTCGCCGAGTTTGTACAGAAGCACCGCGTCCTCGACGGCGGCGAGCGGGACACTGGCCGAGAACGAGTCGTCGTCGGCGATCACGGTCAGATGGGTTGCCTCGGGATCGACGGCCGCGTGCTGCACGATCGCCGCGAGTGTGACCGCGACTCCGTCGCGGCCGGCGATGATCTTTGACACATCGCAGACCTGTCCTTCGAGGGCCGCGAGGTCGTCAAAGGTCAATCGGCAGGGCCGCGCGATCATGCCCTCGACACGGATCATCGGCCGGCTCCGGTTGCCGGGCGCCGGGGACCGGAGCGAAGAAAGTCGAAACGTTCCGCCATGAAGCCTCTTTGAAACGGCTCGCTCAGACGCCAGACGCCGGCATCGAGAACGAAGTGCCACATGATGATGCCCAGCGAGAGGCCCATCGCCGTTTCGCGCCAAGGGCCCCACAGGTCCGGGGTCTGCATCATACGGATCAGCGCACCGCCGGCGAGTGTGAATACCGTCAGGGTACCCAGGCGGCGAGCCAGCGACGCGCGCGGCCGGCCTGCAACGAAACCCATGAAGACGAGGTACTGAAGGCCGTGCGCAACAAGATACATATAGACGGCAGGGAACGGGTCGTCGAAGAGAAACAGCGGAAGATAGAAAAGCATCAGGAGAGAGTAGATAAGCGTTCGTAAAGGCGCCGCCGCGAGATGCTGCAGCGGCCGACCGGCGGCAAAGAAGATCCAGGCGGCTGCATAGCAGCCGGCGGCTGTCGCGTAGATCTGCCAACCCCAGTCCGCGAGTACCGTCGCGCGCAGCGGGGTCACCAGGCAGAGCGTCGCGAGAACTGCGCCGAGGTCGGTCAGCGTGATCGCGGTGCGTTCAACAGTGCTGACAGCGACTCCGTCGGCGCGGCTCGCGAACGCCAGGATCCCATGGTTCTGGCGCGTGAAGTGGTGAACCTGCCAGATCCAGAAAGCGAGGGTGGCGTGGGCGCGCAGCGTGGGGGGGCCAAGCGAGAAAGCCGCTCCCGCAGCGATGAGCAGAATGATCGGCGCCGCCGTGTAACGGACCCAACGGCCGTCACGCATGAAGCTGCGTACTTCCGGGTCCTCGTAAAAGAAGAAGCTCGCCGCGACATGTCCGCCTGCACCGAGGAACAGAAAGGTCTGAAGCGTTGGCATGGACGCAGGGCTTTGCGGCAAAACGTACAGGCAAACCGGAAACAACAGGTATGGCAGCAACGTGGCGGCGATCAGCAGCGTATAGAAAAGACCGCGATTGCTTTGCGTCCCGGGCGCGCCTGCCCGCGCGTGTGCGGCGGCGGGAGCCGTCACGACGGGGTCTCCATCGGGGTCAGGCGCAGGTTGCGGATTCGGAAGGCCGAATCGGCAGGAAGCACGAATCGGATCTTGCGTGCCCATCCCGGGTTGGCGAGCGCGACGGCTACGCGACCGCCTTTGCTGCCGATCCGCATCGGCACCCGTGTTCCCGCCACGTCGATCTGTGCGGTGAGGCCGTTGCTGGATCCGTCTGTTGTCGCGTCGAGATCACAACCTGCCGTGCACTGAACGTCCATCTCGAGGGTGAAGCGCGCGGGGAGGGTGCGATTGAATGTCAGTCGTGGTGACGCCGTCGTCGAGACCGCGCCGCCGCCGCCCGGCCATGCAAAGCCCACGGCGCTTACGTGTACGGTTTGTCGAAGTGCCGCAGGGCGCATGAGGTCGGCGTCCAGCGAAGACGCGATCGGCCACCTCGATAGAGCCAGCACGGCGGGAACCAGAGTCGCGAGCACGAGGAGAGCGACGCGATTCTCGGGTGCGCGCAGCGCCGCGGTCAGATAGGAGCGCCCAGCCCTGCTGCCCGGCGTCGCTGTGCCCGCTCTCGTCCGCCTGCTGCTGTCGCTCATTGGTCGGATTCCGCGCGTCCGGCGAACGCGAGTCGTCGCAACCGTAACACGCGCGGCGACAGCGGTGGAAGCCACTCGGCCCCCCGAATGCGCATCATCCTGCGGCGACCGAGAGGCCGATCAGGCCGACAGTCGCAACCAGTCCCAGAACGAACGCCGCGCTGCGCAACCAGCGAACATCTGCCCAGTAGGCCAGACTGTGAATTACTCGCGCGAAAACGAATGCCCACGACAGCCGATCGACCCACACGGGCCGCACTCCGATCATGATTGCCGCAAGCAAGGCGGCAGAAAACAAAGCAAAGTTTTCGTTGGTGTTCGCATGAGCACGCGACGCCCGGAAAAGAGGGTCGCCGGGGTCGGCTGTCACGGGGGTTCCAGGCGTGTGGCGGTGTCTTATCCCGGCAACGTCGACCACCAGAAGTTGTACGATGTACAGGCAACAGAGCGCGGTCAGAGCCAGCAACGATCCGTGGTAGGCATCGAATACCCGGCTCGCAGCCTCGATCGGTGGGTCCGACACGACGCGGCGGGACTTAGCATACGTGCCGCGTCGAGACGAAGACCTCTGATGTTTTCCGGGCGTTTTCTAAGCAGTTTCAGTTGTTTACCCCGGAGCTGCCACGAACCCGTCGATCGTTATCGACTTGACTTAACCCCCCGAAAGGAGCCATTTTTCGGGGAAACCCCAAGTCCATCCACGTCGCCAGGATGCCCGCTCGTCGCTCGCGGATCTGCTGCCACAGACCGCAACGCAACAGCAGTGGGGTTACAAGCAACAAATATTACTGCCGATAATGGCTGATGACGGAAATTTTTGGGGAGTCTTCGATGAACAGTCCCGCGATTCGTAAACATCATTTGTCAGGCCGAAGCGCAGCCATAGCGGCTTTGTTGGTGCTTCCGCTGCTCGTGCCCCCGGGCGACGCCGGGGCTCACTCCAGTTCTACCGGCATCGCCGGCCGCGGCATGAAGGTCCAGACTCCTGCGGCACGCGCCGACAAGCGAAAACTGCTTTTCAAGAGCGACAAGCAGGTCAGCCTGACCGTGTTCGCGCACGACCCCACCACGGAAGCCACGGCTGTCATGTTCCGCTGGACAGGACAGAACGGTTCGGGCGCAGGTCGTACCCCGCTGATCGAGCTCGACTCGTCAAAGTGGCGAGCGGCGGGTTCGAGCGGCTTCAAGTATTCGGGCGGAAGCGACGCGGCCGGTGGAATCCGTGGCGTCCAGCTCAAATCCTCAGCCGGGCAGGGCTCGATGAAAATTCTCGGCAAGGGGGCCGACCTCCCTGTGGACATCACCAGCCCGCAGGATTCGGTCTGGGTCCACTTCAAGATCGAGAACGAATGGTACTGCGCGGAGTTCGGCGGGACCATTCAGCGCAACGAGAGTGGGCGGTTCCAGGCCAAGGGAGCTCCCGCGCCCGGGCTGACCTGCCCGGAACAGATCTGCGGAAACGGCATCGTGGAAGTCGGAGAGACCTGCGACGACGGTAATCTCATCGACGGCGATGCGTGCAGCAACGACTGCACCACCTGCAACAACACCGACTACGCGTCCACCTACGAGGCGATTCAGTCGATCATCTTCGACGGCTACGGCTGCAATTCCCTGGTTTGTCACAGCGACTCGACTCAGTCCGGTGGGCTGGATCTCACCGCGGCGAATTCCTACAACGACCTGGTCAGCGTCGCTTCGACCGTCAACCCGAGCGTCGATCGGGTCAAACCCGGTGATCACGAGGCCAGCGTCCTCTGGGACAAGGTCCACGCGGGAACAGCCGGTACTCCCACCGTGTATGGTGGATCGCCAATGGCTCCCGGAAATGCGTTGACCCAGGCGCATACAGACGCGATCGAACTTTGGATCCGGGGCGGCGCGGGGCGGACAGAAGTCGTCACGGGCACTGCAGAGCTGCTGGCAACCTGCCTTCCGCCGGGCGACCCGCTGACCATTCCTGTTCCCGACCCGCCGGCCGCCAGTGAAGGATTTCAACTGCAGATGCCGCCATGGGATCTTGTCAGCGAGAGTGAGGACGAGATCTGTCGCGCGACGTATTTCGATGTCTGCGACCTCATTCCGAGCAGCGCCAAAGTCTCGTGCACGATCGGTCTTCCCAACAACCCTCGCGGCGAATGCTTCAAGTATCACCGGCAGGATCTCATCCAGGATCCGCAGTCGCATCACAACATCATCTCCATATACCTCGGAGACGCGGACACCACCGACCCCGGCTGGGGCACGTGGACGTACCAGTACCAGGATCGCAGCAATCCCGAGCAGGACCAGCCCTGCGATCCTACGGACATCGACCCGGCCACAGGTACGAACCCGCACTGCACGGGGACAGCCGAGTCCAGCGTCGCATGCATCGGTTACGGCCCCTCCGACGGCGGCGCCCGGAATGGCTATCCTTTCGGCGGTTCGCAACAGGCGTCGTATGACTACGAGTACGCGGATGGGGTCTACGACATCGCGCCCTGCGAGGGGATCGTGGTCTGGAACTCGCATGCCTTCAACCAGACCGACACCGACTCCACGATGAGCTCGTATCTCAACAACTACTACGCTGAGCCGGCAGATCAGCTGTACCAGGTCCAGCGCATTTTCAACACGGCAAAGATCTTCACGCAGTTCGTTCCGCCTTTCGAGACCCGGGACTACTGCTGGCACAATGTGGTCCCGGCAGGCTCGAACGTTTTCCATCTGACATCCCACACGCACCAGTACGGCGTGCAGTTCCGTATCTACGAACCTCCCACGCCGGCCTGCACCGATGCGGAGGCCTGTACTGCCGAGCAGATTGACCAGAATCAGCTGATCTATGTGAACACGGACTACAACGACCCTGTCGTTCTGTCCTACGATCCGCCGATTCATTACGGACCCGATACCACCGACGACGAACGGCGATATCGTTTCTGCAGCAAGTACGACAACGGGTCGACGGCCACAAGCCCGCCGATCAAGCTCAACTCCGATCCGGTTGGATGCAACTGTGCCGCTTCGCAGCGCGCCTGCGTGGCGGGACCGAAGAAAGGTCAGCTTTGCAATGGCGATCACTCGTTCTGCGACAGCTCGCCAGGAGCCGGCGACGGGGACTGCGACGCATGCCCGGTCCGCGGCGGCGTCACGACCTGTGATGAGATGTTCATTCTCATCGGCGGTTACTACCTGGACTGAGAACAGAACCGGCCGGGCACTCACCCCGAGTGTCCGGCCGGGTTATCCGCACCGGGATCGTCTCAGCTCCCGCGCCTTTTTCCGGCGGCCCCTCTCCTGACGCCTTTCCCCGCTCGGTCGACTGCCCATCGAGCCGGCAGTGTCTGTGGCTCCTCGCAGAACGCTTCCCTGTCGAAAACGAAGTCCGTGATACGCCCCCGTCGTCCGGCACAGGCGCATGAGCCCCTGAAGAGCCGCAGACACCACTGATCGCCGGACGAATACTCCCTCCAGGGTAAGCACCCTAAGTACTGGTTTTTCGCGCCTCAAAGCCGAGTCAGGCTGCTGAGGCGCCTCCCTCGAAAAAAATCCGATTTTCCTCTGCGGGTTCTGACCGTCGCTGTCGCGTTACCGGTCGAGCGCGAAATTGCCGCGGCCCCTGCGTGGCGAAATCGCCGATACGAACTCTCGAGGAGGTCACGAAATGTCGAATCGAAACAACCCCGGCTCAGGCGCGGCGCAAGCCGCAGCAACGCCCCCCGAAACCGCCGCTCGCCAGGTGATGCTCGCCGTCCTGCAGGACGCCGTGAAGACATTCGAGCAGGGGCTTCATTCCGGCCGCGCCATCGACCGTCAGCGTTTCAATGAAGTGGACCGCTGGGTCGCCAGCGACGACACCGACCGGCTGTTCACGTTCGAGAATGTCTGCGGCGCGCTCGGCCTCGATCCGGGTTACATGCGCGACGGACTTCGGCGTTTGAAAGTCGAGGTCTACAGCGCCGCCGACGCGGATTCCGCGCCGCGCTCATCCACGCTTTCCAGGCGACGCCACCGGCGCCGCCGCTGATCACGCACATCACGTAGCTGAAGGGAGAGAGTCATGCGACGAAACGAAGCCATGAAGTACGATTACGATTCCACGACCGGGGAGCGGAGACCCACCGGCAGGCCCGAGAAGGCGCGAAAAGACAAGGCTGGTTCCTCCGCCTTCGACACCACCGATGCGCTGTCGGTGTACATGACCCAGATCGGCGAGGTTGCTCTTCTGAGTCGGGCCGAGGAGGCCGAGCTCGCGTCCACAATCGCTGACGCACGCAGTGCAATCCGCGAGGCGCTGTTCTCGATTCCATTCGCCGCACGCTACGTCGAGGAGCTGGCAGCGCGTATACGCGAAGGAAAAGGGTCGATGCGTGAGACGGTGGCCTACGCGCGGGCCGATGAGGAGCAGACTTTCGAGGATCGCACTCGAGCCTTCTTTGCGGGTGTGGGTCGGCTCACGCGCGCCGCCAGGACGGCCGCGACCCGACGCACCGCGACGGATCGATCCAGCGCGCGCATTGTCGAGCAGCTGCACGCGCTCGAGCTTGGCGACAAGACCGTCAAGGCGATGACCGCCAAACTCGAGGAAGCCGCACGCCGCGTTGCCGCGAGCGATCGCGCAATTCAGCGGATCGAGCGAACTTCAGGGAACACCGCCGATGAGGTGGTTCGTGCCGCCGCCGGGGCAGGCGCGACGGCCCGGCTCACGTCCTGGGCAGGTCGCATCGAAGAGAACCGCGCGGTCACGGCCGATGTGCTGGAAACGCTCGGGACGACGCGAGATGCGTTGCGCGAGACGATGCGGGAGATTCGCCGGCAGAATGCCATCGCGGATGCAGCGCGTGAACATTTCACGCGCGCCAACCTGCGTCTGGTTGTGATGATCGCCAAGCGGTATGCGAACCGGGGTCTGCCGCTCGCTGACCTCATCCAGGAAGGCAACATCGGTCTGATGTATGCGGTTGATCGCTTCGACCATAGGGTCGGGTGCAAGTTTTCGACCTACGCGGTCCACTGGATCAAGCAGGCGATTGCCCGGCTTCTGCAGAAGCAGACTCGCGCGGTGACGGTGCCTTCCTATCTGCGGGAGATCGTTTCGAAGGTTCATCGAGCGACGCGTGAGCTGCGCGCCGAGTACGATCGCCAGCCGACGGTCGATGAGATCGCCGAGCGTGCGGATGTCGCACGCAGCAAGGTGATCGACGTCATCGACCTCACGGCCCAGTCCATCTCTCTCGACGAGCCCGTCGGCGATGCCTATGACCGCTCGCTGCACGATGTCATCGAGGACTTCAAGACGCCGTCGCCGGAGCAGGTGGCGGATATGGACCTGGATGCGCGCGTCGAGAGGATCGTCAATTCGCTGCGGGAACGGGAGTGCGACGTCTTGCGCATGCGCTTCGGGCTCGGCGATGAGTGCGATCATGCCCTCGATGAGGTGGGTGCGCATTTCGGTGTCAGCCGGGAGCGAGCCCGTCAGATCGAGAGCCAGGCGCTGCGCCGGCTGCGCGCCCGGCGCTGAACGCGGCCCGGGCCTGCCCCGGCGCCGGAAGACGGCCGCGCCCGGTCGCGGCCCTCTTCCTTTCTACCATTCGTGTTCCGGTGCTAACTTGGGGCCGGACGCGGCTCCTGTTCGGGCCGTGTCCGGGGATCCCGAGCGAGCGCAATGTCCGACCCTGACGAAACGGCCGACAAACCGCGGCACTCCGAGACTGCCGAGCAGCAACGCGACGCCGTCACGCGAGCGCTTTGCGCGAGCGACCCCGGCGTTGAGTCCGCGTCCGAGATCCTGCCCCGGGTCTATTCGGAGCTGCGCCGCCTCGCCAACCACTACCTCCAGGCCGAGCGCGGCGGTCATACCCTCCAGCCGACGGCGCTTGTGCATGAGGCGTACATGCGGCTGGTCGATCAGACCCGCGTCGAGTGGAAGGGCCGAACCCATTTCTTCGCTGTCGCGGCGCAGGCCATGCGCCGGGTTCTCGTGGATCATGCACGTGCGCGACTTCGCGAGAAGCGGGGAGGCGGACTGCGGCGTGTCACGCTTGACGAGGAGGTCGGGCAGCGGTCGGACACGGAGCGGCGGTTCCTCGATGTCGAGGATGTCATCGCGCTCGATGCCGCACTGAGCCGGTTGGCCGAGATCGACCCGCGCGAGGCGAGTGTCGTCGAGCAGCGGGTCTTCGGCGGCAGCGAACTCAAGGAGATCGCCGCGAACCTCGACGTCTCTTTGCGGACCGTCGAATCGGATTGGGCCCATGCCAAGGCGTGGCTTGCGCGCGAACTGTCCGCGAACGACGTTCAGTGAGCTCTCCACTTCATCAACGCGCCAAGCGGATTTACGCCGAGGTATTCGAGTTGCCGGCGGCGCAGCGCGAGTCGTATGTCGACCGCGAGTGCGGTGACGACGCGGCGCTTCGAGCAGAGGTCGAGTCATTGCTCGAGTTTGCCGCATCGCCGAGCATGGTGATCTCGAGCGAGTTGGTTGCCGAGCAGGCCGTCGAAGCCGATCATCAAGCGACGGCGGAGTTCACCGCCGGCGATGTCTTTGCCGAGCGCTATCGGATCGTGTCCGCTCTCGGGCGCGGGGGGATGGGTGAGGTCTACCGTGCGGACGATACCCGCCTCGATGTTCCCGTCGCTCTCAAGCTCGTGGCTGCCGGCGGTATCGGCGATACCGATTCGCTGATCAACGAGGCGCGGCTGGCGCGTGCGGTGACCCACCCGGCGGTCTGTCGCGTCTACGACGTCGGTGAGACCGAGGGCAGGGCTTTCATCACGATGGAGTACATCGAGGGTGAGAACCTGGCGCGACTGCTGCGACAGATCGGACGCATGACGCCCGAACGGGTCCTCGACCTCGGGATCCAGCTCTGCGAGGGGCTTGTCGCAGCACACGAGGCGGGGATCATTCATCGGGATCTGAAGCCTGCCAATGTGATGGTCGACAAGAGCGGGCGTGTCGTCATAACGGATTTCGGTGTAGCCGCGTCGCGTGAAGAGTCCGGCGTGCGCCTCGTCGGTACGCCTGCATACATGGCGCCGGAGCTTTTGCGCGGCGACAGCGAGGCCGACGAGCGAAGCGACCTGTACGCTCTCGGCCTGATTCTCGATGAGGCGTTGACGGGACGACCCGCGGCGCAGGGATCGTTCGAGGAGATCGCCGCCGCGCGCTCGTCGCGACCGAAATCGCCGTCGACCGTGGTCACCGGTGTCGATCCCAGGTTCGATCGTCTGGTCTGCGACCTGCTCGCGCCCGATCCGCGTGATCGGCCCACCTCGGCTGCCGGCGCGCTCGCGCGACTGGAGGCGCTGCGCGGACGCGACCGCCGTGTCGATCCGAACGACGAGGGCCATTCGCCGGCGCTTCGTCATCTTCCTGCTCTGGTCGTGGCGGCAGTGGCGCTCCTCGCGCTCATGCCGCTCGCGACGTTCCTCGAACGGCCGCAGACAAGCGGACGCGAGCCCCTCGAGGTCCGCGACGCGCTGCCGGCGCGAACGGATCAGTCTCCCGGACTGGCCGTGCTTCCGTTTCGCAACCTCGGACACGGAGGACCTGACGCACCGATCGTCGCGGGAATCCATGCCGAGATCCTCACAGAGCTGAGCAAGATCAGCGATCTGCGGGTGATCGCACGGTCGTCCGTGCTGCGACTGCAGGACGACCCACGATCGCGCGCGGAGCTCGCGTCGCAGCTCAACGTGGATGCTGTCGCCGAAGGGAGCGTTCGGCGTATCAAGGACCAGCTGCGGGTGAACGTCGAACTCGTCGACATCCGCAGTGAGCGCCAGCTTTGGGCCGAGACCTACGATCGTCACCTCACCTCGACGAATCTGTTTGCCGTGGAAAGCGACGTCGCGATGAAGATCGCCAAGGCTCTGGACTCGCGAATGTCCCAGGAAGAGAAAGCGCTCATTGAACGCGATCCCGATACGACGTTCGAGGTCTGGGAGCTGTATCAGAACGGTTTGCACAGCGCGCTGCTCAATACGCGGGAAGGCTACGACAAGAGCGTCGCTTACCTCGAGGGAGCGCTGGCACGTGATCCGAGCTTTGCGGTCGCCCACGCGGCGCTCGGTGCGGTGTACGTCATGGCGGCGGTCGAGGGCTGGCACCTCGAGGCCGATGACTACCGCCGCGCCAATGCCGAGGCGCGGCGTGCCCTGGAGCTCGAACCCGATCTGGGCCAGGCGCACGCGCTGCTCTGCCAGGTGAAAACCCAACACGACTGGGCGTGGGATGCCGCGGAGCAGAGCTGCCGGGAAGCAATCGACCTGATGCCCGGTGATGCCCACGGGTATCGCAGCTACGCGCTTCTCCTCGGCGTGCGTTGCCGGCTGCCCGAGGCTTTGGAGACTGTGGACATGGCGCTCGAGCGTGACCCGGCGTCCGGCATCAGCCAGCTGGCAGCGGCGAGAATTTACTGGGAAGCGCGCGACTACGCGCAGGCCTCTGCGCTCGCGGCTGCGGCGCTGCGTCTCGACCCCGGGCTCGGCAGAGGCTACCGCCTGCTCGGCCTTACCCGGTTGTTCGAGGGGACCACGGAGGAGGGTCTGCTGTTTCTCGAGCGACACACCAGACAAGCCGGCCGGACGCCGCTGAGCTTGTCTGTGCTCGGCTGCGGCTACGGGATGGCAGGACGCAGCGAGGATGCGGCGCGCGTTCGTGACGAGCTCCTGGCGTTGCCCGACGCCCGGCCTGCGGACCTCGCTCTGGTTCATCTGGGAATGGGGCACCTCGACGAGGCGCTCGACGCGCTCGAGCGGGCGGTCGATGAGCGCTCTTCGCTGATGATTCTCCTCGGTGTCGATCCGATCTTCGACCCTCTCCGCGGGCGGCCGCGCTTCGAAAAGTTGCTTACGAAGGTCGGGGTCGAGGTCTGCACCCCGGCACCGAACGCGACTGAATCGAGGTCCGCCCCGACGGGCTGACCGGGGCAACGCGCCGGTTCGCTTCCGGCGCTGTCCTCGCGCATTGTACGCCGTCGCCGAGCGGGGCGGCATCCGGCTCGGACGATACGATTTCCGCATCGGGCGATCCGGACCGCGTCAATACGACCGCTTCGCGCCGGGAGAAGAAATGACCCAGGAGTCACTGATCGCAGTCTTCGTCGACTTCGAAAACGTCGCGCTCGGCAGCCGCAGCGCGAAGTCCGGATTCAAGATCGATCTCGTCCTCAAGCGTCTGCTCCAGAAGGGCCGCATCGTTTTCAAGCGGGCCTATTGCGACTGGAGTCGTTACCGGACCTCGGTGCGCGATTTCCATACGCAGGGCATCGAGCTTGTAGACATCCCTCAGTCGAAGATGAGCGGAAAAAACAGCGCGGATATCCGCATGGTCGTCGACGCGCTCGACCTTTGTTACGCCAAGGACCACATTGACACGTTCGCGTTGATCTCCGGTGACAGCGACTTCTCGCCGCTGGTCTCGAAGCTGAAAGAGAACGACAAACGGGTTGTCGGATGCGGCGTGAAGAATTCGACGTCGGATCTGTTGATCGCCGGGTGCGACGAGTTCATCTACTACGACGATCTGGTCCGTGAAGCCTCCCGCCAGACTCCCGCTCCGCGTAAGTCGAAGGCGACAGACAAGAAGAGTGAAGCCATGGAGAGGCTCGCGAGCACCGTCGGTTCATTGATGAGCGATTACGACCCGGTCTGGGGTTCGCTGGTCAAGCAGACGATCAAGCGCGTCTACCCCGGCTTCAGTGAATCCTACTACGGGTACCGGACATTTGCTGACCTGCTCGAAGACGCCGAGGCCGCGGGCGTCGTGAAGCTCGACCTCGATGAGAGCCGGGGAAACTACAAGATAAAGCTGATCGGCTGAGACGACGCGGCTCAGGTCCCGTCGTCGACCTCCCAGTCCTGTTCGACGTCCTGCCAGTCCCAGCCGCGTGAAAGGATCGACTGACCGGGCCTTCCCGGGTCGGTCCCATAGGAATAGGGGTAGCTGCCCGAGCCGCGCGCGTAGGAGTCCGCTCCGCTCGCGTCCTCCGGCCATCCGTATTCGCCGGCGTCACCGGCCGCGCTGTACTCGTCGTAGCCAGGCCGGGCTACCGGAGCTCTTTCGGGGCCGGTGGAGAACCAGCCGTTGCTGTGCGGCCGGTAGCCGAGCGCAGGCTGTCGCTCCGGCCGGAAGGCATGATGCCGGTAGCTGCCGCGACCTCGCCAGTCGTCCGGCGCCTCGATCACCTCCACGCCGTTGTGGCTCATCGTCACGATCCCTTCGTTCTCGTCATCGTCATCGGCGTCCGCATCGGCGCTCTCGCCGGTCCCCATCGCAGCATCCGCGAAGGCAGCCGCCGCGCTGCCGCTCAGCCTTTCGCTGTCGGCAACCATGAACGATTTCCCGCCCTGCGGAACGCTTTCGTTGAATGACTCGACGCTGCCGGGTACGAAGTCCATCAGCGAGTCGAAGTCCGGTGTCGTCCACAGGCCGGGGTCATCAGGGTCGAACGCAGCTGAAGGCATGGCGCAGGCCAGCACGAGGGCACTGGCAGTCAAAGCGGCACTGGCCGTGGGACTGAAACGGGCGATTGCGGAAGTGAGTCCGCGGCGGAGGATTCGATACCGGTGCATGCAACACTCCTCGCGAAAGACGGGCAGCAGACGCTCCCCGACACTACCACCGGTTTCGGGTTATGCGTAGCCTCAAACGTGTGTCAGGTGTGAGCAGACGGCCGAATGAGCCTTACCGGCGCACCCGCGCGGGGGTGTGAGCCGGCATCCTTGGAGGAAATCATCGATGCAGGGTCCGAACGGAGTACACCATCTGGCTTTCTCGACTGCGGATATCAAGGCGCAGATCGAGTTCTTCAACCAGGTTCTCGGCCTCGAGCTGGTTGCGCTCTTCCCGATGCACGGTGTGCCCGGTGGCTGGCACGGGTTCATGCGGCTCGACGACGCATGCTACCTGGCCTTCGTGCAGTTGCCGGACATCGCCGGGATTCCGCATGAGATCGGTGTGACGCATGCCGGAAACGGGGGGAATCCCAGCGCCGGCGGTACGCTGCAACACCTCGCATTCAATGTCGCCGATGACGATTCGCTGATCGCCATGCGCGATCGGATTCGTTCGCACGGAGTGAACGTGTTCGGGCCGATCGATCATGGGATGTGCCGGTCGATCTACTTCGCCGGCCCCGAGAATCTCACCCTGGAAGTAGCGACGGCCGGCGCCGAGTTGGTGCCTGAGAAGTGGATCGATCCGGAGACCTGCGCAGCGGCGGGGATTACCGAGGAGGACCTCGCGCGATACCGCAGGCCGGCCTCGTTGACGTCGCAGGGCGGTGCCGTCGGACAGCCGCCGATCGATCCAACGAAACCGAGGATGGCGTACCCCGACGCGATGTATGAGGCGATGGTCGCTCTGAGTGACGAGGAGCTGACGGCGTCAGCCAGCTACACCGAGCCTCCGGTTCGCGGAGACGAATGAGCCGGCCCGGCCGGCGGCCGGATCGCGCCTTCTTCAGTCGTCGAGTCCGTGACGCTCGAGAAAGGCGGTGTACAGCCCGATGCACTGCGCGAGTTCGGCTTCCTGTCCGAGGTAGTAGTGACTCGCGCCGGCGATCTCGTGAATTTCCTTGCGCTCGTGTGGGATCGCCTCGAACAGGCGATGCGTGTGACTCGGCGTACAGGCGTCGTCCGCACCGTTGCCCACCACCAGTGTCGGGACGCTGGTGCCCGCGGCGTTGCGCTCGCCGTGAGCGCGGGATTTGTCGAGGCTCCACTGTGAGAGCCAGCTGCGCAGGGTCGTGAAGCGCGCCAGCCCGACGGGGCCGTTGTTCACAAGTCGTGGATCACCGAGGTAGCAGCGCCCCGGCGTGCGCCCGTTGGGGTCGATCGCCGGATCCAGCCATCGCGGGTCGGCCATCGTTCCGTGCACGACGAAGGCGTATTCCTCGCCGGTCCGGCCTGCGGCCTTGAACGCCTCGAGCCGCGTCTCCACGCTCGCGGTGATACGACGATTGCGCTCGATCTGCGCCGCGCGAAACCGTTCGAGGTACTCCGCGGAGTACGGTGGTTGGTTGGGGTTCTGCGGGTCGTAAATATCGAGCTCCGGGTCTCGTCGGTCGGGATCGGACTCATCGAGGATCGAAGGGTCCATCCACTCGGTGAGCGTCGCGGATCGACTTACATGGGCGGCGACCAGAAAGATCGCATCGCCCGGCGGCAGCGTCTCTGCGGTGAGGTCCGGGGGGTCCCCTGCCGGTGTCTCCGTCAGTGTCGGCCGCTCGGCCTGCTCCTGATAAAACAACGCCAGCGAGCCACCGCCGCTCCAGCCACCGAGGACGACACGCTTGTAACCGAAACGTGTGCCGAGGTCGCGAATGCACGCCGCGAGATCGACGACGCACTTCTCCATGATCAGCGCGGTATCGTTGCCGCGGTAGCGGGTGTTGCAGTAGATGACGTGATGCCCTTCCCGTGCCAGCGCGGTCATGATCGGCAGGAAAGAGCCGCCGCCGATCGGATGACTGAAGACGATGCAGGTCTTCGACGCGATCTCGACCGGCGCGATACGCATCGCTTCGATGAACGCCCAGCCCTCCTCGCCACCATAGGTATCCGTGAACGATGCCGGGTCGCGGAAGACCACCATGTAGGGTTCGCGCTCGACTCGATGACCGTCCCGGTGTGCCCCGACGCTACCTCTGAATCGTTTTCAGGTACTCGACAAGGATCAGAACTCGACCGCGCGTCAGCTGATCGCCGATGTCGTCCTCGCCAAGCCGGGCCGAGAAATCGCGTCCCCACACCGGCATCGCACGCGAGCCGTGTGCCGCCACCTCGGTGCGTCCATCGATGATCGCGGCGATGTCACCGTCAGGAAAGGTCCCGTCTCGACGCGTCGCGATCCGTGTGAGGTCCGCGGGCGCGATCTTCAGCGATGTCGCCGCAGGCCCGTCTCCACGACCCTTCATGCCGTGACAGGACGCGCAGTGCTCGACGAATTGCGCGCGCCCGAAAGAGGCCAGTAGCTCGGAAGGAGCCGCGTTCCTTTCGGACCCGTCTGTCGCGCTCGCGAGCAGCGTGAAGGAAAGTATCAAAAGCAGTCGTTTCATCGGACGGGCCTCCTCCTCTCGTGCGCACGACGCGCAGGCGCCGGTCGTGTCGCAGCGTTTCCCTACCATCACGGTGACGCCCCGGCCAGACCCGAATCTTCGACTCCCTGTCCGTGCTCCGCTTGGCACAGCGCGGAGGCATGGCAGGCTTCGCTCATGGAGATTGTCTTTGCGCGTATGATCCGCGCAGCCCGGCTCGACCCGAGCGTGTACGATGAGGTCGGAGCCGACGAGGAGGCGACGCTGGAGGCCGGCGCGATCGTGTTGTTCGCGAGCGTCGCCGCCGGACTCGGCAGACCGGAAAGCATCGGCGGCGTGACCCTTCTGACCGAGGCGACTGCGGGGATGTTTCTCTGGGGTGCCTGGACGCTGGCCTGTTACGTGATCGGCGCGAGGATGCTTCCCGAACCGCGAACGCGGACCCGGCCCGCGCGCCTTCTGCGAGCGATCGGTTATTCGAGCTCGCCCGGTTGTCTGGCTGTCCTGGTCGGGATCCCGGTGGTCGGCCCGGTCATCAACCCGCTTGCCCAGCTGTGGGTGCTCGTCGCGATGGTTATCGCCGTCCGCCAGTCTCTCGACTACGCGAGCACGAGCCGTGCTGTTGCCGTGGTCGTACTCGGCTTCGTTCTGCAGGTGGTCGTGGGGACGATTTCAGTGATGATCGCCCACACGCTCGGCGTCTCTGTCTGAGGACTCCGAGTCCGGATGCGTTCGGTCAGGCGCCGGCCGGTGCAAGCCCGCTGTGTCGCAGCAGCGCCTCGCTTGACGGCTCGCGCCCACGAAACGCCTCGAAGACCTCCATCGGCGGGCGGCTCCCGCCGAGCGCCAGTACGGTATCGCGGAAACGCTTTCCGGTCGCGGCGATCACTCCGGTGTCATCCAGGCCGGCATCCTCGAAGGCCGCGAAGGCGTCCGCGCTGAGTACTTCGGCCCACTTGTAGCTGTAGTAACCGGCAGCGTAGCCGCCGGCGAAGATGTGGCCGAAGCTGCAAAGGAAGCGGTCCTCCGCCAGCGGCGCCAGAACGGTGTTGTCGGCGGCGACACGGCGCTGGAGCTCGAGGACCGACTCGCCGGCCTCGATGCCCCAGCGATGGTGAAGCTCGAGATCGAGGGTCGCGAAATAAATCTGGCGCAGCATCGCGCTCGCCGAGCGGAAGTTCCGTGCCTTCACGATCCGGTCAAAGAGTTCATCGGGCAGGGCTTCGCCGCTGTCGACGTGCCGACTCAGACCGAGAAGCGTCTCCTTGTGGTAACACCAGTTCTCCATGAACTGGCTCGGCAACTCGACCGCGTCCCACTCAACGCCTCGAATACCCGACGCCAGCGAGTGGTCCACACGGGTGAGCATGTGCTGAAGCGCGTGCCCGAACTCATGGAAAATCGTGCGCAGCTCGGAGAACGTCATGAGCGATGGATTGTCGCCGACCGGTGCGCTCTGATTGCAGATCACGTAGGCGACCGGAAGCCTCGGCGTCGCTCCTTTCGAGTTCGAGCGGCCGACGCATTCATCCATCCACGCGCCGCCGCGTTTCTCCGCCGGGCGCGAGTACGGGTCGAGGTAGAACGCCGCGACCGGTTCGCCCTCGGGCGTCGTGACGCGAAAATACCGAACATCGGGATGCCAGACCTGAACTTCGCCGTCGGCTGCCTCGATCCGGATGTCGAAAAGTCTCGCCGCCAGCGCGAACAAGCCCTCCAGGACACTGGGCAGCGGGAAGTACGGCCGCAGCTCCTCGTCGCTGAGCTCGTAGAGCTGCTCGCGCATACGCTCGGCCCAGTACGCCACGTCCCAATGGGCGAGCTCGTCCTCGGAGCCGTGGCTGCGTGCGAAATCCGCGAGCTCGTTCAACTCGGCGACCGCGGTGTCGTGGGAGGCCGCACGCAATTCTCCGAGCAGCTGCTCCACCGAGGCTACATCGGGCGCCATCTTCGATGCGAGGCTGGTCTCTGCATGCGTGGCAAAGCCGAGCAGCCGAGCACGCTCGCCGCGCAGGGTCAGAATTCGCTCGATGATCGGCGAGTTGTCGCTCTCCCCCGATCCGGCCCGCGTCAGGTAAGCGCGATACAGATGCTCGCGCAGGTCGCGCCTGCGCGAATGTTCGAGAAACGGAATCAGCGCCGGGGCATCGAGTGTGATCCTCCACGGTCCCTTGTCGGGATCCGCGTCTTTCGCGCCGGCCTCTCGCGCGGATTGGGCCGCGAGCGCCCGTGCGCTCGCTGGCAGACCCGCAACCTCGTCTTCCTCGGTAAGCTCGAGGGCAAAAGCCTTTGTCGCGTCGAGGACATTGTTCCCGAAGCGGGTTCCGAGCTCTGCCATCTCGAGCTGGATGGCGTTGAATCGTTCGCGCTCCGCGCCATCAAGGCTGACACCGGAGAGTCGGGCGTCGAGGAGCAGTGAATCGAGAATGCGTTTCTGAGTAACATCCAACGTCCCGTCGGGGTCGCGGTCTCGAAGGCGCTCGAGGGCGTCGTACAGCGGTCGGCTCTGGCCGAGACGGGTCGCGAACTCGACAATCGCGGGCTGCATCGCTTCATGGGACGCGCGAAGCTCCGGAGTGTTTCGTACGCCCGTCAGATGACCGACGACGCCCCAGCACAGCTCGAGACGGTCGCCGATGTTGGCG
The DNA here is from genome assembly GCA_964225545.1 of Candidatus Nitrosopumilus sp. Lineage (GTDB taxonomy): Bacteria > Desulfobacterota > Binatia > UBA1149 > SPBQ01 > SPBQ01. Next base: position 30,665 of record CAXQPB010000078.1, on the reverse strand, counting down.
TAAGGCTCGACGAGCGACTCCCAGTCGTTCGCGCGACCGGCGTCGGCGGATTTCTCCAGCGTCTCGAGCTCCACGTTGAGCTTTGCGAGGAGGTCTTTGACCGCCGGCTCCACATGTTCGGGGCGGATCTCTTCGAAGCGAGGTGCGTCGGAGCGATCGATCAGCGGGTTGTTGTCTGTGGTGTGTTCGCTCATGACATCTCTCGCTTTGTCTGCTCGAAGGTCTTGCAGGGGCGCGCCCACGAGGGGCTCGATCACTCGGACGCGCCTCCCCGGTATCGTCGTTCGTCGACGTCCTGTCAAAGTTTGACGCCCGAAAGGCCCGTCTATAGCGTGCATAAACTCATGGGTGCACCGCCGAAATCGCGAGTCACGCCCGCGCTGCGAGTCCACGACTGCAACGGCGCGCCGATCGACCCCGACGGGGAGTATGTTCTGTACTGGATGACGGCGGCCAGGCGACTGACCTGGAACCACGCGCTCGACCGGGCAGTGGACCACGCGATCGAGTTGGGAAAGCCCCTGATCGTCCTCGAGGCGCTTCGGGTCGGATATCGCTGGGCGAGCGATCGGCTGCACCGTTTTATTCTCGACGGCATGGCTGACAACAATGCGGAGGCGGCTGACACGCCTGCCCTCTACTTTCCTTATGTTGAAACCACCGCAGGAGAGGGCAGCGGATTGCTCGAAGCTCTCGCTGAGCGGGCCTGTACAGTCGTCACCGACGAGTATCCGTGCTTCTTCATTCCGCATATGCTCGCCGCGACCGCTCCGCGTCTGAAAGTCAGGACCGAGGCGGTCGACTCGAACGGACTGCTCCCGATGTCGGCAGCGGATCACGCCTATCCCACGGCGTACGCGTTCCGGCGCTTCCTGCACAAAACGCTGCCGGATCATCTCGGGGATCTGCCCAGCGCGGCGCCGCTGCATCGGCCCGGTTTGCCGCGGGCCGGGAGCCTGCCGCCGGAGATCGCGTCGAGGTGGCCGCGGGCCGACGCCGCGACACTGGCACGGAGCGCACTCGATCGCCTGCCCATCGATCACACCGTCGCCGCGCTCGACCAGCGTGGCGGCGCGCGTGCGGCAGCCGTGGCTCTGGACACGTTTACCGGCGAGCGGCTTGCACGCTATGCGACGACTCGCAATGCGCCCGAAGAGGAAGTGACCAGCGGTCTCTCCCCGTATCTGCACTTCGGGCACATATCATCGCATCAGATTTTTGATCGGATTGCTCGTGACGAGGGCTGGAGCCCGTCGAGGCTCGCGGAACGTCCGTCGGGAAAGCGCGCCGGTTGGTGGGGGATGAGCGAGCCGGCTGAAGCGTTTCTCGACCAGATCGTCACGTGGCGCGAGGTCGGTTTCAATATGTGTCGTCATCGAGACGATTACGACCGCTACGAGTCGTTGCCCGATTGGGCGCTGGGCACGCTCGCAAAGCACGCGGCCGACAAGCGTGAGTACGTCTACTCATTCGAGGAGATCGACGGCGCGCGGACACACGATGCGCTCTGGAACGCCGCCCAGACCCAGCTGGTCCGTGAGGGCCGGATCCACAACTATCTGCGGATGTTGTGGGGCAAGAAGGTCCTGGAGTGGTCGGCTACGCCGGCCGAAGCGCTTGAAACGCTTCTCGAGCTCAACAACCGGTATGCACTCGATGGCCGCGATCCGAACTCGTACTCGGGTATTTTCTGGTGCTTCGGTCGCTACGACCGTGCATGGGGGCCCGAGCGTCCGATCTTCGGGACGGTGCGTTTCATGAGCTCGGACAACACGGCCCGGAAGTTCAAGGTCCGTCGGTATCTCGAGATATACGGACCGAACCCGAGGCTGCTCTGACCTGCGGCCAAGGCCGCCTGAACAAGGCCGCGTGAACAAGACCCTGAGACCCGTGTTCGCGGTGCGCAGATGCTTTGCGGCCGCGCGGCATCCCGGCGCCGGTCGTCAGTCCGTCGTGACGATCCTGCTGCTTGTCACGAACAAACGAACCCCCTGATGGTTTCTGCCACCGCCGTATGCGAGGCGCGCTGCATCCGGCTGGTATAATGCCCGTTCGCTCACAACACCGCGGTCATTGTTATCGCGGTGATCGCGGCAAACATTCTGGCAGGCCGCTTGCACGACCTGCACCGTGCCGATCACAGCGGCCGGTGTTCGGGAGTGAGTACAGGGTAGGGGTTTTCTTCATGTCGCGACGCCTTTTCATCGTTCTCTTCGGCTCTCTGACGGTCTGGTTCACAGCGGCGGCGGCTCATGCCGGGAACTGCGCCGCGACCTTTCGACTGGGCACCGCCGTGACCATCGGTGCGCTCCAGTACGAAGTCGCGTACCCGCTCCCGGATGTCGACTTCGATGGAATCGGAGGCGACGTGGCGTGCAGCGATCCGACCGGCTCGTTCACCAGCTTCAGCGATGATGATTCGGGCACGCTTACCGCCGGCTCCGTCGCTTTCATCCCTTACATGGGGCCGGCCGATGTCGCTGTATGCGACATTACCGCCGTACCCGGAACACTTCCGGAGAATTTCACGATCACGGTCATCGACGCGAGTGATGACACCGGCACGCCGATCGTGCAGGTGCCGACTGTCACACTCGCAGCGCTCGACTGCAGCTGGCCGACAACCACACAGACCTCGACCACGATGATTGCGGCGTCGAGTACCACCATGGCGGCGTCGAGCACGAGCACGAGTGTTCCGCCGTCAACGACCAGTACAATGCTCGTCGACGAGCGGACCTGTATCGTGGACATCGCGCTCGTCGATGGCGAGAACCTGGCGTCGCTCCAGTTCGACGTCGACTACAGCGGCGTCGCGGGGACGTTCGAGGGCGAGGGCGCCGCGGTCAGCTGCTCGGGGCTGGTGCCTTCGAGTCTCATGACTTTCAACGATGTCGACGAGACCCGAATCCTGTCGGGCGCGATCATCACGCTCGGTTCGTTCTCCGGGCCGCTGGCACTCGGCTCGTGTGTTTATCTTCCAGGGGTCGCCGATCCGGGCATTGACGACTTCGCGGTTACCGTCAGCGACGCGGGGGACTCGAACGGACAGACCGTTGATCCGTTTCCCAACGTCGTAATCGATTCGATCATCTGCTTCGACCCGAACGCCACGACAACAACCTCGACCACCAGCACCACGCTGGCGGTATGCGGCGACGGGATCGTGCAGCTCGGCGAGGTCTGTGACGACGGCGCGGCGAACTCGGATCAGATAGCCGATGCCTGTCGCACCGATTGCAGGGAGGCGTTCTGCGGCGATAACGTCATCGACACTGGTGAGTCGTGCGATGACGGCGGGGCGAACTCGGACAGCGAGCCGGATGCCTGCCGAAGCCACTGCGCGCCGGCAGTGTGCGGCGATGGTGTCATCGACAGCGGCGAGTCGTGCGATGACGGCGGCACCAACTCCGACGACGACCCGGATGCGTGCCGGACGAGCTGCACCCCCGCGTTCTGCGGTGACGGGACGACCGACAGCGGCGAGCAATGCGATCATGCCGGGTTGAACTCGGATGAGGAGGCGGACGCCTGCCGGCTGGATTGCACGACATCGCGCTGCGGCGACGAAGTCATCGACAGCGGTGAAGAGTGCGACAACGGCGCGGCGAACTCCGATGCCGACGCAGACGCCTGTCGCAGCGATTGCAGGACGGCGTCCTGCGGCGACACGACGATCGACAGCGGCGAAGAGTGCGACGATGGCGCGGCCAACAGCGACGCCGATCCTCTGACATGCCGTACCGCTTGTGAGACCGAGTACGTCTGTGCCGACGCCAACGGTGACGGTGTGATCTCGGCGACCGACGCGAACCGAATCCTGCAGTTCGCGGTCGGAATCGTCGAATCCTGTGATCCCGGCCGATGCGACACGAGCGGCGATGGACTGCGCACGGTCAGCGACGCGCAGCTGGCCCTGCGCGACGCGGTCGGACTGCCGGCGGATCTGTTGTGCACACGTGACGTCACAGTCCGACTTGATGACACGGTCCCCCTCGGGCGGCTCGGACTGACGATCGATTACGGCGGACTCGATACTGCGTTCCTCGGTGCCGGTACTGCGGTGGACTGCGATGCCATGATCGAGGGCGGGATAACGGTCTTTGACAACGACGCGGACGATCGCCAGCTCGAGATCGAGATCTTCGTCTCTGCCGGAATCGCGGGGCCCGTGGACATCGCGCGCTGTACATTGCGGCAGCGGGCGGCAGTCGCGACAGCCGCCGACCTCGATGTCACCGTGACGACAGCGCTCGATGCCGCCGCGCAACCGGTGGAGCCACTCCCGTCGCTCAGCGTCAGATTCTGAAAACAGCCCGCGTGCGGAGGCTTACCAGACCGGCCCGGTGCATGGGCAGGGACAGTCGAGTTCGACCGGCAAAGCGACGGTGCTTTGCAGGCAGATGAGGGCGTCGCGGGTGCTGACCGTGAGGTTCCCGGTCGGTTTGCATAAACACTCGGGCACGCACGTCTCCAGTTCGACCGCGACGTTCAGAATGAACAGACAGTCAGCCGCCGTCGGTTGCTCCGCACCGGAGACCGGATTCGCGCACGGCACTTGCGGCGGTGCGGGAACGACCTGCTCGACGAAATCCTCGACAACCCAGCGCCCGGTGATGCCGTTGTCGAAGTCGACCTGCCACCAGGTCCACCAGGTCCCGGAGCGGCCGTCGCAGCTCCCCAGTGAAGCGCAGGCCGAGGGCAATGGACCGGCGATTACGGTGCCGGCCGTATCCGCGGGCACCACCACACGATCGGCCTCGCAGGGCCCCGTTCGTGCGTTCAGCCCGGTCGTCGTCGCGACTCTCGCTCCCTGCGCCATGACCGGTGGGTTGGTCAGAATCACGTCCGTGTAATAGCGCGCGAGGATGTCCTTGACCTCGTGGCCGTCACGGCAGGCCAGCTGCTGTGCCCCACGCTGGCACATGCCGACGCCATGGCCGTACAGGAACTGGGTGCGCCCGTCTGCGAAGACTTCACAGCACGGCTCCGATGTGAGCGCGCAGCTGTCGTGACCGCTGCAGGCACGGCTGCGCGCATAGGGCAGTGGAGGGGAGCTCGGAATCAGTCCGCCGGCCGTGCACGGGTTGCTGCAGCCGGCGGGAATACAGGAAAGCCCGTCTTCGCTCGCGAGAGTGAAATCGCCGTTGCATCGTGCGGAAAAGAAGGCGACCGGCAGCTCGTGGTCGTAAAGAATCACGGCGCCGTGGGTATTCCGGGCGGCAACGTGACTCTGACCGCTTGCGGAGAAAAAAGCCGTATAGGCCTGTCCCCCGTTCGCCGTGCCCGTGCGCTCGTAGCGTTCGAGCGCGTACGTCCGCGAGCTCACCGCCTGGGTCTTGAGAGCTTCGAACGGGAACGAGTCGCCCATCTCCGCTGCGACCACGCCGGCGATGTATTCGTCGAAATCCATGAAGCCTGTGAACTGTGTTCCCGGCAGAGCGGCCACGAACACTTCCTCAGGGACATCGTACTGGATGTCGCAGATCTGATGAGACGCCGTCGGCGGCTCGAGGCGCTCTCTACGGTGTAGCGCCTCCGGCACGTCCGGTCGTTCGATCGACAGGTAGGCGATCGCTTTCTCGAACTCATGAGCGCGCTGGAGCCGGCGGACGGACAGCGGATCGAGGTCGAAGGCGATCAGCTCGAAGTCGATCGAGGTCGTCACGCCCGGCTGCAGGCGGACCAGCGTGTTCCCGGCCGGCTTGTAACCGTCTGCCCTGACCTCGATTCGAACGAACGATGCCCCCGCATCAATCGGCAGAGCGACCGTGAACTCCCCTCCAGTGTCGGAGATCGCCTCGGCGATCGGATCGGCCTCCGTGCGCATTCCTCCGAGGACCGGTACGGAGATGTTTCCGAACTTGTTTCCGGGCTCGTCGCCGAAGTCGTCTGCGATCTCGCGGAGAGTGACAGCGCGAGGCGTGATCAGGATTCGGGCGCGGCGTACGGGCCGGCCCGTCAGCGCGTCGACGATCCGCCCGGTTACAGTGTCCGGACCGGAAGCCGGAGCGGTCCCGGCGGTGGCGGCTGTCAGCAGGCCGGAACAAACCAACCGCGACAGAAATCGGAGGGCAGATCTGCAGCCCCCCGTCTGCCCGTTCTCTTGCCGCACCGCCGCCACGTCCGGCACTTCCGCACGGACACCGGCGGCGGTCAAGCACGCAGCGTCGCGCTCAGCTGCGGATACCCATGCCGCCGTCGACCACGAGAACCTGTCCGGTCACGAGGTCCGACGTAGCGAGATCGATCACGACCTTGCTGACATCCTCCGGCATACACACGGCCTGGAGCGGAGCCGCCGCTGCTGCGAACTCCTTGATGACCTCGTAGTGTTCGCGTTCGGACCACCAGCGGGTGTCGATAAAGCCGGGCGCGATCGCGTTGACACGGATCTCCGGAGCCAGCGCGCGCGCCATTGTGACCGTCATGTTGTTGATCGCTGCTTTGGAGGCGCAATACGGGATCGAGCTTCCCATCGCGTAGACGCCGGCCACGCTCGAGATGTTGATGATGGTGCCGCCTCCATCCTCGCGAAGCGCGGGAACCGCTGCGCGCGAGCAGTAAAAAGTACCGCGTAAGTTGGTCTCGAAGATCAGGTCCCAGGCTTCATCATCGACACCCTCGAGATCCGCATGGTCGATGTGGCGGGTGATGCCGGCGTTGTTGACGAGGATGTCGAGCCGGCCGAGCTCGGCGATGGTTCGATCCGTCATCGCGCGTACCTGGGCGTCGTCGCGGACGTCTGCGCCCACGGCGATGGCGCGCACGCCGAGGGCCTCGGCATTGGCGGCGGTTTCGGTCGCCTCTTTCTCCGAACGCGAGTAGTTGACCGCGACGTTGCAGCCGCGTCGCGCAAGATCGAGTACGGCCGCGCGGCCGGTGCCGACGCCGCCGCCTGTGATGAGGGCGACCTTTCCTTGCAGATCCATCGAAAGCTCCTGTGCGTTGATACGGTGGCCGAGAGTCGTAACGTGTCCTCGGCGGTAGCGCCAGTCGATATCCGATGTGGCTCGATCGGCGACCAGGGCGGAGTCGCTCGCGGGAGGAGCCACCGCGATCAGCCGCCGCTGTCGTCGCCGCTGTCGTCGCTGATATCGTCGCTGATATCGTCGCTGATATCGCTGAAGCTGCCGCCGCGGCCCTTGCCGGCAGCAAACGTCGCCGCCCCGCGCAGTGTCTCACCTGCGGTGATCGCGTCGAGACCGCGGCGATACTCGTTGACGAGCGCGTCGTCGAGGCGCAGATCCCACTGCTCGAAGCACGACATGCGATCCGCCTTCATACAGATGTTCGGGAATCGCGCGATCTCGACAGCCAGCTCCTCAGCAGCGGCGCGTGCGTTGCCCGGCTCGACCACGCGGTTGGCGAGCCCCATCGCGAGCGCCTCGTCCGCGGCGACCGGACGACCGGTAAGGATCAGGTCGAGTGCGCGGCCCATTCCGATCAGTCGCGGCAGACGGACCGTGCCGCCGTCAACAAGCGGCACCCCCCAGCGCCGGCAGAACACCCCGAGCACGGCGTCTCGTTCGACGACCCGCAGGTCGCACCAGAGCGCGAGCTCTAGTCCACCTGCCACCGCGTGTCCCGCGATCGCGGCGATCACCGGTTTGCTGAGCAGCATCCGCGACGGGCCCATCGGTCCGTCGGTGCGCAGCCGGTCCCAGTCGGCGCCGGCGCCGGGCTCGGTAACGCGCGGCGCGCCGCTGCCGGCGGCGAGCGCCTTGAGCGCGGCGCCGGCACAGACGCTGCCGCGATCGCCGAACAGCACGCCGACGCGGGCATTGTCATCTTCCTCGAATTCGAGGAAGGCGTCGGCGAGGGCTCGGGCTGTCGTGCCGTCGACGGCGTTGCGCACGTCGGGCCGGTCGAGAATGACCGTGGTGACGGGACCATCGCGTTCGACGCGGATCGCATTGTTCATGAAAACCCCTTCCTTTACTGGTGTTTCAGCGCCAGCGTGGTTTCTAGCAGCCGCCTTTACACCTGACGAGCGTCGCCCGCGCGGCGCAGTACGTGCATCAGGTCCGGCAGGCCGTTAGGAGACCGTTCATGTTCAGCGACCTTCCCTGGTATTCGTTCGCTTATCTGTCAGCGACGATGGCGGCCGACCGGTTCGGTCTGTATGCAGGAATCGACGCGCTGAGCGGTTTCGAGTTCGTGGCGGTGGTGCTGCCTGTAGCCGCCATCTGGCTTTTCGGGCTGGCCTGGGGTTTCGAACGCTTCGACGGCCGACCCGACTGCTGACCCACCCCGGCGGCGCAAGCCTTTGCGTCGAGCGAATTCCAAGGCCAGATTGCCGAGCCATGGACCCATCGACCTGGAGCTATGAGGACCTGAAGGCGTTTCTGCTGATCTACGCTGCGAACGTCGATCTGAAAGAGACCCCGAACGAGCTGCACGCGATCTCGCACGGAGTCAGCGCGACGCGCTTCGACGAACTGCACGAGTTCTACGAGTCGAACGGCGACTATGAAAATCTTCAGGCGATCCTGTCGCTCAAACAGAAGTACTACGACGATCCCGTTTCGGTTGAGCGCCTGCTCGGCGACATCGAGTCGCTGTTCCGTGTGGATGGTGACTACAGCTATATCGAGAAGGTCGTTCTGACCGCGATTCGTCGAATCCTGTAGCCGTACGAACGGTCTTTCGCCGCCTGCCGCTTTCCGAGGCCTGACGGATGTCGCCGGGGTGAGGGTCAGGCTGGCACTCGCTGCGACGGCGATGTAACTACGCTCGCCGGGCTCGACGATGCGAGCCCGGGCTGGAGAAGCCCATGCCCATTGAAATCAACGATCAGGGAACCGGCAACATCTGCCGCATCAATCCGAACACTTTTGACGACGGTGCTGAGCTGACCATCCGCGGCAACGACAACGTCATCGAAATCGCCGCCGAGGTCGATATGCGCACGCCGCGCATTCATGTCCAGGGCGACGGCAACACGATCCGGTTCGGCTTCGGCCCCACAGGGGTCCCTGACCCTGCCGAGGAGATCAGTGGGCCCTTTCTGCTGCATACCGATACCCGCGCGGCAGAGATGGCGGTTCTGGGAAACGGGAACACTGTCGAAGCCTGCCGTTACACCGAGCTGTATGATTCGAAGATCCAGGTGGTCGGCCATGACAACCTGATGCGTCTCGGCCATGGCGTGCGGGCTCATATGCAGGTCGACTTCCACACCGACGGCGGTGTCTTCGAGGTCGGGGATCGCACCACAGCGGTCGCGATGCAGGCCGCGCTGGCCGAGCCGCGCACGCTGAGACTCGGGAAGGACTGTCAGCTCGCCGCCGCGATCTATATCACGGTCAGCGACACCCACTCGATCGTCGACGCGGAGACCGGGGAGCGAATCAACTACGGTGAGGATGTCGAGATCGGGGATCACGTCTGGCTGGGCTATCGCGTGATCGTTCTGAAGGGCGCCCGCATCGGCAGCGGTTCGATCATTGGAACCTCGGGTGTCGTCACCGGCGAGATCCCCGAGAACTGCTGCGCCGTGGGCAACCCCGCTCGCGTTGTACGCGAGGGGGTTACCTGGACGCGTGAGCTGATCGGACCGCCCGACGTCGAGGCGGTCGGATGAGCGTTACTCTTGGACGATCTCGAGCAGCTCGACCTCGAAGGCGAGCGCCGCACCCGGCTTGATCTTCGGGGGTGAACCACGATCGCCGTAGGCTATAGCTGACGGGCACACCAGACGCGCCTTACCGCCGACCTTGAGTTTCTGCACGCCCTCGGTCCAGCAGGAAATCACACGATTGAGGCCGAAGGTGGCGGGCTGTCCGCGATCAACCGAGCTGTCGAAGACGGTCCCGTCGCGAAGTGTACCGTGGTAGTGAACCTTGACCTTGTCGGTCGCGGCGGGAGAGGGACCGGTTCCTTCTTCCTCCATGATGATGATCAGTCCTGACTCGGTCTTCTCGGCCCCCGGCTTTGCGGCTTCGGCTGCGAGGAATTTCTCGGCCTCGACCTTTTCGCCCTCCGCGACCTTGGCCTGGCGCGCCTGCGCCATCTGCTGGATCTTCGGTCCGTAGACTTGCAGATCGACCTTCGGGTCGCCGGCGAGCACTCCATCGCGGATACCGACAACGAGAATGTCGAGCTCGTCGCCTTCCAGCGCGAACGGTCCGAGGTTGCGGCTCAGAGCGAGGCCGAGGGCGTAGATGGTCTTCTGGTCCTCGGTCTCGAGCGCCGGCTCGGCGGCCTGGACGACGGCGGCTGTGGACGCCATCGTGAACGTCAGGGTAGCGACCAGGGTCGCTGCGAATGATTTTGATCGTCTAAGCATCCGGCCGGAATACTAGCCGACAGCGGGAGGCGCAAACCGGTCGTGCGGGAGGGGCAGGGGCGCCCGGGAGGTGGGTCGCGGTTTCTGCGCCGCCAGGGCGTGCGGCTCAGGCCGGACAGCCCGGAGAATCGCGAACAGAACCGCCGTCAGATCCGCAACCGGGGCGGCTCGCAGAAACGGCCTGCCCGCCCGGAGACGGGTTGATTGATGCCGCTTTCGCGGCAACGCCATCACGGCGAGCAGTTCGGATAGGTCTGTGCGTGGTTGCCCGCGCAGCGAAATACCGTCTCGAGCTGCTCGCGTCGGACGCCCCGCGCCGGGTAGCCCGAGACCGTGTTCGCGGCGGGGTTTGCGCTCGACGGACTGGTGCATGCGGCAGAGACCACGAACGGTTGGGTGGTACTCGGCGTGCCGCTCATGGCGATCGTGTCCGGGATGCAGGTTCGCAACTCCACGATCGTGCAGTTTCCCGCTTCGCGGGCTGCGCAGTCCGAGTTGTTGTTGCAGGGGAGAAGCCCCTCACCCGTCGCGAGGAGAATCCCATCGCAGTATTCGAACTGGTCGTTCTCGGCGCCGCCCTGACATTCGCCCTGCCCGTCTCCCAGATCGGTGCAGACACCATCGGAGCAGGCATTGGCGCGCGGGATGGTTTCGGAGACAACGCCGCACGGTCCGCCGACTGTGGAGCAGTCCGCATTATTGGCACACGCGACCGACTCATCGCCGTCGCAGCGGCCGCAATGACACAGATCGGAGCCTGCGAAATCGCAGGGCACGGCAGCTTCGTAGTTGATCGAGCCGGTGGTCAACTGGTGATTCACGTACAGTTTGCTGGCGACCTGCGGGCCGGCGGAAAGGCAATCGAGACTGAAAGCGCCGCTACCCGCGAATGCGACGTCCAGCGCCTGCGCGTCGCAGTCCTGCCCGTCGTTGATTCCGCCCGAGCAGACCCCGTCGCGGATTCCGTCGTGAGGCGTTATATCCCCACTGCAAATCGGGCACGGATCCAGTGTGTTCAGTTCGAGTCGCGCCGTCTGCTCGGACGGTGCGATGATCAGACCTTCGCCTGTGTCGACATTCCATGTGCCGGTCACATCGGCACTGAACGGCGCTACGTTGCAGGTCCCGACTCCGCCGGAGAGCGCCGGGCTCGGCGGGTCGAGATAGCAGATGCATACCGAGCCGCCGCAGTCATCGAGATCGACCTCGAGCGGCTGGTCGCAGAGTTGTCGGTGGTCGTCGGCACAGCGGCAGCCTCCCGATGACGGATCGATCCCCGCGATCGTGGCGACACCGCAGCTCGACGGTCCGCTGCCGGATACCGCGCTGATTCGCATTTTCCAGAGCGTGGAATCCAGCATCGCGTTGTTGTGGGCGATTCCTGTGAAGCCGGAGTCGTAGTCGCTCGCCAGCCCGACGCGGCTCCACTCGAGCGTATCCGGGCACTGCGAGTCCATGCAGGTGCAGCTCGACGTGCAGCTCTCGCCCGCGCTGCAATCGCCGTCGACCTCGCACTGTTCGCCGACGCCCGGATCGAGTACACCGTCGCCGCAGCGCCGGCGCGCGGGGACACACGTGCAGTCGGACAGACAGACATCGGTCTGTCCCGGGCACACCGAGTCATCGCCGTCGCATTCCTCGCCGGCCTGGTTGACCACGCCGTCCCCGCAGAACTCCGCCGGCGGGTTCTTCAGCGCCGGCACGCAGAGCAGGTCTTTTTTCAGCGTAGAAAGAGCAGCTTCGGCGACGAACCGATCGGCGACCTGCAGGGGCCCCGTTTTTGCGTGTCGAGGTTCACCCGCCGCGGACTTCACCCGGTAGCAGACCAGATGGCCATCCGGATTCTTGATTCCTCCACCGTCCACGTTGACCGGATTGCAGAACACTTTCGGGCTCGTGACTTTGAACGTTCGCAACGGCTCAGCGAACTGATCGTCCATCGTTACCGTAAGATCCCTCGGAAGCCGGTCGGTGCCGCTGGCGATCGTGACCCGGTAACACTGGTAATGATCCACTTCGTGATCCGCACCGTTGGGCGGCGAGACAATCCATGGCGGCGGCGCTGTCAGAGACTTGGCGGCGGGCACGAGCAGGCGGTCGGTTCTGGATGTCACAAGAGACAGGCGGCCGAACCGATCGATGGTTTCGATGTTCTGCCGAATATGCTTCGCGCCGTTGGTCCGAATCAGCCACCCGCTGAGGTGTGTGTTCGGATCGACAATTCCCTCGGAGTTCAGATCGGCAGGGTTGCCGATGTTAAGGACTTTCCGGATGGCGTGTTCATCGGTCTGGAACTGATCCGCGAGGTCAACGTTCACCCCTTTCGGCAGACTCTGGCCCAGCTGCTTGTCGGGCTTGGCCTTGTAAAGGAAGAAGGCATCGTCGGGAAGCTCGTAGGGACCGTTCTGCGCCGCTGCAGGTACGGTCCAGAGTGCGATGCCGCAAACGCACGCGATGGCCGAGGCCATCAGGGGCGACGCGGCCGCCGAGCGCCGGCGGGAGTGGTCTCCGTCTCTGGGCAATTGGCTTGCTCCCCGAATCGATTTTTCTCGACTGCACGCGATCGGCGACAGCGCCGAAGGATTCCAGTCGTGAACGGAAAACATATGCCGGAAGCGGAGGCTGTTGCCATCGTAATTGGCCGCGTCTGCAGGGGGTTCGCTCTTTTGTCCGTCGTGAACCTTCCGCTGCAACGTCTTCAGATCGACCGTCAGGCAGGACGGGCATGAGCTACGAGTTCCGTCGCAGCCTCGAACACCTGTCGCGGTTGGGGGAGTGCTCCTCCTGCCTGATTGCGCCGTTGCCGCGCAGTCGGCTCCTGATTCTCGCCCTGTTGTCGCTGCGCCGCGTCAAGACGTTCGGGAATCCGCTGTTGCCCGCAGCTGATCCCTGACCCTTTCGCTGCGCGGATACTCAAAACCGAAAGACTGATCGCGACACCGACGCCCGTTCCATTGACCGACAACCCCGCGGCGTGTTTCCATGCGGCCTCGAACCCAAGCGCTGCGCGGACGGAAGAGCCGCGGGGGAGGAGGCATGGGTAAAGAGAACCTGCGGTATGCGGTACTCGGTCTGGTCGGTGCACGACGATCCGGAGTGCATGGGTACCAGCTGAAAGGCGAGCTCGAGGCGCTCTGCAACGACTTCTGGCAGGTCAACTTCGGTCGTCTCTATCGTCAGCTGGATATGCTCGATCAGTCGGGCGACGTCGAGGCGGAGCCGGTTCTTCAGGAAGGCAGGCCGAATCGCAAGGTCTACCGCATTACCGAGAAAGGGAAGCAGACACTCGACGACTGGCTCCAGCAGCCCGTCTCGGATCGTCCGCGGCCTCTGCGCGACGAGCTCGTGCTCAAGCTTCTGTTTCTCGGGCGTTCGAACATCGAAGCGCTGAGCGATCAGATCCAGCAACAACGATCGATCTATCTCGGCAAGCTCGCGCTCATCACGCAGTGGCGTCGGCGGCTGCGAAAGTCGGCGATGGACAGTGAGCTTACCGACCTGATCATGGACGGCCTGGAGAGGCGGCTTCGGGCGGAGTTCGCGTGGCTCGACGACGTGCAGCGAAGGATCGTGCTGCGCCACGCCGGTTCGAAAGAGAAGAGCATAACCAATGAAGAAAAAGACCCTTCAATCTGACCGGCTTGCGACTCCGGTTATCGAGCTTCGTGACGTTTCAAAGGTATACGGTGCAGGCGAGACGGTCGTGCACGCCGTGCGGGATCTCAGTTTCGCCGTCCCCGCGGGAGGGTTCTGGGCGCTGATGGGGCCGAGCGGTTCCGGCAAGAGCACAGTCCTTCACCTTGTTGCCGGTCTCACCCCACCCACTTCAGGCCATGTCCATGTAGACGGCCTCGATATCGGTGAAGCAACAGACGACGAGACCGCAGCGCTTCGCTGTCGCACGGTCGGCTACGTACTGCAGCAATCGAATCTGCTGCCGTTTCTATCGGCTGAAGCGAACGTAGGGATGCCTCTGACTCTCGACGGCACGCGCTCCTCGGTGATCCGGGAACGGGTCGCGGCGGCTCTCGAGGTCGTCGGCATGGGGCATCGAGCCCGTCATACGCCGTCGCAGCTCTCCGGAGGCGAGCAGCAACGCGTCGCGCTCGCTCGCGCCCTGGTCATCAAGCCCGCGATTGTTCTCGCGGACGAACCAACGGGGAGCCTCGACCGTGCCACCGGTAACGCGATCATGGATCTGATCCAGCAGATCAACGAAGACACCGGTGTTACCGTCCTGGTGGTAACCCATGATCCGTTACTCGCTGCATGCGCGCATCGCGTCCTGCACCTGATCGACGGACGGCTCGATCAATCGATCGACATCGGGGAGGCGAGCCGCGCGGCGGTGCAACCGCATGCAGCCGCCTGAACTGCCGTCGTGCTGAGCCTGCTTCGACAGATAAGTCTCGGCCAGCTTTCCGCGCTGCGTGGTCGCGCGTTGCTCGTGATCGGTGGTGTGGCCGTTGGAACGACGCTCATCGTCGCGGTCGATCTTGTCAACCGCTCCGTTCTCGACGGTTTCGAGACACGTATGCGTGAGATTGCGGGTCCGGCCGACCTGACGGTCCAGCTCGGCATCGGGGAGATCGGATTTCCCGAAGAGCTCGCCGAGGCCGTAACCGACGGCGACGAAGTTGCCGCGGCGGTCCCGATGGTACGCGGAACGCTCGAGTTTCTCGCTGCAGGCGAGTCTGCATCCGGACTCATTCTGCATCTGTTCGGCGTCGACCTCGTGGCCGAGCAAGCGCTCGCACGCTACGGGACCCGCCTTGTGACCGAGCGTCGCGAAGCATCGGAGGCTCTGATCGACATCCGATCCATTTTTCTTTCGGCGCGCGTCGCGGCGGATCATGCGCTCTCGGTTGGTGACGAGATACGCGTCTCATCTGCGCGCGGGATCGTGGCGCTGACGGTACGTGGATTGCTCGAACCCCAGGGCTTTGCACGAGCCTACGGTGGCGATGTCGCGGTGATGGATATCGCCGCGGCACAGTGGCTGCTCGATAAAGAGGGCCGCGTCGATCAGATCGACGTTCTTCTTGCGGACGACGTCGATCCTGCCGTCGCCGCTGCGCGAATCTCCGGACGCCTGCCCGAAACGCTGCGCGTGAGCAGCCCCGAGATTCACCTCGCCGACTACGCGTCTGTTGTCTCCTCCTTCCAGGCAATGCTCAGCGCGCTCAGCCTGTTGTGCCTCGTGACCGGCATCTATGTGATCTACAACACGACAACCACCGCGGCGATCCAGCGAACACCGACGATGGCTGAGCTGCGGCTGCTCGGCGCGAGCCGCGGCATGCTGTATCGCCTCATGCTTGCAGAGTCGTTTGTGCTCGGGGCGCTCGGCAGCCTGCTCGGCGCGGCGGTCGGTGTCCCGCTCGCGCGGCTGCTGGCGGGAACGATTACCGGCTCGATGGGCGTGATCTTCCAGCTGCGGTTTCCCTTCGAGCATCTCGCCGTGGACGGCGCCCGACTGGCCGGGCTCATTCTTGCGGGTGTCGCGACTGCGGTCTTCGCGTCCGCCTTCGCCGCGCGCAGGATGTCCGCTCTTGACCCGCTTGCCCAGCTTCGCGGCGGTGTCGACGTCGTGCCGAGCGCGCCGTCATCGAGACGGCTGGTCTTGTGGTGGGCCGGTCTGCTGGCAGTCAGCATCGTCGCCTTCGTACTCGAAGATCTTTACCACTCCATCGCCTGGGGAAATTTCGGATCGACGCTGTGGAATGCCTCGGTCATCGTGATCGCCACCCCGACCGTAGCGGCCCTCGCCTCGCCCGTGACCCGCGCTCTCTCGCGTTTCGGCGGAGCGGCGGGCCGCGTCGCCGCGGCGTCGGTATTCCGTGCTCCCGCGCGCACGGGCGTGACCACCGCTGCCATCGCGCTGATTCTCACCATCGCGACCATTCTGTCATCGCTGGTGCTGAGCTGTCGTGAGTCGCTGCGAAGCTACTTCGAAGGTGTCCTGCGCGCCGATCTCACCGTCAGCGCGGTAACGACTGAGGGCGGATGGCTGGAGACACCTCTGTCGCGTTCGGTGGCAACCGAGCTCGAAGCCATCGAGGGTGTGGCAGCTGTCGAGACCGCGCGCGGGCTGTCCGGACAGGTCTATCGTAACACCCGCATCGGTGTCCTCGCGCTCAGCGACGGCCTGTTCGACGCGCGGCGGGTCCCCGACGGATGGCACAGGCAGGGCGATCCGTTTGAGGCACAGGACGCGCTCGTCGGCGGCCGGGGGACGTTGCTCTCGGAGAGCCTGTCTGACCGTTTCGACCTGAACCTCGGCGACGTCATCGAGCTCGACTCTCCACGCGGCGTGGTTGATCTCGATGTCGTCGGCGTTGTGCCCGATTACCTGTCCGATCGCGGGAGCGTCATCCTCCACCGCGATGTTCTTTCGCAGTGGTGGAGCGATGAGTCGGTCAACCGTCTGCTGGTCTCCGTTGCCCCGTCCGCAGATCCGGCAGTTGTTCGCGGACGCATTCTGCGCGAACTCGGTTCGCGTTACCGGCTCAAGGTTCTCGAGCTTCGTGACCTGCTCGCCTACCACACCGGGTTGATCGACGAGGCGTTCGCCGTGATGAACTCGGTGCAGCTGCTGATCGTGATCGTCGCGATCGCGGGCATTCTCGATCTACTCGTTTCGCGGATTGTCGAGCGTCGGCGGGAGCTGGGTGTGTGGCGACTCATCGGTGCGAACCGTCGGATGTTGAGAAGCTCCGTCGTTTTCGAGGCGACCACGATCGGTGTGATCGGTGTCGTGCTCGGCCTCTTCACCGGACTGGTAACCGCGTGGCTTTGGGTCCGCGTCCATTTCCGGGAACTGCTCGGTTACTACGTTGATTTTCACTTCGCAGGAGGCGCGGCGGCCTGGTACGCGCTGCTCGTGCTCGTCATGTCGCTGCTCGCCGGACACCTCGCCGCCTCGGGTGCGGTCCGGCAGCAGCTCCTGGAGGCTATTCGTGATGAATGATTCAGGCAGTGCCTTGTCCGGCGTCCGTATCGCAGGGACCGGTTCTTATTTTCCCGGGCCCGCCCTCGACCGTGACGCGGTTGTGGCCGCGCTCGACCGCTTCGACGACGGTCTGTCTGCCGAAGAGCACGAGCGACTTCTCGAGCTCTCCGGTGTCCGCGGACGCCACTATGCTTTCGATGCGGCCCGGGGCCGTGCGACGGAATGCAACGCGAGCATGGCGGCGGCCGCAGGACGTGCGGCCATGGACGCGGCCGGATGGCAGCCGGCAGATGTTGACCTGCTGGTGGTGACGACGGTGGTCCCTGACGCATTGATGCCGCCGACAAGCACGGCGGTTCAGCGCAGGCTGGGGATCGAGGACTGCACCGAGCTGGAAATATCGGCCAATTGCACCGCACCCACCAAGGGCCTTGCCTTCGCGGCCGGTCAGGTCCGTCTCGGCCTGGCGCGCAGAGCGCTCGTCTGCAATGCGCAGTATGTCAGCTTCATGTTCTTCGAGCCCTGGGCTAACCCGGCTGCGATGACGCCGTCCCAGGCGCACCTGCGCTGGCATCTTTCCGACGGCGCCGGGGCGATCGCGCTCGAGGCAGGCGAGCCCTCAATCGATCCGCGTTTTCTTCTGACGTCCGCCGGAACCGATCTCCCCTCGGGAATGTCGATCCCTCTGGGTGCGAGCGCGCCGGATCTGATCGCGGTGCACGGCGACGGCCGGCAGCACGCAACGCAGCCGCGGCTGAGGGCTCTGAAGTATGGAATCCGCAAGGCGACCGCCGGGATCGAGCGGATGCTTCGGGAGATCGAGCTGCCGCCCGACCGCGTCGACCACTTCATCCCGTCGGTGTCGTCGGTTCAGGTCGCGCGAGTGATGAAGTCCCGGCTGGCGGGCATCGGACTGCGCGAGGAGACGTGGCGTACGAATTTCGAAAGCGTCGGCTACGTCGGCAGTGTTGCGGTTCCGATCATGCTCGACGAGCTCGCTCGCCGCCGTGCCCTCGCGCCGGGTGACATCATCTGCACAGCGGCCGAGGAGTCGAGCCAGTGGATGTTCGCGGGTAGCGTCTTGCGCTGGAACCCTTGATCCTGCCTCTCCGAGCGCGGCCCGCCGCGAGGGGCAGCCGCCGTCGAGGCCGGATCGAATCGAGCTGCTGAAAGGGTTTACGTGGTGCCCAGGGGCGGAATCGAACCACCGACACGTGGATTTTCAGTCCACTGCTCTACCAACTGAGCTACCTGGGCACATCCGGTAGGGAAGATGCCGCCGGGATGATCCCGACAAGCTCCATGATCTACCGCTCGATCGACGGGCAATCAAGCGCGAGGCGTCGACTGGCCTTCAGGAGGCTGGCGCGCGGCGCTCGACGAAATCGATGACCCTGGCTTCGAGATTCACGCTGTTGAGCGCGTCGATCTCCTGAATGCCGGTCGGGCTGGTGACGTTCACCTCGGTCAGGCGATCGCCGATGATGTCCAGGCCCGCGAACCAGATGCCGACTCGATCGAGCTCGGGTGCGAGAGCCGCGACGATCTCGCGCTCACGATCGCCCACCGGGTGGGCGACGCAATTCCCGCCGACATGGATATTGCCGCGAAGCTCTCCCTCGGCCGGCACTCGCAGCACAGTCCCGAGCGCCTCGCCATCGAGGTAGATCAGCCGCTGATCGCCCTCGCGTGAGGCGGGAAGAAACCGCTGGGCCATGATCTGTCGCTGGCCGTTGAGTGTGACGGTCTCGAGGATCGAATGCGTGTTGAGGTCACCATGCGTGATGCGAAAGATTCCCATCCCCCCGCATCCGTCGAGCGGTTTGACCACGATATCTCCCCCGACGTCGGCGCGGAAAGCCAGAATCCGATCCGGATCCGCGCTCACAAGCGTATCGGCGATCAGCTCGGGGAAGCGCAGGATGAACATTTTCTCCGAGGCTTCCCGCAATCCCGATGCGCGGTTGAATACCAGCGTCCGCGACTCATCGATCATGCTGAGGATGTGGGTGGCGAAGAAGAAGTCCATGTCGTAGGGCGGGTCTTTGCGCATGAACACGACATCGAACGACTCGGCCTCCACGACCCGGCTTTCACCGAAGCGATAGTGCTCCCCCTGAACCGAGCCGACCTCCAGAGGACGTGTCCGGGCGTGAACGCCGCCGCCCACGACCACGAGATCCTCGATCCCGCAGCAGTGATTCTCGTGACCGCGCTGCTGCGCCTCACGAAGGAACGTGTAGGTGGTGTCCTTTGTGATATCGATCCGCTCGACCGGATCCATCACGAACAGGAATTTCATCGTTGCCGATCCTTGCGCAATCCTTGGCGCAATCCTTGCCTCAATCCTTGGGCGGGAAGTTGGGCGGCTTTCGGCCCAGATCGCCCCAAAGGTGCTGACAGATTGCTACGGCTACGATCGCCGCCGTCTCTGCACGCAGAACGCGCGGTCCGAGGCCGACGCTCTGGTATCCGTGCTTGTCTGCAATCTCGATCTCCTCGCGGGTAAACCCACCCTCGGGGCCGATCACGGCGATGACCTTGTGCGTGTTGGGGTACCGTTGTCGCAGCGTGGCCGGCGGGTCGGGTTCGGCGCCGACGGTGAAGAGCAGACCCAGAGTGTCTTCGGGCTTTTCCTGCGACATGAAGTCGTCGAAGCTCTGTACGCGCTCAACGACCGGAACCTCGGTCCGCCGCGCCTGCTCGGCAGCGGCAACAGCCACTCGTCGCCATCGCTCAACACGACTGATGGCGGACTCGTCGCTGACACGACCGACGCTTCGTTTGGAGGACACGACACAGATGTGATCCACGCCGAGCTCTACCGATTTCTCGATGCACAGATCGGTTTTCTTTCCCTTCGCCAGACACAGGACGACGGTGAGCTCCAGAGAAGATTCAGTGGCGCGATCGGTGTCTCCGAGTATGCGCACGATCGCGTTGTCGCCCTGGAAGGTTTCGAGGACCCCGAGACATTCGCGGCCCGCTCCGTCGAATACGACAACCTCCGCTCCCGGTTTGAGTCGGAGCACGTTCTTCAGGTGATGACATGCTGCCGGGTTCAGGATCGCCCGATCCTGCGTGAGCTTGTCCGGCTCGACGAAGAATCGCGCTTTCGGCAACGGGGTTCCTGGGGACGCCGGCAAAATCCTCGCGCCACCCTTTGGTTCGCTCATCTAATCAGTCTTCCTCTCGACGCGCTCGCTACCGAAATCACGGTGCAGGCAGAAAGTCAGCCAGCTTCCCTCCACAATCAGATGCTCGGTCTCCCAGCCGTCAACGATGAACGCTTCTTCTATCACCGACCGGCGCGTAGCTTCAATTCCCGAAAGTACCAGTCTCCCGTGCGGTTTCAGGGCGGCGATAAGCCGGTCGCGCATCGCTGCGAGCGTCTCCGCGTAGATATTGGCAACAACGATGTCGAAGCCCGGCTCGTCCCGGACTGCGGGCGGACCGTCTGCGAGCGAAACCTCGACGTTGCCCTCGACACCGTTCAGCACCAGATTCTCACGCGCCGCTGCGACAGCATCGGGGTCGCAGTCAACGGCGACCGCGCGGGCGGCACCGAGCTTGACCGCCGCGATCGCGAGCACCGCCGTCCCGCAGCCGACATCGAGAACGTGGGCTGCCGCCGAGGGGGCCACGATTCGATCCAGGGTCTCGAGGCAACCGTGGGTCGTCTCGTGATGCCCGGTGCCGAAAGCCATCGCGGGGTGAATGACGATGCGAATGCGGTTGTTCGCGGCTTCGTCGTTTCGTTTAAGGGTTTCGTCGGTCTCCAGCCGCTGCTCTCCTGGACGCGACTCGGCCTCCCAAGGCGGGACGACTTCGATACGACTGCCGATCTGAAGGCGGGGAAAGTGTTCTTTCCAACTCTCCGTCCAGGTCTGCTCCGGTACATGCTCGACACGCGGCCGACCGCTGATGTGCTCGCCGATGCATCGAACGAGATCCTCCGCATGGCCGCGGGCTGCGCTTTCATCCGGTGCCCGGTGATAGATGACAACGGACTCGTCGGCCCCGTCTTCGCGAAGCTCGCACGTGTCATGACCGAGGGCAGTAAGCATCGCGGAGACCTGCTCCGCGCACTGCGGCAAAACAGGAAATTCCAGTGCGAACCAGTGCATGGACGGCTTTTTCATTGAAGGTTTCGCGGCGAGTCTGGAGGTTCGCCCTGACGGCTGGTAGCTTTGGATAGATGTTCTTCGATGTTACCGCCATCGCTCATCGAGGCGCATCCGGAGTTCTTCCGGAGAATACCCGTCATTCGTTCGTCAAGGCGCTGGACCTCGGCGCGCGTGCGATCGAACTGGATGTGCAGCTGACGCGCGATGAAGTCCCGGTCGTGATTCACGACGAGACGCTCGACCGTACGACCAACGGCAGCGGGCGTGTGTGTGAAACCGACTTCACCACGATCGCGGAGCTTGATGCGGGCTCGTGGTTCGGTGCCTCGTTCCAGGGTGTGGAGGTCCCCACGCTCGAAGAGGTCCTGAGGCTGATCGGCGGGCGTGCGGTGATCAACGTCGAACTCAAGCCGGATGCCGAGCGTGTTCACACTCTGGTCAAGCATGTGGTCACGACGGTAGCCCGTCTCGATTGCTTCGATCACGTTGTCTTTTCATCCTTCGAGCGCGCGGCCCTCAAGCGCATCCGCAATCTGGCTCCGGGTGCGAGACTCGGCGTGCTTTGCGGTGCCGATGATGTCGAGGACGCAGTTTCATTCGCGCGAATGGTCCGTGCATCGAACCTGCACCCGCATGTTCGAGCGGTCGATTCGGCGCTGATCGAGACTGCGCACGCGTCCGGGTGGCGGGTCTGGACCTGGACGGCCAATGAGCCCGGTGAGATCGCGTTGTTGACGGCCATGGGGGTCGACGGAATCTTTACGGACTACCCCGACCGTGTCGTTCAGCGTGGAGATGCCTGCGAAGAAGCGGCGGCCCCGGCGGTCTGAAAAGACCGCGAACGGTGCGTTCACTCCCCGGCCGCGGCCTCGATCGCTGATTCCGGTCCGACGATAATCTCCGAACGAATTTCCGGGTCGAGGTACTGCCTGGCGACTTCCCGAACCGCCTTGCGATTGACGTCATCAATCCTGTCGGCGTAGTCCCGACCTGCGAGATAGCCGAGCCCGTAGAGCTCGTTGAAGCACATATCTTCTGCAATCGCGCTGTTCGTCTGAAGAGAAATCTCGCGCGACCCGATCAGGTAGCGCTGCGATCGTTCGAGCTCGTCCCGTTCTACTTCTTTGTCGCGAACTCGCTCGAATTGTTCGAGAAGGCCCGCAATGGCTTTCTCGGTGTTGGCCGGATCGGTCGCGATGTACCCGCCGAAAAGCCCTCTTGCGAGGCCCTTGGTGAAGAAAGCGGAGACGCTGTAAGCGAGACTCTGCTTGTCACGCAGCTCCCCGAACAGGCGACCGCCCTGACCGGAAAGAATGTTGTTGAGTACGGCGAGCGGGTAGCGGTCCGGGTCGCTCACCGTCACGCTCGGGTAGGCCACAACGACGTGACTCTGATGGCGCTCGGTCTCGCGGGTCTCGATCTGGACGCCGGTCGGATCGGGCGCCGCCGGTGGCAGTTCGAATCCATCGGAGCGTTCTTCGAGGTCGATCAGTGTCGTGCCGAACTTGCGCGCTACCGTCGCCGCGTCGATGTCTCCGACGACCGAGATCACCAGGTTGGTCGGGTCGAGTGAGCGCTCGTAGAACGTCCGGAGATCCTCTGCGGAGATGCTCTCGATGCTCGATTTCTCTCCCATCGTCGTCATCCCGTAGGGGTGCCCGGCGAAGACGGTGGCGTATGTCAGGTCGAACGCGACGCGGCTCGAGCTGTCCTCGCGATTTTTGATCGCCAGGAGGATCTCGCGACGCGCTTTCTCGACCTCCGCCGGGTCGAAAGCGGGCTCGCGCAGAACCTCGATGAACAGATCAAGACCCTCCTCGCCGGAATCAGCCAGAAACGTTCCGGACACTCCGAGTGAGTTGTGTCCCGAAAATCCCCCCAGGCTTCCGGCGATCGATTCGATGTCGCGGGCAAGTGCCTCGCGGCTGCGCCGCTTCGTTCCGCGCGTCAGCATCTCCGCGGTGAAGTTGGAGATACCGTTGTCTTTCGGGGTCTCGGCCAGAACTCCGCCCAGCATCGCGGCGTGGATCGCGAATACGGGAACTTCGCGATGCTCCTGCAGAATGATCCGGATGCCGTTGTCGAGCTGCATCAGGCGCGGCTTGCTCGAACTCCCGGCCCGCCGCTCGGGCGTCTCCGGCGCGTCGATGCCGGCGGCGCCGTCTTCTGCGGCCGGGGCTGCGACTGTCCCGCTCGCCTCGGCAATCTCTTTCTCTCCCGACAGCGGGCCTGCGCCGGCGAGTGCCCGATCGCGGTTGAGCAGGTCGCGAGCATCTTCGGGCAGAAGCGTGACGACCGTCAGGTTATCGGTCTGCAGATACTGACGGGCCACTCGAAGCAGATCGGCCGGAGTCGCCGCCCGCAGACGGGCCAGATAAACGCGATCGTAGTCCGGATCGTCGTGCACCATCACCGCGTAGCCGAGCTCACGCGCCTGTCCCTGAACGGTCTCACGCCGAAATACGAAATCGGACTCGAGATTGACGCGCGCGCGCGCCAGCTCATCGGGAGTTACACCGTGGTTGACCGTCTTTCCGAGCTCTTCGAGTACGGCATCGTAGGCGCGCCGCATTTCCGCGGATTCGAGCGATGCCGTAACCACGAACATGCCGGGGTCCGGCGGAGTATATGCAAAAGCCCCGATGCCGGTGACGAGCTGCTCATCTGCCACGAGTCGTGTGTACAGTCGCGAGCTCTCCCCGCCGCCGATGATAAAGGCCAGCAGGTCGAGGAGCGGCGCGTCCGGATGGTCGGCGCCGGGGACGTGAAATCCGAGCGCGAGGTGTGATTCCTGGACCTGCATGCGCAGGCTCGCCAGGCGCAGGCCGTCCTGCGGAGGCTCGACCGGCCGCTCGGGACGAGCGATCTCGCGCCGCCGGTAGTCGCCGAAGACCTTGTCGACCTCTTTCTTCATCGCCCTCGTGTCGACGTCTCCGACGATCACGACGGTCATGTTGTTCGGCGCGTAAAAGCGCTCGTAAAAGCTGAGAATCCGCTCCCGAGAGAGTCCCTCGATGGAATCCTTGGTGCCGATCACCGGGCGCTTGTACGGGTGCTCCGTGTAGGCGGTTCCGAACAGTCCGTGGAAAATTTTTCGAGAGGGCGAGTCCTCTCCCCTTTTCCACTCCTCGAGCACCACATCGAGCTCTTTGTCGAGCTCGTCGGGGTCGAACGACGAATTGCGCACTGCGTCGCCGAGGACGTCGAGTCCCGTGTCGGCAAAACGGGAGGCTACAACGATGTGGTAGACCGTCTCGTTCCAGGAGGTCCACGCGTTTATGCGCCCGCCGGATCCCTCGATCTCTGCGGCGACCTCTCCGACACCCCGGTTCGACGTCCCTTTGAACAGCATGTGCTCATGAACGTGGGCGACTCCGGCCTCGATGTCTTCCTCGTCGGCTCCTCCAGCCTTGACCCAGACCTGGAGGGCGGCAACCGGGGCGAAGTGATCTTCACGGATCACGACCCTCATGCCGTTTTCGAGGGCATAGATGGTGGTAGTCGGATGCTGCGCGGCTGTACCTGGATCAGAAGGGGTCATGCGCTTACACCCGGCGAGTGCCCCGATCACCGCGATCGCGAGTAACGCAGCGCAACAGGCGACGGGGCGCGTCAAAAAGCCTGTGTGTCGCACGGATACTTTCCCGTCCCATGAGCGGAAAAGAGTGTCAAGCCGTGGTAGGATGACGGTTGCCGACGAACTGTCTTCGCGATCCCCTGCCGATGGACGGCATCAAAGGGCCGTCGATCGTGAGCCAGCGTCGGGCGACGTGTGGGGCGTCGCGCGGAGGTGGTCGTGATGAATACGGTCGATATCCTTATCGTCCTCGGGCTCACATTTTTTGCCTACAAGGGCTACATGAACGGTTTCGTTCATGAGTTGCTGTCGCTGATCGCGATGCTGACGGCGCTGGCCGCGGCTTTTCGATGGACGCCGCTCCTGGTTCCGAAGATCGCGGATTCCATTCCGGGGCCGGCTTTCGTCGAGACGGGCGTCAGTTTCATGGTGCTCTTCGCGCTCGTGCTCTGGACCGGCCGCTATATCGTAAAAATGGTGCGGCGTTTCTGGGTCCAGGGACTGAGCTCGCCGATGAACCGCGTCGCGGGCCTCTCGTTCGGCATCTTCAAGGGGGCTGTTGTGCTCGGCTGCACGCTCCTGGCGCTCAGGGCTTACGCGCCCGACGCGTACGATGGCGGCCCGATCGCGAGGGAAGCGGGCGGAGCCGCCGATCATATCAACGATGCGGTCGATGAGGCGATTCTCGCGCCGCGCCTGGCGGATTTGACGAGCGGTATTTTTTCTGTGGTTATGTTGCGCGCCGAGGACGGGATGCGCAGCCTGGCGCCCGGTAACTCTGACGACATAGGGGCGGTCGACGGTTCGTGATTCCAGCGGAGAAAATTGCCGAGATTCGAGAAGCGGCGACAATCTCCGATTTCATTTCCCCCCACGTCAGTCTCAAGAGGAAGGGCAAGTCCATGATGGGACTCTGCCCGTTCCACAACGAAAAAAGCCCCTCCTTCTCCGTCAACGACGAAAACGGCTTCTTTCACTGCTTCGGTTGCGGTGTGAGCGGCGACGTATTCAAGTTCCTCTGCGAAATCGAGAGCCTCGATTTTCCCTCATCGGTGCGCAAGGTGGCCGAACGCTACGGTATCTCGGTGCCCGATGTCGGAGGCGGTACCACTGACCGGCGCGCGCCGCTCTACGAGGCGAATGCGACGGCGGCCCGGTATTTTCACCGGTTCCTGCTTGAATCCGAACACGCGGCACCCGCGCGGGATTATCTTGCCGGCCGCGGGTTGAGTGACGAGGCGATCGAGCAGTTCAACATAGGAGCTTCGCCGAGCTCGGGAACCGGCCTCGTAAAGTGGCTCGCACGAGAAGGCGTCGCCCCGGAGCTTGCGCAACGACTCGGCCTGGTTGTCGAACGCGGAGGCCGCATGGTGGACCGTTTCCGCAATCGCGTGATGTTCCCGATCCGCGATGGACAGGGACGCGTCATCGGTTTCGGCGGGCGCCAGCTTGTGGAAGGAGAGGGCCCGAAGTACCTGAACTCTCCGGAGACGGAGGTCTACC
Source organism: Candidatus Nitrosopumilus sp. (assembly GCA_964225545.1). Classification (GTDB taxonomy): domain Bacteria; phylum Desulfobacterota; class Binatia; order UBA1149; family SPBQ01; genus SPBQ01. The sequence goes on along the minus strand of CAXQPB010000078.1, from coordinate 4,215 downwards.
GGAAAAGCCGCGCTCTGTACGGAATCTATGAGGCCCGTGACGCGCTGCGCGCGGCCGAGCTGGTTCTGCTGGTCGAGGGCTATCTGGATGTGATCGCGCTCGCTCAGGCTGGCGTTCGCAACGTGGTCGCGACCTGCGGCACGGCGCTGACCGGCGAGCAATCGCGCCTGATGTCCCGTTACTCCAGCGAGGTTGTGACGCTTTTCGACGCCGATGGAGCCGGTGCGACGGCAGCAGCCCGAAGTTTTCTGCCGATTTTCTTCGATGCCGAGATCTGGGCCCGCGGCGCGCGGCTTCCAGCGGGGGAAGACCCGGATTCGTTCGTGCGCACGCATGGAGCCGACGCACTCACGGACCTGGTGTCCAAGGCTGAACCTCTGGTTGGAGCGTATGTAAGATACGTTGTTGAGAATGCGCCGCCCGGTGATGCAGGTTTGGCGCGGGCGGGATCGGAGCTCGCCGCCCTGCTTGCGCGTGTTCAAGATCCTTTCAAGTTCGAGCAGTTCGTCAAGAAGGCGGCCTACTGGACCGAACTCCCCGATGCAGTTCTGCGCCGAGCGAGTCGTGACGCCTCCCGCAATCAGCCGGCAACGACGACCACTCCCGCAAGGGCGAAAGCGCGACGCGGTGCACCCGGACCCGAGGAACTGCTGGTGACCGTTTTGATCGCTCAACCCGGCCTGCTCGACAAAATGGACGGCGCAGAACTGATAAAATCCATGGAGGAGGGTGTTTGGCGACAGCTTGTTGATGATATGATCAACGAGTCTCGGGAAGGACGATTTGCTGCCGCGAGCGAGTGGTTGGAGCGAATTCCCGACGAACTCCGCGACCGCGTTGCACGTGAACTGGCCGAGGGGCTGCACTCCGACGCCGCGATCTGCGAGCGAATCGTCGAGGATTGCACAAAGCGCATTCACGAAAGCGCCGCGCGCAGGCATAACCTTGAGGTGATCGCGGAGCTTCGAAAGCGCGAAGCGCTCGGCGGCGAAATCGAACCTTCGGCGGAGCTGGCGAGCTTGAAACCGCGAAAACATCCGAATGGCTAACAAGGACTCTGCAACGGCCGCCTCCGGCGCGGCTCAGAACGGCGCGGCACCCGAAGAGAAGCCGGCTGCCGGCGTCGAGAAACTCGTAAAACTCGGCAAGTCCAAGGGCTACGTTACCTACGACGACGTCAACGAACTCCTCGACGAGGGGATCACCGAAGAGAACGAAATCGAAGACGTCCTTCACACGTTGAAAGAACGTCAGGTCGAGGTGCGCGATAACGAGGAGCCCGCAGTCGAGGTCGAGCCCGTTCGGCGTCGCACGACCCGGCGGCGCAAGACCGGTGAATCCGAGGGCAACTCTGCGCAGTCCGGCTCCGAGGAAGGCGGCACCGACTATGTCCGCATGTACATGCGCGACATGGGTGCTGTTCCATTGCTCAACCGTGAGGGCGAGGTCGCAATCGCCAAACGGATCGAAGAAGGCGAGAACGAAGTTTTCGATCTGGCATTCACCTCGATCTTCGGCCGCGCGCATATCCGTGGGCTGAACGCCGCACTCCGCGAAGGCGAGATCCGTGTCAGGGTCGTCGTGAAGGTCGCGGAACCCGACCCCGCGGGCGCGGTGGGCGGCGACGACTCCGAGAACTCCGACGGCGACCAGGCAGAGTCCGACTCCGCGGGGTCTGAAGCTGCCGGCGTGCAGGCCAACGTCGCTTCCGCGCCGGAACGCGCACACGAAACAGCTCAGGAGGAGCCGGAGGAAGTCGAACCCGAGCCGGTGGACGAGGCCGAACTTCACAAGCGGGCGGCGCGCCAACTCGGCAGGCTCGACAAAGCTGCGGTGCAGGTCGACGAGCTGTCGGGAAAGCTCCGTGTTCTCGAGCGCAGCACCGACGATTACACTGAGACCGAGAGGACGATCGCGAAGCTGGACGCGCGGATCCTCAAGGGACTGCGGGACATTCCGCTGAACCCGACGCAGGTTCGCCTCGCGATCGAGGAGATCCAGCGGGTTCATCAGCGAATCAATCGCGAGTACGGAGTGATCCGCAGGGCGGAAAAGCGCACCGGTCGAACGTGCGACCAGATCCGCGATCTTTCGAGACAGCTGGGCGTCGACAGAACGACGGACCAGAGGATCTGCGGCACCCTGCGAATGAACGCGAAGGGCATCGAGCAGATGGCGGAAAAGATCGAGCGCGCTCGATTGGAGGTCGACCGTCTGCTCGAGCAGTGCTGCATGTCTCTCGACGAGATCAACGGGCTCGCCTCGCGTATCAACCGTGCCCAGGCAGCCGCCGATCAGGCAAAAAAAGAACTCATCGAGGCCAACCTCCGACTCGTTGTCTCGATCGCCAAGCGTTACAACAACCGTGGCTTGCAGTTCCTCGACCTGATCCAGGAAGGGAACATCGGCCTCATGAAGGCCGTCGACAAGTTCGAGTATCGGCGCGGTTACAAGTTCTCGACCTACGCGACATGGTGGATTCGGCAGTCGATCACTCGCGCGATCGCCGATCAGGCCCGCACGATCCGAATTCCGGTTCACATGATCGAGTCGATCAACAAGCTGATCCGGGCCACCCGGCAGTTTGTACAGGATCGCGGTCGTGAGCCGACGGCTGAGGAGCTCGGCGAGATCGCCGAGATGCCCGTCGACCGTGTCCGCAAGGTTCTGAAGATCGCGCGTGAGCCGATCTCGCTCGAGACCCCGATCGGCGATGAAGAGGACAGCAACCTGTCCGATTTCATCGAGGACCGGAAGGCCGTGGCGCCCGCCGAGGCGGTCGTCAACATGAACCTGCAGGAACAGACACGCAAGGTGCTGGCCTCACTTACCCCACGTGAGGAGCAGGTTTTGCGGCTTCGGTTTGGCATTGGTGAGAAAACCGACCATACATTGGAGGAGGTCGGGAACCGGTTCGCGGTAACCCGCGAGCGAATCCGCCAGATTGAGGCCAAGGCCCTGCGTAAGCTCAGGCTTCCGAGCCGGAGCAAAAAGCTGCGTGGCTTTCTGAGCTGAGGCCGTTCGAGGGCCCATAGCTCAGTTGGTTAGAGCAGGGGACTCATAATCCTCTGGTCCCAGGTTCGAGTCCTGGTGGGCCCACCATCAAAAAAGAAGGGGAGACCACAAACGAGTGGGCGCAGAGCTCGATACGCTATTCAAACTCCAACAGATCGACATCGAGCTACGCGAGAAGCAGCTCGAGGTCGACCAATACGAATCCTCGCTCGCCGGCCGGCGCAGCGAGATTGACGCCCGCAAAGCTCGAATCGAGCAACTGATCGTTGAGCGTAAGACGCTCGTCACCGAGCGCGCTCTGGCCGAGCGAAAAGTCGACGACACCAAGGCGACTCTCAAAGACCGCAACCAGCGGATCGGCCGCGTCCGCACCGAGCGGGAGTTGAGGGCCAACGAGGGAGAGGTCGCCGATCTGCGCGAGCAGGTCGGTGGGCTCGAGGACACCCTCCTGCAGGTCATGCAGAGCGTTGAAGACATCGAGGCCCGTCTGTCAGCCGCTCGCGACGAGCTCGCGGAGCTCGAGGCTGCTGATGAGCAGCAGATCAGCGAGGAGAGCGCGCGAATCGATTCGCTTCGCAGCGAGGTAGCCGGAGAACTCACCGCCCGGGTGGAGATCGCCGAGAAGCTCGATAACCGCATCCGCCAGAAGTACGAGCAGGTTTTCAAGCGGCGTGGCGGTCATGCCGTGGTCGAGGTGCGTGGCGGCTCTTGTGCCGGCTGCCACATGCATATTCCGCCCCAGACCGTGATCGAGATCATCAAGTCGGGAGCCCTGCGTGTCTGCCCGAGTTGTCAGCGGATCCTCTACGCAAGCCAGGAGCAGAAGACGGCCTGAAACAAAGCCCCCGAGCGTCTGCGCGGCGCTCGCCAGATGCGGGGCTTTGGGTGATACTCACCTGTGTCTCGGGAGACTTCCCGAGTCGGCCAGGCAGTCGCTCGTGCGGTGGATTCGTCCACCGGCGGGAGGAAAGTCGGGACTCCGCAGGGCAGGGTGGCCGCTAACGGCGGCCCGTCGCGAGGCGGGGAAAGTGCAACAGAGAGTAGACCGCCACGGTCGATCCGAGATCGACCGGGGTAAGGGTGAAACGGTGAGGTAAGAGCTCACCAGACCCGTCGGGGACGGCGGGTGCTCTGCAACCCCCACCCGGAGCAAGACCGAATAGGGGGACGGGCGGCCCGTCCCATGTCCCCGGGTACAGG
>CAXQPB010000077.1:0-5474 GCA_964225545.1 Candidatus Nitrosopumilus sp. | reverse complement strand
CAGACGTGTGCTCTTCCGATCGCGGCGCTCCGGTTCGTACAGCGCCCGCGACAGGTTCGCGAACTGCTCGAGCCGCACGTCGCCGGTCCCGGTTACAAGCTCAAGCACGTCTGGCCCGAGCTGCTCGGTCACCGGCTCGGCAAGCGCGCGGCATGCAGGCTTGAATACGAGATCAAAAACCGCGAGCTCAAACAGCGGGTGCGCGGCTCCCTGTTTGCGAAGATGTACAAGCGGCGCAGCACACACGGCAGTGAATTCGCCGAAACCCTGACCGTTCTCGCGAATCATGGGTTCGACAGCACAAGCGACTCGGACGTGGTTGTGCCCGGGCTGGTGGGGTATTTCCCCGACTGGCAGATGCTGGTGATGGAGAATGTCCCCGGCACGTCACTGGCCGAGCTCGAGGGCGAGGCCTTTGCCAACGGCGTCCGCATGGCGGGACGGGCGATTGCGCGCCTTCACCACTGCAAGCTCGACGCGGAGCGCAAGCACGACCCCGAAGACGAGGTGCAACTGCTCGAGGGTTGGGTGCGGCTTACCGGAGAGGTCCACGACGGGCTTCGCGACGTGACCGCCAAGGCGATGGTGGACGTTCGAGAGGCATTACTCGGCCTCGGTGAGACGCCGACCGCGCTCGTTCATCGCGATTTTTACGAAAAGCAGGTCATCATCGATGGCGAACGCACTGCCCTGATCGACTTCGATACGCTCTGCAAGGCTGACCCGGCGATCGATCTCGGAAACTTCATCGCACACATCCGGCTCGCCCGAGCGAAAGGAATCGCCGTAGAGGGCGGTCTGGAAGATTCGTTCCTCGACGCGTACGGCAGCACGGACGCCGACCTCCCCAGGCGGGTCGAGGTCTATACTCGGGCGACAATTCTTCGGCTGGTCTGCCTGTATTCCTTCTGGCCGCGTTGGGGAGATGTTCCGGTGCGCATGGCGGAGGCGTTGAAATGATGCCCAGAGCCTCCGAACATACAGATCGAGACAGCCGACTGGGGACAGCGACAACGGGTTCGGCTGCCATGGGCTGCGCGGATCCGGAACTGCCGCAGCTGTCCACACTCTGGAACGCCGACGCGATGCTCGACGTGCTGCGTACGAGCCTGATCGGTCCGGCCGGCGCTGACGTCGGGCTGCGATCCTGCGCGATCCGCCGTGTCCGCTATCGTCCCGGTGCCCGCTCCATCGTGCTCTACGAGCTCGACGCAGGTGAGCCTCTGCACGTCACGGCGATAACCTATGCCGACGACCGGGCGGCACAGCAGTACAACCGGATCCGGCAGAGCCTCGCCGATGAGAGCGCTTCGGGGCTGCCTCCCTACGCACATGTCGAGGGACTGCGTGCGCTGGTACAGGTCTACCCCTATGACCGCCAGCTGCCGTCACTCCCTCGCGTTGCCGCCGGGACCGACCGCGAGACACTGAAGATCCTCGATGAGGCCTGTGGCTGCGGCGAAACCGTTTGGGACATCACGGGAGCGCGCTACCGGCCGATGCAGGGGTGCACGTTCCGCTACCGCGGCGGCGACCCCGTCCGCGACCTTTACGTAAAGGTCTACCGCGACGAGCAGGAAGGCCGCGACGCATACGCAACGCTGCGCAACCTGCACGCGACCGTAAGCGAGGCGCGCCCCGGGTTTCATGTCGTCAGGCCGGTCGGTTTCTGCGAGGCGTCACGAACGCTGACGGTGGAGAGCGCGGCCGGAACCGCGATGCCGGAGCTGCTCGCAGGCGGAGGCGACCCCGCCGAGCTGGGACAGCGTTCGGCCCGCGCGTTGAGAGCTTTTCACGAGAGCCGGTTCACATGCACGACGTGCTGGGGCCCGAGACACATCAACGAACGTGTAGAGCAGGCTGCCGCGCTGATCACGATCGCCTGCCCCGAGCTGACGGATTCAGTAAACCGGATTGCCGCCACGCTCCGGCGATACCCGTCCGAGTACGAGGCGCGACCGGCGCAGCTCGACCCCAAGCCGGATCACTTCTTTTTCGAGGATGAGCAGGTCTCATTCATCGACCTGGACACCTTCGCGGCCGCCGATCCCATGTTCGATGCGGCTTTCATGTTCGCGCGGATGCGCGCGCTGCCCGATTCGGATCCGTCGATACCGGCCGAGTCCGCAGCCGCAGCCGCAGACGCGTTCCTCGAGCGATACCTTACGCTGACGTCGCCCGGCGACGCGCAGAGGCTCGCGATCAATCACGTATATGCACTCTTGCAACTCGCGCTGTACGCCGTGCGCCATCAGGACCACGGCTGGAGAGATCTGGCGACAGCCCGCGCGAACGCAGCGCTCGCGGAATGCGAACGCGTCCGGAGAAACTGAAATGTCGAACGCTGACCGAATCGAAGACACCGTCACAGACGCTGCGACGGCCTCACCGAATCCCTACGTCTTTCTCGTCGGATGCCCGCGCTCCGGCACCACCCTTGCCAAGCGCATGGTGGACGCTCACCCGGAGATCGCAGTGACGCGAGAAACCCACTGGATCACACGGTTCTTCCGCAAACGCATCGGGGTGAAGAAGAACGGCCAGGTAACACCGGCGCTACTCGACGAGCTCCTCGCGTACAAGCGGTTTCCGCATCTTCACCTGGACGACGACGACGTGCGCGCGATCGTTCGTGAGAATCCGTCCATGCAGTATGCGGAGTTCGTCTCGCGCGTCTTCGACCTCTACGGACGCGCCGAGGGTAAGCGACTGGTCGGCGACAAGACTCCGCCGTATGTACGCTACATCGGGATGCTCTCGGAGATGTGGCCGCAGTCCCGGTTCGTTCACATCATTCGCGACGGCCGGGATGTCTGCCTGTCGATGCTTCGTTGGAGGATGGCGGACCGGGCAGCCGGCAGGCGATCCACCTGGAAGGAGGACCCGGTCACCACGACCGCTTTGTGGTGGGAATGGCTGATTCGTGTGGGCCGCGAGGGCGGCGCGGATCTCGGCCCCGACCGCTACATGGAGATGCATTACGAGGCGCTCGTCGCAGACCCGCCTGGAGAGCTTCGCGGCCTGTGCGACTTTCTGAAACTGGAATTCGACGAGTCCATGCTTCGCTACCACGAAGGCAAGACGAGCAGTGACAGCGGTCTTTCGGCGAACGCAGCCTGGTTGCCGCCGACGCAGGGACTGCGAGACTGGCGTACGCAGATGAGCGAGGAAGACCTCGAGAAATTTGAAGCGGCGGCAGGCTCGATGCTCGACGAACTCGGCTACGAGCGGGGCTGTCCGAACCCGTCACAGAGCGCCATCGCGCATGCCAACGATCTGCGAGAGCGCTTTGACGGAAAACCGTTGCCCAGCAGCTGGCCATCGGCAACGGTTCGCTGAGGACAGACGCACCGGAGAGAACGACCGAGATCGCGGAACGAGCCCCCGAAGGAGAACGCTTCCAAGGTCCGATGTCAGAAAGAACGAATACACCTGAGGAGATCCTGCAATCACTCCCCTCCCGAAAAAGCACCCCCGAGTGCGAAGCGCGCTTGCCGCGCTGGTGGCATTCGCCGCTATGACCGCAGCACCGGCATACGGCCAGGATGCAGCCGCACCGAGCGGCTCGACCGATAATGCTTCGGATGCATCGGCTGCATCCGAAGCCGCACCGGCCAAGGGGAGAAGGCGACGGGTCACCGTGGAACGCTATGCGGTCGATGTTGCAGCGTATGCCGGACGCGCCGCAGCCGAGAATCTCGCCGCGGCCATCCGCAAGCACTTCGATGACGTGTATGTCGAAAAGCTGGAGTACAGCGATGGCTTTCGCTACCGCGTCACGACCGGTGAGTTCAAAAAAGACGGCGGGGCCAAGGCCCGGATCAAAGCGCTCGAAGAGCTCGGGTTCGACACCCGAGGGATGACCGTAAGGCGCTTTACCTTCGAGCAGCTCGAAAGCGGAGAGGTCCTTCAACTGCCTCCGATCATCAAGCAGCCGCAGGAGCGTGAAGGCAACGGGCGATTCAACTTCGAGCTGTTCGGCACACCGATCAATATCGGCGGCGAACTCGAATACCGGCCGAGTTACTTGAACAACTTCAACCTGCTGTCGAAATCGATCCGCGACGAGAACGGCGAGCTGATCCGCCAGGCCAATGCGGACACCTTCCGGATGCGGAACTCCCTGCAGCTCGAGGGGTTGTGGATTCCGAGCAAAAAGGTCGCGGTCTTCGCGCAGGGCCGCTTCAACTGGAACGTACGTCTGTCGAACCGCAGTTCGCGTGAAGAGATCATCAATATCGAAGGAATCGACGTACCCATCCAGGTCGGCGGCTGCGGCGACCCCCCGCGTTATCCAGCAAGCTGCGACACCAACGAGGTTTCTTTCGTCAGAGGCCAGAGCTGGATTTACGTCCACGACCTGTGGGACGTTCCGGTCGGGCTGCAGGCCGGCCGGCAGCGTTTCCGTGACACCCGCGAGTGGTGGTGGGATGCGAACCTCGATGCCCTCCAGCTGCACCTGTATGGAACCGACTTTCTGCGAGTAGAGCTTGGTGTTGCCCGGGAGGTAGCACAGCTGTCGCCGGACGATGCCGATATCGATCCGGAAGAAGATGGAATCCTTCGATTCCTCGGACACGCGACGTGGCGCTGGGCACCGCGCCACAAAATCGAGACGTACGCCCTCTACCAGGACGATACGACCGGTCTCGCGAACGGAGACTTCAACGGGATCCCCGGTTTCGGCACCGTCGATCCGGCCCTGCGCGACGAGATCGATCGCGACATGCTCTGGGTCGGCGGACGGGCAAGCGGGCGCTACAAGGTGAGCGACGACCACAAGATTTACTACTGGCTCGACGGGGCGATCTCGAAGGGCAAAGAGACGACAATCGATTACGGAGCCTGTCCTGACGACGATCCCAACTGCGAGTGTGATCTCCTCCCGGAAGGCTGCGCGATTCGACCGCCGAAGAACGATGTTTACAAAAGGGACGTCTTCGGTTGGGGCCTGGACGTCGGCTTCACCTGGGACACAAAATGGCCCCTCGCGCCTCGATTCACCTTCGGGTACGCCATCGGCTCGGGTGACGGCAACCCGGATCAGGATGCGGTCGAGACCCCGGACGGGAACTTTCGCTACCCGGGCACCGACGGCTCGTTCCGCCAGACCGGGCTTCAGGACAACAACGGCAAATTCAGTGGCGTCAACCGTTTTCACTATTACGGGGAGCTGTTCCGGCCCGAGCTGTCAAACATGCACATCGGCACGGTGTCGCTCGGATTCCCGATATTCGAAAGCAGCTCAGTCGAGCTGCTGTGGCATATCTACGAGCAGGTCAACGAGGCCGGTTATCTCATCGATGCCGACATCGGGCCGAGCCCGAACGGACGCGACCGCCGGCTGGGGCAGGAATTCGATCTCTCACTCGGCATTGAAGAATGGGAATGGCTGGAAATAGAAATCACTGCAGCCGTTTTTCGCGCCGGCGAGAGATCGGAAGAGCGTCGTGTAGGGAAAGAGTGTAACGGTC
>CAXQPB010000076.1:0-9396 GCA_964225545.1 Candidatus Nitrosopumilus sp. | reverse complement strand
CGGGGTGCGACCCGCCCCCCAACTGCACGAGTGGGGCCTCGCACCGAACGAGCGAAGCTGGGCGACGGTCACGCCCGCTTTGCAAAGCACGTGTTTCAACAATGTATTCGTCGCCGGCGACGCAGCGGCACTGCCCTCCCCGATCGCGAAGCAGGCCTACCACGCGCTTGATATGGGGCGCGCGGCGGCAACCAATCTCGTTCGTCATCTGACGGGAGGCAATCTTGAACCGTTTCGACCGGCTCCCAAGCCGACACTGCTCGCGTTCGGCGACCTCGATACGTTCATGATTTCGGGAAAGCGCGTCATCGCCAGCCCGGCGCTCGCGGCGGTCAAGGAAGCGATCTACCAGATCACCATGGCAAGCATCGATCCACCTCTGGCCGGCCCGGCGGTCGCAGCCCTTGCACGCCGCGCCACGAACGTGATCGGTCAGCTCAAAAGAGCGGACCTCGGACCGTCAGACCTCGTTTCACTGCTGCGACTGAAAGTGGACTGAAGGCATCCACCGTGCCCGACGCTGACCGGACTGAACCGGGCGTTACAGGGCGTTACAGGCTTGCCTCGCCGAGCGCACGTCGGTAACGCTGCTCGAGGCCTTCGATTTCCGCGTCCAACGAATCAGCCGTCCAACCCGCAGTCTCAATAGGTTCGAGTACCTCTACGCGGACCTCTCCACGCCGCATGATGTAGCCGCCGCGCGGCAGTACCTGTCCGGCGTTGTGAATGACGATCGGAATCAGCGGAACACCGGTCGCCAGCGCGACATGCGCCACGCCCTTCTTGAATCGGCCGACAGACCGGCCTGCGCTGCGTGTCCCCTCCGGCGCCATCGCCAGGCCAAGCCCCTGCGCGCAGGCCTCGACAGCAGGGCGCATGGCCTTGCCCCGGTCTTCGCCGCCACCACGATCAACAAAAACGGTTCCGACAAACGCGAAGGCCGGTCCAAGCACGGGATTGCGGCGGATCTCGCGCTTCGCTACCGCCACGAAATTATCGCGCAGCAGAGCGCAGATCAGGATCGGGTCGATGCCGCTCTGGTGGTTGATCGTGAATATGGCCGGCCTGAGTCGCAGTCGCTCAGCTCCCTCAATGCGCAAACGAATTCCCGCGGCTTTCGTACCCTGCCGGCCCCACATTCGTGTCGCACGGTTAAGAGCGTTCCTTCTCCCCCCGCCGACAAGCAGGGTGAACGCTCCGGCCAGCAGGCCGGGAAGGATTGCAGAGACCGCGAGCACCGTTCGCAGTACGTCGCCGCCGGTTGCCGGACGCACATCCGACTCCTCGGTAATGCCGTAGTGACGCTGCGCGCGCGCGGAGACTTCGGCCCAGCGCGTTACGCCCGCACGCCGCTGGTGCTCAACAAAAGCAGCACGGTCGAGGAAGACCTCATATACATCGAGTCGACAGGGGTCTGCAGCCGACGGCTCGACATCGAAAGCGATGCAGCCGGGCTCATCGCGCGTCGCTCGGATGTGAGCGGGCAGTTCGGCGTGGACGGCCTCGAGGTCGGCTTCGGGCACGATGAGAAATCCGCGAAGAACAACCCTCGGCATTCGGTAATGATCGTCAGCCGACCGTCGTCACGCAACCGGCCTGCATTCCTTGACTTGCCGGGGGCGAGGCGGCTTGGTCGCGGTCGGCGTGCGGGGCGGCTCCACGAGAACCGCATACAAAAGGCCAGCAGCAGAAAACGACGACCGGATACGACAAGGCGGACAGCGACCCATGCTCGATATACAGCACATCACCAGCGGACTTCAGTTTCCCGAGGGGCCTATCGCCTGCGAAGACGGCAGTGTGCTTCTGGTCGAGATCAAGCGCGGAACGCTCAGCCGCGTCACCCCTGACGGCACGATCGAGGTCGTCGCCGAGACGGGCGGCGGTCCCAACGGTGCAGCGATCGGGCCAGACGGCGCCTGCTACATCTGCAACAATGGCGGCTTCGAGTGGCACGACCTTGGTGGGTTCATGCTGCCCGGCAACCAGCCGGCCGATTATACCGGCGGCAGCATCCAGCGGGTCGACCTCACCACAGGCGCGGTCGAGACCCGGTACACCGAATGCGGCGGCATCCCGCTCAAGGGACCCAACGACATCGTCTTCGACGCTCACGGCGGCTTCTACTTCACCGACCTCGGCAAACATCGCGAGCGTGACCAGGACCGCACGGGCGTTTTTTACGCGAAACCCGATGGCACGCTGATTCGGGAGATCATCTTTCCCATGGAAGGCCCGAACGGAATCGGCCTATCTCCCGACGGCAAACGACTTTACGTTGCAGAGACTCCCACCGGTCGCGTGTGGGCGTTCGACATCGAGTCACCGGGCGTACCCGCCGGCGACCCGAACGACCTTCTCAGCAGAAACTGCCTTGCCGGACTGCCGGGCATGCAGATGCTCGACTCGCTGGCCGTCGACGGCGAGGGGCACGTCTGCGTCGCGACGCTGGTCAACGGCGGAAGCACTTCGATCTCACCGGACGGCAGCTCCGTCGAGCACTACGCCACACCGGACCCGCTGACGACGAACATCTGTTTCGGCGGCGAGGACCTCCGAACCGCGTACATCACGTTGTCCGGGACCGGAGTCCTGGTGAAGGCCACGTGGCCGCGGCCGGGCCTGGCGCTGAACTGCTGACGAGCGCGTTCAGTCACTCCGGCGGCGACGGGCCGCCAGCTCGAGACGGATATTCCGGACCAGGAAGCGCAGCGCACCGATCGGATGCGGCAGTATCTTGCGGCGCAGCAATCGAAGGGCGTGCGGCAGAACTTTGAAATTCCCTTCTCGCTGGCCGTGTCCGTTGTGCATCGGTAAGGACGGTACGTCGCACACATCGAGCGGCACCTCGAGTTCGAACGCCTCATCTCGCGGCAGCAGACAGACCTCATCCGTGCAGGCCTGATATCGCACCCGCACAGCGATGCGTACCGAGTCCTGATCGAGCGGCCGGGTCTCACTCGCCAACGCTCCGGTCGCGTAAACAGGGATGCGAAAATAGACGTCGCCGCTCCATACGGGCAGTTCCAACCCGATCGCCGCGACGATGAGAGGTGAAGTCTGCGGACCGATCTCCGGTTCGACAACCAGACCTTCGGGACCATCTACTTCGATCGAAACCGGAACCATGCCATCGGGCACCGGATTGCCGTAGACATGCACTCCGTCGGCGAGTTGAAAGCGGACGAGAATCTCGCGCCGCATGCCCTGCCGCAACGTTCCGCGGCCTCCATGCATCGCGACCTCGAGCGAGACGCCTTCCTCCTCGCCGCCGCGAGCGATCGGCGCATCGTCTTCGATCGTGATCCTTCCACGTGCGGCGTCCAGATAGAGCTCAGGGCTGTCGCGTTTCTTGTAGGAGTCGTGAAAGAATTTCGCGATGACCACTCCATTTTCGTCGACAACAAAAGCGCCGGGATAAGGAATGCCGTAAAGAAACGCGTCGCCGGGTTTCACCTGCTCATTGAGAATCCCGTAACGGCGGATGACCTCGGAGTCGATATCGGAGAGCAGCGGAAACGGGATGTCCTGCTTTTCCGTGAACTCGCGGAGTACCTGCTGGTCATCGTAAGAGATCGCGAGGAGCCGGACCCCCTCCTCCTCGAACTTCGGCCATGCATCGCGCAACTCGCCGAGTTGCGTCCAGCATGGCGGTCACCATACCGCTGAGCGATAGAACAGGATGACGGTCGGCGCACCGGCGCGGGCTTGCTCCAGCTGTACCTCGCGGCCGTACGCATCCGGCAGCCGGAAGTCGGGGACTCGCTCGCCAACAGCGGGCCCGGCCGCATGGCCCGGCGGCCTCGAAGTCCGCGCCGGGTGGCCGACCGGCACCGGCGCGTCGAAGCCCAATTCATCTCTTTCCACGATCATCGCCCTGTTTTCCCGACAGCCGCGGGTTGGGTCAAGCCGGCTCAGGGCAGGCGATCAGGTCGGAAACTTGATCAGGCCGCCGCCGTCGAAGACCAGGGTCTGGCCCGTCATCCACCCCGCCGTGTCGGCCGCGAGAAAGAGCGCGCCGCTGGCGATGTCCTCGACCTCACCGAGACGCTGCAGCGGATAGCTCTTCGCGACCTGCTCCCCGCGATCGCCTTCCCATAGCAGGCGGGCGAAGTCGGTCTTGATCAGTCCCGGAGCGATCGCGTTGACCCGCACCTTGGGGGCGAGTTCCGCCGCCAGCTGACGCGTCAGCGCGAGCAGCGCCGCTTTCGTAACGTCGTAGACACCGAGCACCGGGTTGGTTGAAAGCCCGCCGACCGAAGAGATGTTGATCACGGACCCGCCATGCTCGCTCATCCACTTTCGCCAGCACGTCTGCGTCCAGACCAGCGGTCCACGCAGATTGGTCTCTAACGTCTTGTCCCAGCGGGGAAGATCAACATCGATCGTCGGTCCGGCGTACGGGTTTGTAGCCGCGTTGTTGACCAGAATATCGACCCGCCCGAACCTGGCGATCGTCTCGTCAACCGCAGCCTCGATCTCCTCGGGCTGGCCCGCATGCCCGGCCCGGCAGGCAATATCACCGCCTATCGCGTTGGCTGCGTCCTCGAGAGCTTCGGCTTTTCGCCCGGTAATCATGACCTTCGCGCCTGCCGAGGCGTAGGCACGAGCAATGCCGAAGCCGATGCCGCGGGAGCCACCGGTGACAATCGCGACCTTTCCATCGATCCTCTGTTCGTTCGTTCCGTTGTTGCTCATGCGGTTCTCACTAGCACGACATCGCGCGACCTCCACCCTTTCGGGCCGGTTCACACCGAAATTCAGTCGTTTTCAGGGGCCCAGACAGTACGGGACGCCGTTTTTGCACAGCCCCCCCCACGAGAGACACGCCGGCAGGCGGTCGGGTCAACCAGCGAGTTCCGTTTTTATCTGGTCTGAGCTCCGTCGCAGATGCCAAAACCGCCCGGGCGTGGCCGGCATCGTGGCTGCCTTGTCACACTCCGTTTAATTTCTTCGGTATGTGACCGCTCATGGCTAGCCCGTAACGCCGGCCCGCTCATTCGACCGTGCGAAAATAGGCCCTTGCCTTTCCGCCCGCGCGCGGGCGACGGTATGGACAAAGTCGTCGGCGCTGCCACCGGCACTCTTGAACAACTTCGTGTCGCCCCGTTATGGAGGGAACAATGGGAACTCTTGGATTCTCGAGGACTGTCTGCACCGTTCTCGCGACCGCTTTTCTGCTCATCTTCACAGGCCTGGAGGCCGAGGCCACCCATCTGCGGTATGCGCATGTCACATGGCAGCCCGCAGACGCCGGCGGTAACGCGATCGATTTTACCGTCGCAGCAACATTCCGACGTAACGGATTCAGCGGCAGCGGGGGCGACGGTTTCCCCGTTATCGGCGACACATTTTCAGAGGATATCGGCGGCTCATCCCTGTGTTTCGGCGACGGCAACTGTACCGGGACACTGGTTTTCGAGGTGACCGCGTATGACATACCGCAGAACTGGATTCTCGGAACCGTCACAACAACTTACACATACACCGCCCCTGGCAGCTACACAGCTGGAATCGAGGATTGCTGTCGCATCAGCGGTTGCCAGGCGCCGAATGCGCACATGAACAACCCCGACGGCAACTACAGCGTTTCGACGCTGGTGGACGTTGGCAGTGGCAACAGCTCACCGGTCAGCAGTCTGCCACCGATCGTGGTCTGCCCCACCAACCGCACCTGTACGTTCCCGGTTCCGGTCTCCGACAATGAAAACGACCCGATCACTTTCCGCCTTTCCTCGAGCACCGAGGCCGGTGGAGCCGGTGGTTTCACCCAGCCGGGCGCACCGAACTGCCCGAATCCGCTGACGATTGACCCTGTAAGCGGCATAGCGACGTGGGACAGCACGGGCTGCACGCTCGGAGATTCAACCTGCACCTTCACCGATCCGATCACACTGTATTCGGCCCAGATAACAATCGAAGATTCGACTTCCAGCGTCGCGCTCGATTTCCTGATCCAGCTCGACGACTGCGCTCCGTCTAACAATGACCCGGTTTTCGATGGCGCGACGCCGACCTGCGGCTCGACCATCCCGGTCGGTCCGGGCAATACCGTGTCGTTCACCGTGGACGTGTCCGACGCCGACGTCGGCGACACGATCACCCTCAACCAATCGGGCGTGCCTGCCGGCGCCACACTGAGCCCGGGTTTGCCTGCGTCGGCCAACCCTGTGTCGACCACGTTCAACTGGACACCGGATGCGGGTGATATCGGCCAGCACGTCATTACGTTCTCCGCGAATGACAGCTGCATCGCCCAGACGCTGTGCTCGATCACGATCGATGTGAACGACGAGATCTGTGACGACCAGATCGACAACGACGGCGACGGCCTCGTTGACTGTGACGATCCGGATTGCCTGCCTGAGCCGGTATGCGGAGTCTGCGGCAACGGAGAGGTCGAGATCGGCGAGGAATGCGACGACGGCAACCTCGATGCGGGTGATTGCTGCTCAGCGCTCTGCGAGTACGAGGCTGCGGGCTCCGCCTGCACCGACGACGGCAACGCCTGTACCGATGATCAGTGCAACGCGACCGGCGTCTGTCAGAACATCGCGAACACCGACCCGTGCAATGATGGAGACTATTGCACCGTAGACGATACCTGCGCTGGCGGCTCGTGCGTCCCGGGGACTGCACGCGATTGCTCCGGCTCGGACTCGGCATGCGGCAGCGGCGTCTGTAATTCGGTCACCGAGACTTGCGACATCACACCCGCAAACGAAGGCCTGGCCTGCGACGACGGTCTTTACTGTACAGTCGGCGAGACCTGCACCGCCGGTCTGTGCAACTGCGGCACCGACCCGTGCGCCGGTCAACCCGAGTGTTTCGATACATGCGACGAGGTCGCCGATGTCTGCGTCAGCCCGGTCGGGACACCGTGCACGGCGGACTCTGATGTATGTACAGACGACATCTGCGATGGCAGCGGGAATTGCACACATCCGACCAACACCGCGCCGTGTGAAGACGGCGATGAGTGCACGAGCGGAGATACCTGCGCGGGCGGTGCTTGCGTTGGGGGCGGACCAACCGATTGTGATGACGGGGACTTCTGCACCAACGATAGCTGTGACTCAGTTTCGGGCTGCTCGTCCGAACCGATACCGCTGTTCTCCACCTGCTACTGGATCGCCGTCGCCGGCGACCCGGCGCGCAATATCGAGATCCGAACGCGCGACGGCTCCGACGTTGCCGGCGATCTATGTATGGATGAGGGCGACATCGGCGTAGGCACCGTCCAGCGCGGAACGCTGGTCGCGACCGAAACGACCGACACACGAGCGATCGAGTTCCGCCTGGGGGCGATCGTGGACAACGACATTGTCACCGGCGGCGGGGGCCTGGAGGCCCGTGGCTCGGGCGCCGTTGTACCGGGAACGGCACTCACATCGATCGCTCCCGGCAGCCCGGATGAAGCCAAGACGCCGAGCGGGCTGGCCATTACGACCGCAGGAGATGACCGCGTCACGGAATGCCACGAGGTCCAGGATGGAATCGACAGCGCAGCCACGTTCGTTGATGGACTTACCTCCACGGCAAGCTTGGGTAACGTCGTCATCAAACCGGGCAACTCCTACACGATCAGTGCCGCACCGGCCGGCTGCGGGGCCGACACATGCCTCGACTGCACCGGTGGTACCTGTGTCGTCGACATTGGCAAACTGCGACTTAACAATCAGTCGACATTCACCATCGATGCCAACGGAAACGCCGATAGCGTCTTCATCTTCCGTATGAGCAACGGCCTTCAGACGAAGAAAAACGTGGACATCATACTTGCCGGCGGCGCGGTCGCGGAGCACGTTCTGTTCTACGTACAAAGCGGGTCATGCAAGCTGGGGCTCTCTTCGGCGGGTGAAGGCACGCTGCTCTGCCACGACGCGAAAATGCAGATTAGACAAAACACCGAATGGACAGGCTCATTCCTCGGCGGCAAGAGCCAGCTCTACATCGGAATCTCCGTGCTGCTGACTCACGCCCCGTTCACCGGGCTGTAGCCAAACTCCGCTGCCGGCGTCGAACTGCGATGCGCACCTCGCACGCACTCGGCGCCGGCAGTGATGCCTGATTCTCGCCGGCAGCCACGCCGGCAGCCACGATCTCGAGCTTCGGGAATCAGGGAGTCAATCTGTTCGGACGTCCGGAAGCTGCGGCTCGAGCATGCGATAGACGGCATACGGGATGGGATCGATGAAAGCGGCGAGGTGCCTTCGTGCCTGCACACGATTGCCGGCCTCAGCCTCAATGAACGCTTTCTGCAACTCCAGACCCGCCGCGACAAACGAACGCCCTTCGTCGGAGAGCCTGCTCAAGTACGGATCCGAGTCGAACGGCACCCGCTCGCTCAGATCATCGTACAGAGCTACCAGCTCCGCATCGACGAGCCACTGCGCGCGACCCGCAGCCTGCTCACGCTGAGTACGCGGAGCCATGTACTCGATGTGCGGCCGGTCGTAAGAGTTGATCGGCGCCTCGTCGAACAGGTTCGACGCAGCGGTAAGATTGCCTGCGTAAAACAGCAACGTCATTGCACGTGCGACCTCTTCCGGCACCTCGCCCATTCCCGGAAGTCGTCGCATCCCCTTGACCAGCAACTCGGGATCGAGCGGTTCCTCGGAGGCATGCCCGATAAGAGCCGCGATGCCGCCGCCCGCGAGGAAGTCTCCACGCCACAGCGTCACCAGCGGAAACACCTCGAGCATCGTCCGTGCAATGACCGCGAACTCCTTCGAGGATATCTGGTACAGCGGGAGCCATTGCGCGAACAGCCCTTCCTCCGTGAGGTGGTCACGCACTGTCTCGTAGTGCTCCCGCGCATAGAGAGCCCCGGTGCCGGCCGCCCACGGAACGAAAAGATCGGAGATAACCACATCGTACCGCTCGGGGTGCGACGCGAGATACTCGCGACCGTCGGCCTGCACAATTCGAACCCTGGGGTCATCAAACAGACCGAACGTGTGCTCGGCGAAGTACCCTCGTGCCGCGTCTGTGATCTCCGGAATCAGCTCGCAGACCGTTATGCTGCCGACATCGTGGCGGAGCGCTGAACCGGCGGTGACCCCGGTGCCGAGCCCGAGAAAAAACACCGTGCGCGGGTCACGGGCGAGGAACAGCGGAAGGTTTGCCTGCCGACGGTCGTTGGGCAGCGAGGCATCCCCGCCGATCGTATAGAAATTGTCGAGCTTGATGACCCGTGCGTCGTCACGACCAACCACGCTGACGACTCCGTAGGCACCTTCATCGACTGCGTACAAACGATCGCCGCGCTCGGCGTCGAGACGGACCAGGGGGAGACGCACGGGGTCGAGGACACTGGTGATCAGCAACGCCGCGAGAATCGGTGCGAGCGCGTCTCGAACGCCGCGAGCCTCCCCTGCCCCGCCGCGACGCGCC
>CAXQPB010000075.1:0-9114 GCA_964225545.1 Candidatus Nitrosopumilus sp. | reverse complement strand
GTACTCGTAACCGGAGCAGCCTCCGGCGACGACGCCGACCCTGAGGCCTTGACCGGCCCGGCCCTCTCTCTCGAGTGTGCGGAGGATATGCCTGACCGCCTTGTGGGTCAGACTGAAAACCTGTGTCTGGCTGGTGTCGGTCGAGTCCATGCAGTTTTCAGTTTGGGGACGCCTTCTTCTACAGTCAACCCAATGGCCCTTGCGGATAAAGAGCAGGTACGGGAACGTGCCCTCCAACTCGGCTTCCAGACCTGCGGTTTCACGTCGGCGGCACCGCTGGATTGCGGGCCGGTTCTGGAGGACTGGATCCGCCGCGGTCGCCACGGCTCGATGGGCTATCTCGCGAAGAATCCGGAGCGACGGATCACCCCCGCCTCGCAGCTCCCGGAGGCGCGGACGGTGATCGTAGCGCTGAGCGCTTACCAGGCGCCGCGGCCCCACCGGGGGGACTGGCGCCGCGCACTGGTCGGCCGAATCGCTTCGTACGCGCTCGGCCCGGACTACCACGACGACCTCGGCGAACGGATGACCGCACTCGGCGAGGGAATTCGGGAGTTGCACGGAGCCAGGTACGCGGTGCATGTGGACGCCGGACCGTTGGTGGAGAAGGATCTGGCGAGGCGCGCCGGACTTGGCTGGTACGGACGCAATACCAACATTCTCACGACTGCGGGTTCTTACTTTCTAATCGCCTGTCTGATCACCGACGCGGAGTACGAACCCGATCCGCCTATGACAGCGTCTCACTGCGGAACCTGCACCGCGTGTATTCCGGCCTGTCCTACCGGTGCGCTTGATCACGGCCCGACCATCGATGCGGCCCGCTGCATCTCATACCTGACCATCGAGCATCACGGGCCGCTCACCAATGAGGTGATTCCCGCCATCGAAAAGATGGAAAACTGGGTCTTCGGCTGCGATGTGTGTCAGGAGGTCTGTCCGTGGCACGACGACCCGGACGAAGAGCGCGGTCGGTACGATGAGACCGGGGCGGCCGACGACCCGCTTTATCCGGACCTGGCAGGGCTGCTGAGGCTCGATCGCGACGGCTTCCATGACCGCTATCGCCGCACCGCCGTGTGGCGCGCGAAACGCAGGGGCCTGGCACGAAACGCGGCGATTGCCCTTGGAAACAGTGGAAACCCCCTGGCAGCAGATCCGCTCCGTGAGGCTCTCCGGGGGCACGACGAGGCGCTGGTTCGCTATCATGCGGCAGGCTCGCTGGGCCGCATCCTCGGCCGGGATGCGGCCAGCGATCTCACCGCGGCGCTTGCTCGGGAGGCTGTCCCGCCGGTGCGCCGGGAGATCGAGCGGCTGCTCGAAAGGCCCCTGCCCCACGAACCGGCTTCCACCCGCGTGCGCAAGGACTTACCATAAGCGTTGCGGGCGGCCTGTGCGCCCCCGGCAGCGAGACCTGATCCTTTGAGCGAAACATCCGGATTCTTCACGGCGGTGACCGGCCCGGCGCAACACGAGCCGGCGCCGGGCGTCCAGGACGATTCCGTCGAACGCGCGGAGCGAGTGATCGCGACCAGCCGGGTTCTGCTCGCGGTTGCAGCCTTTGCCGTGATCCTTCTCGATCCGCGTCAGCCGTCGGCTTTCGAGACGTATCTGCATCCGGTGCTCGGCGCCTACATCGCGTACAGCGCGATCCTGCTGTGGCTCTTCTCCCGCGGCCGGCTCGACCCTGCGACCACGTCCAAGCCGGTGCTCGTCGCCGATATCGCATGGTTCACGCTGATCGTTCATCTCAGCGCGGGCGGAACAAGTGCGTTCATCCTGTTCTATCTGTTCGCCGTTTGCGCAGCCGCGATTCGCTGGGGCATCCGCACGACGATGCGTGTGGCGGTGTTCTCCTCCGTTCTGTATCTGACCACGACCGTGCTGCTGCTGTGGATCACCGAAGGGCCTGACTTCACCATACACAGCGCTCACCTGATGCGGCCGATCTATCTGATCCTCCTTGCCTATCTGGTCGGATTCATCGGCGAGCACGAGTTGTCCGCCAAACTGCGTCTGCTCGAGATCATCTCGATGAAGCGCGAGGCCGATCGGACCCATCGGTCGATGGTGATGCTGGCGCGACTGCTGCATCACCTCACGCGTTTCTTCGAGGCCGATTACGTCTTGCTCCAGTTTACCGACAGCGATGGCAATCCGGTCGAATGGGAAGGCCGGCGAACGCCTCGTGGTCGGCTGATCGTGCGCAATGTACAGTCGGCGCCCTGGCCTGTCGGCGGGCCCGAATCGACCAGCTACCGTCTCAGTCATGCGGTGGGCAACTGGGGCCGACGGGTCGAAGCCTACGACCGGAATCACCGCAGACCGCGCATTCTATTCGGAGCCGAGGAGCCCGGGTTTCTCTCGCGCGCCAGGTTGCGCTCGGTGATCAGCGTTCCGGTGGCGAGCGCGGGAGGGGTGCGTGCGCGCGTGCTTGTAGCCCGCGCACGAGCCAATTTCTCCAAAGGAGACCTCGACTTCTGCCGGGAGCTGGCGGCGCAGGCGTTGATCATCCTGGACAACGTGACCCTTCAGGCGAAAACCGAAGAGCTGGCGGTTGCGCAGGAGCGCGCCCGTATCGCGCGCGATGTCCACGACGGGTTCGTGCAGTCACTGGCGTCGATCGACGTAGGAATCGAGGTTTGCAGGAGACTGGCGGAACGCGACCCGGCGAAACTGCCCCCTGAGCTCGAAGACGTTCAGCGGACCGTCAAACAAGGGTACCGCGAAGCGCGCATGTATCTGGAGCGTCTGCGAACGCAGATTCCGGAGGGGCCCGATGTCGATGAGGCCGTGCGAGACCTCGTTCGGGAGTTTCGCGACCGGGGCGACGTCCAGGTCGACCTCGAAGCCGACGCCTGCGGTGTCCCCGCCCGAAACGGAGTGGGCTACGAGATGCTTCAAATCGTGCGCGAGGGGCTGACCAACGTCCATCGTCACGCGGCCGCGCGACGCGCGAGCGTCTCTTTGAACGTGATGGACGAGAATTTTCTGGTTGTCATTCGGGATGACGGGCGTGGTTTCCCGACGGCAAATGGCAATGGCAACAGTGACGAACTGCCCAACAACGCGGCGCCGTGGTCGATCCGCGAGCGCGTTGATGCGCTCGGCGGTACGCTGAAACTCAAAAGCCGCAGTGGTCGTGGATCAGAGCTGCGCATAACATTGCCTCGCGAAAGGTACGCATGAACGAGAACAAACAAATCCGGGTAGCAATCATCGACGATCACACGATGCTGCGTGAAGGTCTGAGAAAGATCCTCTCGATGGAAGAGGATCTGGCGGTTGTTGCGGACAGCGACGACGCCCGGCAGGCGGCGGCGATCGCGGCGGAGTCGCGGCCGGATGTCATGCTGCTCGACATACGCATGCCCGGAACCAGCGGCCTCGAGGTCATCGGGCCGGTCCACGAGGCGAGCCCGGCTACCCGTGTCCTCATCCTCACCGCTTCCGATGATCGCCGCGATCACGTCGCGGCGCTTACCCAGGGCGCTCGCGGAATCCTGATGAAGGACTCCGCGGCACAGACGCTGGTTACCGCGATCCGCGCCGTTTACGACGGACAGGCGTGGGTCGACCGGGAGATCACCGGGACGCTGCTCGAGGAGCTCGCCCATCGCGGCGGGCCGGAGCAGCAGGGCCAGGCAGGACCTCAGCTGACGACCCGCGAATCCGAGATCGTCGACCTGGTTATCGCAGGCTGCCGTAACCGGGAGATCTCCGAGCGGCTCAGCATCAGCGAGAAAACCGTCAAGGCACACCTCAGCAACATCTTCGCAAAGCTGGGGGTTCGCGATCGGCTCGAGCTCGCCATCTACGCGCTCAACCGAAAAACCTGAGGCCTGACCGGGCGCACAGGCTGTCCTGCAGACGGCCCTGACAGGCCGGGCAGACATGGCTTGACCCGGAAGTCCTGCCGCAGCAGAAGTACGGCGCCGCGCCGCCCCCGCCGGGCGTTGTGGGGACGAGCTGGCAGCAGATGACCGCCCTTTTTGTAGCCGGACTGTTACCGCTGCTGGGTGCCTTGCTGCTTCCCGGTCTGACACAGCCGCGTTCGCGCACCGCCGGGGTCGTCGCCACGGCTGTAGTTCTGACCGTCTTCCTCCTGGTCGCGACGTCGGTCCCTCGTTTCGTCGACTCGCCGGGGCCCGGGTCCTTCCCGTGGATTCCGCAGCTCGGTCTTTCTGTCTCAATCCTGGCGGACGGGCTCTCGATGCTCTTCGCGCTGCTGATCAGCGGTATCGGAGTCATTGTATTCAGTTACGCGACCGCGTATCTGGGGGCCGCCGAGCGTCGCAGGCGTTTCTTCTGTTACCTGCTGCTCTTCATGGGCGCGATGATGGGCGTCGTCCTTTCGGCAAACCTGATCAGTCTGTTCGTGTTCTGGGAGCTGACGAGTATCTCGTCGTTTCTGCTGATCGGGTACTGGCACGAGCGAGATGCCTCTCGCGCCGGGGCCCTCAAGGCCCTCGCGGTGACTTCGGCCGGCGGTCTGGCGATGCTGGTGGGCTTCGTGATGATCGGCAGCGTCTGCGGAACCTACGAGATCCCGGAAATTCTCGCGCGACGGGAACTGCTCGCATCGAGCCGGTGGGCGACGCCCGCGGCTCTCCTGGTGATCCTCGGCGCAGTGACGAAG
This sequence comes from Candidatus Nitrosopumilus sp., assembly GCA_964225545.1. GTDB lineage: Bacteria > Desulfobacterota > Binatia > UBA1149 > SPBQ01 > SPBQ01. Next base: position 4,475 of record CAXQPB010000075.1, on the reverse strand, counting down.
TCGGCGCAGATGCCGTTTCATTTTTGGCTTCCGAGCGCGATGGAAGCACCGACCCCGGTCAGCGCCTACCTGCATGCGGCGACAATGGTCAAGGCCGGGCTCTACCTCGTTGCAAGGCTGGGGCCGCTCTTCGCAGCCATCGAACCGTGGACGTCAGCACTCACGACGTTGGGGCTTGCAACGATGGCCTGGGGCAGCCTGATGGCCTTGCGACAGACCGATTTGAAGGGCCTGCTCGCGTTCTCCACGGTCAGTCAACTCGGCCTGATCATGAGTCTTCTTGCAGGGGCCACCCCCGGAGCGTCGAGCGCCGGCCTGTTGCACCTGCTCAATCACGCCTGCTTCAAGGGAGCGCTCTTTCTGCTGGTCGGAATCATCGAGCACGAGGCTCACACTCGCGATGTCACGCGACTTGGCCCGCTCTCGCGGCAGATGCCGCGAACGTGGGGGCTGCTTGCGGTCGGAGCGCTGTCGATGGCCGGGATGCCGCCGCTTGGTGGTTTCGTGTCCAAGGAGCTGTTCCTCGAGTACATGCTGCACCTCGGGCCGATCGCAGCGCTGGTTGCAGTGGCAGGCTCGATTCTTACGGCCGGCTACTGCTTCGCGCTCGCGGCCGGACTCGCACGAGGCCGGGTTGGTGCGGATGAGACGCCGGCCCACGACCCGGGGGCATCGCTGTTGTGGGGACCGGGGCTGCTGGTCGCGCTCTCGATCGCTCTTGGCTTCGCCCCGCAGATGCTTGTCGGGCACCTGGTCGAGGCCGCGACGGCAGCCGCGACGGCGAGCCCTGCACCGCATCTTCACCTGGCGCTCTGGCACGGGCTCAACCCGGCACTTGCCGCCAGCGCGACGGCCCTTGCGATCGGTTTCGTAATCTACTCGGCGTGGTGGTCGCGCCGTGCCCCTGCGCCGCCCAAGCTGCTCGCTGACCGTGTGTATGAGGCCTTCCTCGTGGGACTTGAGTCCGGTGCTCGCTCGCTCACGGCGAGCTACATGAGCGGGCTGCTCTGGCGCTATGTGGTGATCGTTCTCGGCTTGCTCGGCGCCGGGCTTGCGCTCGTTCTCATCGAGAACGGTCTGCCTGCCTACCAACCGTGGCCCGCGCGTCCCGCGCTCGCGGTGGATTACATGACGATCGCGGTCTGCGCGGCCGCAGCGATCGGCACTGTTCTGGCAAGAACACGTCTGGCTGCGATCCTCGCGCTCGGGGCCAACGGCTATGCCCTAGCGCTGGTATTCGTCGAGCTCGGAGCACCGGACCTCGCGCTGACGCAGGTGATGGTCGAGACCGCAGCGACGGTTCTGTTCCTCGCCGTGTTCGTCTATCTGCCGACCTACCAACCATCCGAGTCGAGGCAAGCCCGGCCCGCTCATCTGTTGTTGAGCGCGGCCATCGCGGCGATCGTCGTCCGCTTTCTCGCCTCCGCGCGTACAGCACGGGTGGCACCGACAATCTCGGAGTACTTCGTCGAGCACAGCCTGCCCGACGGCGGCGGTCATAACATCGTCAATGTGATCCTGGTCGACTTCCGGGGACTGGATACGCTGGGCGAGATTTCGGTGCTGACCGTGGCCGGATTCGCGTGCTACGCGATCGTCAAACTCGCCCGCGCGAGGGGGACACGCTCCGCATGACACGTTCACCGATTCTGGCTGTAGTGACGCGCTGGGCGGCACCGACAATGCTGCTCTTTGCCATCTGGTTGCTGTGGAAGGGGCACAATGAGCCGGGTGGAGGGTTCATCGGAGGTCTGCTTACCGCTGCGGCGGTTCTTCTTCAGCTGATGGCTGTCGGTCGCGAGCGGATGGGCCTGACGTCCGAGCGCACGGCGCGGCTCAGCGCGATCGGGCTGGGGATCGGAGTCACGAGTGCGACGCTTCCAGCGCTGCTCGGACAGCCGTTCTTCCAACAGACCTTCGATCATTACCACCTGCCGGTGATCGGCGATCTGGAACTCGCCTCAGCGCTGTTCTTCGATCTCGGTGTTTTCATCGTCGTCATCGGCACGATCACCACCGTCATTCTGGCCCTCGCGGAGCGCGACTGATGGCACTACCGGTCCTCGGCCTGATCGCGGTCATGCTTACGTGCGGGCTTTACCTGCTGCTCGACCGGACGCTTTTGCGTACCGTTCTGGGGCTGGGGCTGCTTTCCAACGGCGTGAACCTGCTGCTGATGTCGACCGGTGGGCTCGAGACCTCGAGGCCGCCGTTCGCCGGGGCTGGCGCAACGCCGGTGACCGACCCGTTGCCGCAGGCGCTGATCCTGACGGCGATCGTGATCGGGCTCGGAGTTACGGCTCTCGCCCTGACGCTCGCCTCGGCGACCTTCACCGACCGCAGCAGTGACGACCTCGAAGAGCTGCACGGGAGACTGCATGACGAGTAGCCCGATGACCCTGCTCGGAGGCAACCTGCCGGTTCTGCCGGTCGCGCTGCCGCTCGCCACGGCTGTTGTTCTCGCGCTCCTGCGCGAGCGGCTGGTTGCGTGCCGGCTGATCGGCATCGCTGTAAACCTGGTCGGTCTCCTGCTCGCGGCGGTGCTCGTCGAGCGTGTCAGGATCGAGGGCGTTCAGGTCCTCGCATTCGGCGGATGGCCTGCGCCGTACGGGATCGTGTTCGCGGTCGATATGCTCGGCGCGCTGATGGTCATGGTGACCATGGTAGTTTCCACCGCGACGCTCGTATTCGCCTGTTTCTCGCTCGATGAGCGAAGAGAGCGGACGTATTTCCACACGCTGTTCCAGGTTCTGCTTGTCGGCGTGAACGGGTCGTTCCTCACCGGAGATCTGTTCAACCTCTTTGTCTGGTTCGAGGTCCTGTTGATCAGCTCCTATGCGCTGATGGCGCTCGGCAGCGAGGGGTATCAGCTTCAGGAGACCTTCAAGTACGTAGTTCTTAATGCGCTGTCCTCGGCGCTGTTTCTGGTCGGTATCGGGATCATTTACAGCCTTACGGGCACGCTCAATATGGCCGACCTGGCGCGCAAGATGCCGCTGGTCCAGGAACCGGCGCTGACAGGAGCGGCTGCCGTCATTTTTCTTGTCGTGTTCGGCCTCAAGGGCGGGCTGTTTCCCCTCTACGTCTGGCTTCCGCGCGCCTACTACGCACCGCCGACCGTGATCAGCGGGCTGTTCGGCGGTCTTCTGACCAAGGTCGGCGTCTACGCACTGTTCCGAATGGTCGCCCTCGTCTTCGCGGGCACGGCGGCTTTTACACTGCCCGTGCTCGGCGTCGTTGCTGGATGCACCATGTTCTTCGGAGTGCTCGGCGCGCTCTCGCAATGGGATTTCAAGCGAATCCTCTCGTACCACATCGTCAGCCAGATCGGGTACATGATCATGGGACTGGCGATCTTCACGCCGATCGCGCTGACCGGGGCGATCTTCTACATCGTCCACCACATCCTCGTGAAGACCGCGCTGTTCCTGATCGCCGGTTCGGTCGAGAAACTTCGTGGGACGACGGCGCTGAGGCACTTGGGCTCGGTCATCGAGAGCGCACCGGTTCTCGCGGCGCTGTTCCTGGTCGCGGCTCTGTCGCTTGCCGGGGTGCCGCCGTTCAGTGGGTTTGTGGCGAAGCTGATGCTGATTCAAGGGGGCCTCGAGGCCTCGGCTTACTCGATTGTTGCGGTGAGCGTTCTGGTCAGCTTTCTGACGCTGTATTCGATGATCAAGATCTTCCGCTACGGATTCTGGAGCGAGCGGCACAGTGACGATCGGGAGACGCCCGGAGGGATGCCGCGCGTGGCTGCGGTCGCGGTGCTGGTCGGCGCCGGCGTCGTGCTCGGTCTGGCCGGCACTCTGGCGATGCCGTACGCGACGCTGGCGGCCGAGCAGCTCCTTGATACGCGTGCGTATGTCGACGCGGTCCTGGCAGTGACGGGCACCGGAGGAAGCGGGTGAAGATCCTCTACGCGATGAAGCTCGGAGCGTTGTTCGCATACGAGTTGTTGATGTCGAACATCGCGGTGGCCCGCGTCGTGCTCTCGCCGAGGCTCACGATTCGGCCCGGGATCGTCGCCTATCGCACCGACCTCAAATCTCAGACAGCGATCACCTGGCTGGCCAATCTGATCACCCTGACCCCGGGCACTCTCACGCTGGCGGTCTCGGACGACCAGCGCGTGTTGTACATCCACACGCTCAACGTGGACGATCCGAACGAGGTGACTTCCTCGATTCGACGTTCCTTCGAAGCGAACCTGCTGGAGCTGGAGAAATGATCGAAGTCTTCGCTCGACTCACGACGGTGATCGCAGGTCTGGCGCTGGCGGCTGCGCTCTACCGGATTGTCGCAGGGCCGACCATCGCGGACCGGGTCGCTGCTGCCGACCTGGTTACTTCGAGCATCATGGCCATTGCGCTCATGGCCGGGATTCTGCTGGACACCCACGTGTACGTCGACGTGGTGATGGCTCTGGCGGTGCTCGGATTTTTCGGTACCGTCGCAGATCGGAAGAGCACACGTCTGAA
>CAXQPB010000074.1:0-15708 GCA_964225545.1 Candidatus Nitrosopumilus sp. | reverse complement strand
CGGGGGCGACGATGAGCGCCTCCGGCTGTACGCCGAGCGCTGGTGGATGTGGATTCACGCGGGGCCAGGTGAAGGCCGCGCTTCGATGCGGCCCCGCGACAGCGAACTGGCGATAGCAAGAGAACGGGCTTAAAGGATCTTTAACCGGAAGCCCGAAGACAGACTGCGGGCCGCAGACTCCATGGATCCAGCCGAGTATCTCGCCTTCGTCCCACTGCTCTTTTATGGAATCGCGCTTGCCGACCTTCTGGGTCAGTGGCGCCGCTTCTTCGATCGCGAGTACTTCTACCTCCCCTACTTCCTGACCACCGTCGTCTTCACCGAGCTGGCGATCTGGAACGTCTACGGATATCTGGCGGTCGTCGATCGGCTCGAGAACGCCACCTATCGCCAATACTGGGCGTACCTTCTCCAACCCATGCTCTTTCTGCTGACGGTCAGCGCGCTCACGCCGGAGTCCGAGGACCGCGACACCCGGGAGTACTTCGCGAACCGGCTGTCGCTGATCTACGGACTGATGGCGGCCTTCATTGCCAGCCACTTCCTGTCCAGCCATCAGCCGGACTCGCCGGTGACCATTCCGCGTCTGATCGGCACGGCGCTGTGCCTCGCGGTCGCGGTTACACGGCGCCTGGAGCTGATCTATGTGCTGCTGGTCGTCTGGCTGGTCGGGATCGTCAGACGCATCATGTAGATCGATCGGCGTAGTCGGATCGCTTCGCCGGACGGCCGTTTACTCTTTGCCTTGTTCGATGTACCCCGACGCGTGGAAAACACCCAAGCTGCCCGCTCCGCCGATAAGGCCGATCTCCCCGATTCGCTGAACATCGCGGGTTCGACTCCGAATCGATTCATCGAGGAGTCGGCATCGCCCGGCCCGGCTCCAGAGCCCCGGTTTCCCGACTTCTTCGTGGTCGGCGCCCCTCGCTGCGGCACCACCGCGTTCTGCCGCTATCTGGAGCGCAACCCGCAGATCTGCTTCTCGCGGCCCAAGGAGCCTCACTACTTCACGCGAGTCGACCACGCTCCGTCGGCCGGGGAGTTGCGGCGCGATTACCTGAACGCCTGTTTCGGTCATTACTCGGAGGAGCACAGGGCGCTCGGCGAGGGTTCGGTGTCTTACCTGTACCTGCCCGAGACGATTGAACGCATCCGCCATATTGATCCGGCAGCAAAGTTCATCGCGCTGGTTCGGAGCCCGTTCCGGATGCTCCCCTCCTATCACCTGAAGATGCTCTACCTGCTTCAGGAGGACCAGGAAGATATCGCGAAGGCCTGGAATCTCCAGACCCTGCGCGAACAAGGCAAGAGCATCCCCCGACGATGCCTCGACCCACGACTTCTGATGTATTCGGAGGTCGCGAGATTCGGCGCGCAGATCAAGCGGTTGTTCGAGATCGCGGGGCGGGACCGCTGCCACGTCGTGGTGCTCGACGACATCAAGGCAAAGCCGCTGGAGACTTACAAAAGCGCGATCGACTTCATCGGAGTCGACTACGACGGACAGACCGACTTCGAGCCCCGGTATGCGAGCAGGACCTATCGCTACCGCTGGCTGCAGCAGCTTCTTTACATTCCCGCGACACTGGGAGGGAAGAAGCTCGAAGCCCTCCACCGGCGCACCACGAAGTACAACCGCGACGGCACGAAACGGAAACGCAAAAGCTGGATCCGGCGAATCGTGAAGTTCAACAAGGTGACGGCATCCCCTGCGCCGCTCAGCCCGCAGATGCGCGAAACCGTACGAGCGGAGCTGCTTCCCGACGTGGAGTTGCTGTCGGATCTACTCGGCCGCGACCTTCGTCACTGGCTGGATCTGTAGCCGCGCAGTTCGCGTCTGCCGGCCGGCTACCGTTTCTTGATCTTCAGCGAGCCGGTCTCGTTCTTGGAGACGTCGGACAGTTCGAACACCGTCTCGAAACATTCTGCATCGCTTGCCGAGACCTGAACGCGCAGCGGGAATCCTGCATTGGGCAGCGGGAGACTCGCGGAAATCGGAAGGTTGACGCCTGCGCCCTTCCACATGATTTTGGTTTTCGCCGCCGTCGGATGTCCTTTGAGCAGAATCTGCTCTGTCCCGTCTTCCAGAGCATCGCGGCTTCGATACTTGAAGCCCTTGTCGCCGAGCGCCGCCCAGTCTCGCTGATCATCGGGGACGTTCGCCTCGACGTAGAGGCTCTGCGCGGCGCTGGCGTAGACACACAGATCGTAGTGCGTGGCCATGACCGGATTACCGAACTCCGACTGCGTGGTGGCCTCGACCTTGATCAACTTGAGCGTTATGCGGTCATTGCTGTCGTCGGTGTGGTCGGCAAATTGCAGGCTCGCTCGGGCCGCCGTGCGGCAACCGCTCCGCGGGGTATCACTGCATCCGGCGGCGGGGGCGAGCGTGGTAGAAGTCGTCGAGGTCGTAGAAGTCGTTGTGGTCGTCGAGCCGACGGGCCCTCCTCCGAACAGAGCGTCGTGTTCGTCCATGACCGTCTTGGTGATCGCTTTGAGGTCGGTGTTGAACGGCGGCTCGTAGAGATAGCCCGCCATATCCACATCGAACAGAACATCAACGAAGAACATGTCGCTGATCTCTTTCGTGATGTCGCCACCATGCCCGAGATTGTCGGTGTGCAGTGAGTTGTTGGCTGGCCCCTCAAGATTGACGACGTCGGCCGAGAGCAGGCCTTGATCGAACATCAGACGCGTCTCGGCCGTTCCCAGACCGTAGGGCAGGCATGTGATCTTCGTGCCAGGAAAGTTGGCACGCACAGGGTCGATCAGTCCGCTGTGCCACAGGCTGTCGTGCGCCGCGTATGAGTTGTCGTAGTATTCCTGCGCGGTGACACTGGTGGGGTAGCTCTGCCAGGGCAGCGCGATGACGATGTCGGTATCGGGGTTCTGTCCGAGTGCGTACCCGATCCAGTTGTTGTACCCGTCCAGAGTCGGCTGATCCGGATGGTAGGTCATTACAAAGACGCAGACGTCGCCGTCGTTGAGCACGTCTTGGATCTCCGCTTTCGCGGTCAAATCTTCCCAGAGCGACTGCGGTGCGCCGTTTGGGCCCCCTCTGAAGACCACGTCCTGGCTGTATCCGGTGATCCCGAGCTCCGCCGCGTGGAAACTCATCCGCTCTGCAGACGGGCGGAAAAAACTGTGCCCGATGTAAAGATGCCGGCACGCTCGACTGTCCGTTGCGTCCCCGAACTGCGCGTCGTGCTCGTCCATGACCGACTTGGTGATCGCCTTGAGGTCGGTGTTGAACGGCGGCTCGTAAGCGTAGGTGCTCATGTCCACATCGAAAATATGATCGACGAAGTGAAGGTCGCTGATCTCGATCGTAAGATCTCCACCGTGCCCGAGCGTGTCGGTGTGCAGTGAGTTGTTGGCGGGCCCCTGAAGATTAACAACGTCGGCCGAGAGCTGGCCTTGATCGAACATCAGACGCGTTTCGGCCGTACCCAGACCGTACGGCAGGCAAGTGATCTTCGTTCCAGGGAAGTTATCGCGCAGCGGGTCAATCAGGTGGCGATGCCACAGGTTGTCGTGCGCCGCGTACGACTCGTCATGGTATTCCTGCCCGGTGAAACTGGCGGGATATCCCTGCCAGGGCAGCGCGATGACGATTTCTGTATTCGGGTTCCTCTCGCGCGCATACGAGATCCAGTTGTTGTACCCCTCCAGGGTCGGGTAGTCGCTATGGTAGGTCATCGCGAAGACACAGACGTCGTTCCCGTCGAGCACGTCGATGATTTCTTGCTTCGTGTCGCCAGCTTCCCAGAGCGCCTGCGGTGCGCCGTTGGCGCCCCCTCTGAAAACCACGTGCTGGCTGTACCCGGTGATCCCCAGCTCCGCGGCGTGAAAACTCATGCTTTCGGCCGACCGCCGGAAAAAACTGTGGCCCATATAAAGGTGTTTGCACGCTCGGCTGTCGGCGTCGCTGACCGGCGTGAAAACCGGGAGCGCGGACGTAATCATGAGGACAAGGGCAAGAAGGCCGGCACGGATCGAAAACACCTGTTTCTCCATTTTTCCCGGGAATTGAGCACCCGGGTACCTAAAGAGTGACCGATTTCGTCACAATACGCGCCATTTGTTGCTATTGGCAACCGACGAAGTTGCCGAAGCTCCAGATTGTGCGCGCAGTTTGTGTGCGCAGGTTGTGTGCGCAGGTCGCGTCCGTCGGTGGTAGCGGCCGGGCAGCCGGCCGTTACATCAGCACGCCATCTTGCGGCTGCAGACGCGGCGGCAGATCCGCCTCTCCGAGTATCTCTTTCAGATCGATCTCGAGCATCCGTGCGAGCGTAAACATCGGCGTCGAGTTCCGATTGTCCTCGAACGGGTCCTGCATGTAGTCGCCGATTCCTTCGATCAGAAAAAAGATCCAGCCGATCACGAACACGGCAGGAATCGCGAAGTAGCCGACGTCGGCGTGAACCGGGAGGCTCAGCCCGAGCAGAAACAGGAACACCCACAGGAACACCTTGGTGAAATAGCTGTAGTGCGCGGGGAAGACCGTGTTGCGGATCCGCTCGCAGGCGCCCTGATAATCGGTCAGACGACTGATCGCCTCCTCGATGCAGATCGCCTGCCAGACGTCGAGCCGTCCGGCCTCCAGCGCGGTGCGAACAGTCGCTCCCTGCGCGAGGAGCGCGGCGAGGGCCGGATTCTGCCTTGCGGCGAAAGCTGTCCTCTCCTCCTCCGAGAGGAGATGATCCGTGTTGGCAAGCGGCTCGTGGCCGCGTAGCTGCTGCGCGAGGATTTGACACCAGGCCGCCTGCCGGTACGCGAACGCACGAAGCGGCGAGCCTGTCGAGCCAAGCTCTTTGCCTACGGTCGTCGCGTCGAAGTCACGGAACAGGCGAACAATGCTGCGCGTATCGTTCACGATCGCGCCCCATATCTTACGGGCCTCCCACCACCTCTCGTACGCCGAGTTGGTGCGGAAACCGAGGAACACCGAGATCGCGGTACCCAGCACCAGCGGAATCGCAAGGTCGACGCCGGTCCCGAACTCCGCAAAGTGGAACTCTTTCATGAAAACCGCGGTGGTCACCGACAACACCGCAAGCGCGATGATGGTGGGACGCATGACGCGCACCACACGGACGAGAGAAATGTGACGATCGATGATCATAGGCCCCGGATCGTGTCATGAAAGCGTCACTGTGTCTCGCAGCCCGGGGCGCGCGCTCAGCCGAACACCCCGGCGTTGTGTTCGATCTGCGCGACCATCTGCGCGGTGTCGCCGAGAAAGCCGATCGGTACGAGCCGGTGCACACCGAGATCTTCATAGCGGCGCAGGTCGTCGTCGCTGGTTCCCACCGGCGGCGTGATGCTGACGATCAGCTCCCCGAGCTCGCCCGGACGCTCGACGCGCGCGCGCGCTTCATCGAGCTTGTCCAGACAGGCTTTCGTCTCCTCGAGTGAGAGACTGAATCCGTACCATTCGTTGCCACGAGCGATCGCCCGGCGATACGCCGGCGGACTCTGGCCGCCGATGACGATCGGCGGCGCCGGCTTCTGCACCGGTCGCGGCTGAGCATCGATGCCCGAGAAGCTGGCGAACTTCCCTGCCATCGACGGCTTCTCGGACGTCCACATCTCGCGAATGGCGTCTATGTACTCGTCGGTGCGGGGACCGCGGTCGGCGAACGGAATCCCGAGCGCCTCGAACTCCTGCGTGAGGTAGCCCGAAGCGACGCCGAGCATGACGCGACCGCCCGAGAGCACGTCGAGGCTGGCGAACTCTTTGGCAAGAACGAGCGGATTTCGCTGCGGCAGGATGATGATGCCGGTGGCGAGCCTGATGGTACTCGTCGCCGCCGCTGCCCAGGTCAGCGCGACCGCCGGGTCGAGAAACGGCGTCTCCGGGGGTACCGGTGACGGCGGAACCTGGGGGTCCGGTAAAACGACATGCTCGCCGGTCCACAACGAGTCGTAGCCCGCATCCTCGGCCGCCTTCGCGACGTCAGCGAGAACTCCCGGGTCGATACACGGGCCGACATTGATGCCGAAGAATCCGAGCTTCATTCTCGTTTACTCCCCCCGTTCGATGGACAACGAAACATCCGCGCTTCTGGTAGCACGACGTCCGCAGCGAAACGAGGGGCACGGCTTCGGAGCCCGGCAGTTGAAAGCGCTTCAGGCCGTTCGTCGGGAGGGTCCGGGGGGCCGCGTATGAATCGCGGCCGGGTTCGACGAAAGCGAATCCTGTCTTCCGACGTGCAGCGGAATTGCAGGCCGTGAGTCCGTAATCGACTGCTCTGCGACAAAATCGCGGACGATCCGTCGATGGATCGTGAGGTCAACATACTTGTCGACTTCGAGTGCCGAGTCGTAGCTCGTATGCGTCACCGGCGCCGCACCGGCCACGCGGCGGAAGGTCGTCATTGCCAGACTGAAGGCCAGCGAAAACTTTCCCGGGACAATCGCGGTTACGTCGGGCTCGAGCTGGTCGATCCGGTACAGGTAGTTGCGATTTCCGCTCCGCCCGACGACCTCACTCTTCGTTCCGAAATAGACCTTCTGCAGGCGTGAGTGGCGCAACCGTGGAAACACGTCCCGCGCTTTTTCGATCAGGCGATTCTCGACGCGCGCCGCGCCTTCTGCGTCGTCCATCTCGGCAAAATGACCGCCGCCGATCAGCGAGTAGTCGTGTCCATCCACCGAGTGAAGGAGGTGATTGACGGTCTCGTCGATAAAAGGCGTGAGTCGGACGACGTTTCTCTCGCAAACCGCCGGGTAGGCGATCAGCAGCGGCGAGCGCACCGACTGCACGCGAAGGCGTCCGGCGGCGTGATCGCCGAGCGCGGCACCGGTGGCGAGTATGAGCTTGCGCGTGTGCACCGTCTCCCCGCCGAACGAGACCTCGATTCCCCCGGCGCCTCGCCGGTAGCCTTCGAGCGCCGCAGAGGTGCGGATCTCTCCGCCATGGGCGAGCAGACTTCGCGTGAGATCGGTCACGATGTGCAGTGCGTGCATCGGACCGTCGTAACTCGGCATACGAAGGTGGGTTCGCGGATCGAGTTCGATTCCGACCTCAACCGGATCGAAAGAGGTCAGCTGCCGCCTTGAGTAGTCGAACACACCCGCGCGAGAGATGTAGCTCGATGCACCACCACGTCGCCAGTCATGTTTGTGGAACCGATTGTGTCGGCAGATGAACAAGCGGATCGCCGTGTTCCAGAGCAGTCGATTGTAGAGCGCACCGCCGAGCTCACGAAGGCCGTCGACACGTGAGAAGTCGAAATCCGGATCCGAGGTCGTCGCGATGATGTACTCGAGATTGTCCGGGCGAAACCACGCATGCGGATGATCGACTTTGACCAACCCCCCTTCCCCGTCCACACGCAGGTTCATCCCATCGAAGTCGCGGTAATACTCGAACAGGTCTTCCACCCCGCCGGCCAGGGTTCGCAGGAACTGCCGGTTGGGGAAGATCGAGTAGAGGCTGCCGAGGTGGAACCATTCGTGATGGGAACCGCTGGTCTCGGTGCAAAGCCGTTGATTCTTCTCGATCAGCAGCGTGCTCCAACCGGAGCGTGCGAAGATTTCCGCGGTTGCCAGGCCGGCTATACCGCCGCCTGCGATCGTGACGTCGTATCGTCGCATTGACTGAGATTCGCGTGAGGCGTGCGTCCAGACGGAGGCACGGGAATCGGGCGCGGTCCCGGACTATGGCGGCGCGACACCTGCGGAGCAAACGCGGCACCGACCAGGCACCCGGCCCGGTGCACCGGAGTTCGCGGTGCTCCCGCCGTCAATGGAAAAGGCGTCCGAGGCTCACGCCGGAGGCTCAGACGCCGAGCGCGGCTTCGATCATACGATCGATGAAGGATTCGGTCTCGGCGGCCGGCCTGCCGGTGAGCTGCATCTGCGCGATCATATGTGCAGAGCCGACGAGGAGACGCGCGTCCGCTTCAGCATCAACAGTCTGCGCAACGCTGCCCTCGCGCTGGCCCCGGCGAATGGTGGCAGCAATCCGCTGGACCATCTGCCCCTGGAACTCGAGATATCGGGTCCAGTAGTCTTCACGAGTCGCCGTACTCCAGTCGAGCCATACGCGCGCCCGATCCGGGCTCGATGCGATCGCGTCGGCAAAAGCGGTGATGTGGGCGCGCAGGATGTCGGGAACGGGTTCCGGGCGGCTGTGGATACTTTCGGCCATCTCTTCGAGGCTTCGCTCGACCTCTTCGAGCACTGCGGCGACCAGCTCTTCTCGGGTAGGAAAGTAGACGAAGACAGTCGACAGTGAGCAGCCCGCAAGCTCGGCGATCTGGGCGTGGCGCGCTTCACCGATTCCGCGAGCGGCGAACGCGGACAGCGCCGCTTCAAGCAGTTCGGCCCGTCGCTGCTCCCGGCTGAGCCGGCGTCGGGATGAAGTTCTGGTCGCCCCCTGCGACATGAGGCACGGAGGGTAGAGCCTGTCGGGAAGCAACTCAACATTCCCGGCTTTCCTGCGTTGCCGATGCTCCCGATTGCATCCACATCGCCGACGCGAAAGGAGTCGGGATGAGCTCGAGGCCGCGAAGAGCGGCGGAGTCACGCCGGATGAATCCTCTGAAAATTTTCGTACACGGAGTGCCGGACTCACCGAAGGTCTGGAGCCCGCTGTTGCACGAGCTCTCGCTGGACGCGTCGCAGGTTCGTGTTCCGGCGCTGCCCGGTATCGGCGAACCTGCACCGCAGGGGATCGACGCGACGAAGGACGGGTATGCGCAATGGCTGATTCGCCAGGTAGAGGAGGCATATCGCGAGCGCGGGCCGGTCGATATCTTCGGCCACGATTGGGGCGCCATACTGACGCTTCGAGTCGCCAGCCTGCGTCCGGAACTGTTTCGCACGTGGACCGTCTCCAATGCGATCATTGAACCCGGCTACCACGGACACATTGTGGCTCGGTGCTGGAACACACCATGGATCGGCGAGCTGATGATGAAACTGACATCGACCGCCGCACTCGAACGTGGGCTCATCAGCGGCGGTCTGCCGGCCGAACTCGCGGCCGATGATGCACGTCGCTGGCGAGCCGGGTTCACGAAGCGGAATATTCTCGCGCTCTATCGATCTGCAAATGGGCTGAGAATCCGCGGAGCGTGGCTGGACGGACTCGGCGGGCTGCCATCTCGCGGGATGGTCGTCTGGGGTGAGAACGACCCGTACGTCGGTATCGAGGTCGCACGCCGATTCTGTGCCGCACGGAATGTACGGCTGGCCGTCGTGCGAGACGCAGGCCACTGGGCGATCTGCGAGCGGCCGCCGGAAGTCGCCGGTCTTCTCCGGGATCACTGGGCCGACGGTTGAGTCGGCAACGCCGGCGGCCCGGCCCGCAGGCCCGGCGCTGCCTGACGGCCTGATGCGCGAGCCCGCCTATTCGACGGAGATCACGCGGATATCGAAAGTGAGGCTCTGACCCGCCAGCGGATGATTGAAGTCGAGCACGATCTTGTCTTCGCGGACTTCATGGACACGAATCGGACCGCCGTGTCCTTCGGCGCTCAGCAAAGCACCCGGCTGTCGTGCGGCCTCGGGAACCTGTGCGATCTCGACCTCGCGCATGGCTGACGGGTCAACCTCGCCGTACCCCTCGGCCGGAGAAACCACCACCTTCGTGCTGGCGCCGGCTTCCAGGCCGATCATCTGCTTCTCCAGGCCGGGAATGATCTGGCCTTCGCCCTGCGTGTAGACCAGCGGCTCTTTCCCCTTGTTGGTATCGATCTCACTGCCGTCGTCGAGGGTAAGGGTGTACTCGATGGAAACTTGGCTGCCGTCTTCGATCACTTCGACTTCTCTCCTGATTGTACTGAGTGCATTTACGAGGACCCTTTCGCGTGCGGGGGCCGCACCGGGCGGCAACGCCAAAGGATTGACGGAACCGCGACCCTATCAGGGGCGGTCTGCCGCCCACAAACCCGCCGCTGCAGAGTCTGGAGCCGCGCCGGAGCCTCCACGGAGATCGTCGCGTTGAAAAAACCGTTGCAATCAAGCACTATACCGTCTCTCTTGAAACTCCTTGGGCACCGGCGTTCGCGCCGCAGGGCACGTCCGAGGGCCGCCTCCGAATCTTCATAGCGACGGCGAGCAACTGATGAACCAGGAATTTCCACTGACCGATTCACCGAACCCTCATATCGGGCGCGGCAAACAGATCGTGCGAGCACACCCCGAGATCCGGGAGTACTTCAAACCCCATGCAGCGACGGGCGCCTGGATTCTGGGTGTCGTTGGGCTCCAGGTCGCGATGGCGGCGCTGGTCTCCGGTCTGTCGTGGGCGTGGACCCTTGTCGCTGCCTACCTGATCGGAGCCTGGGCCAGCCACGCGCTTTTCGTGCTGATCCATGATGCCACCCACAATATGATCTCCGGGAAGACCGTTACCGATCGAGTCTGGGGCATCATCTGCAACATCGGCCAGGGATTCCCCAGCGCGATGTCCTTCAGGACATTCCACCTGCTGCACCACTCCCATCTCGATGAATACGACTACGACGGCGACCTCGCCTATCACTGGGAGGCCCGGCTCGTCGGACGCTCACCCGTACGAAAGATGCTCTGGCTGGTGCTGTTCTCGATCGTAGAGGTCGTGCGACCGATGCGACTGAAGAAAGAGTTATTCAACCACTGGCTGGTCGTTAACGCCCTGGTCATCATCGCGACTGACGCGGCGATCTTTCTCGCCTTCGGAGCCAAAGGGCTCGCCTACGTGGTGCTGTCGACGTTCTTCGGGATCGGGCTGCACCCGGCGGGAGCACGCTGGATTGCCGAGCACTATACCTTCAAGCCCGGGCAGGAGACCTACTCGTATTACGGACCGATCAACAAGGTCTCTTTCAATATCGGCTACCACAACGAGCACCACGACCTGGTCCGCGTGCCGTGGGTACACCTGCCGAAAATTCGTGAGATCGCGCCGGAGTTTTACGACCC
This sequence comes from Candidatus Nitrosopumilus sp., assembly GCA_964225545.1. GTDB lineage: Bacteria > Desulfobacterota > Binatia > UBA1149 > SPBQ01 > SPBQ01. The sequence goes on along the minus strand of CAXQPB010000074.1, from coordinate 4,791 downwards.
GCTCTACGCCCACCCTTCCTACCTGGGCGTGTTGCGATGGTTTCTGTTCGACCCGACTGTTGATCTGTACACGCGGATGACACGACGGCGAACGCCGTTCGACTCCGAACGCGACGTGATGGCAGCCTGACCGAACCTTCGCATCTCCCTCGGTTTGCTGATTAATTTCGGTTCTGGGGGAATGCGAATGAAGTTTTCAAAACATTACCGTACCGGCGTCGTCGGCATAGTCGCGACTCTCGTCCTCGCGGGCGGCTGCGGTCGAACCGTTGTCTCGAAAAGTCTCGCGCCGGGTGCAGACCTCAGTACCCTCGAATCATTCGCCTTCGCGCCTGCGCCACAGGTCAGAACCGACAGCCGGCCTGTCGACGAGACGGGCCTCAGAGCCGATATTCAATCGGCCGTCGAGGAAGAATTGATCGAGAAAGGCTATCTCGAAGCGTCGGCCAGCGATGCGGATTTTCAGGTGCGATACAGGGCCTTCGTCCGTCATCGCACGGATGAGAGCGATCTCAACGCTGGGCAGACGGATCGCGCCGGATGGTGGGGCCCCCGAGGCGACGAGGGGTATGTGGTTCAACCCGGCGTGACAGGAGTCCACGTCCAGGAGTGGGACGAGGGAACGCTTCTTATCGAATTCATCGATCCGCAGGACGAGCAGGCACTCTACTCAATGAAGGCGGAGACACGGGTGCAGCTTTATACGATCGACAGCAAAGAACGCCGCAAGCGGGTCGGCAAGCTCGTAAGCAAACTGATGTCTGACGTTCCCCGGCGTTAGAAGCAGCCGCCGACTCCGGGCTGGTACGCCGTGACGCTATCCCCAGCGCAGTAGTATGTAGCGCGCTCCTGCCGATACATGAGGCCGGGGGCGGGAAGGCCTACCACGAAGTTCACACCATTGGTCGAGGGCGGTATGCAGTATGCGGCCGCGCGCAGGGGCTCCGCGGGGTCTGCGACACCGGTCGCGACAATCTGTTCGGGGAAACAGTCCAGATAGTCGATGACCGAGCACGTTCCGCAATCGACGCTGCCGCAGTTCGAATTCTCGCAGTCCGTGTCGCTCTGGCAGCCGACGAAGCCGCGTCCGTCCGCCCGTACTGCGCCGTCACAGTAACGAAGTTGATTCGTCATGCACTTACCATCTCCGCTTCCGGTAGGCGTGCAGATGCCATCGGTGCAGTCGTTGGGTTTGGGCACGCCGACTCCGAGTGCGCCGCAGACGCCAGCGGACTCGGCCTCACACTGCGCGTCGGACGAACATGCGATAGAGGTGTTCAGCGAACAGACTCCACACGGGCAGGAAGCCGACCCGAATGTTCCGCAGGGGACGTCGGAGTCCAGAATCTGGGTGCTGGTAACGAGATCGACGTCGATCTTGACCCCCACCCCTGAGATGTTCCGGCTTGGACTCGGCATACAGTCCAGAGAGTAGCCGCCTCCGCCGCCCGGCGCGGGGAACGTCGTGTGGAAGGCCTGCACGTCACATGGCTGGCCGGCATTCGGACCGGCCCAGCACGTTCCGTTTTTTACTCCGTCCCCGGCCAGTCTGTCGTTCTCGCACCGCGGGCATGGGTCAACGAGGGTCTCGCCGAAATGAACGATCGAGCGGAGTTCCTTGTGGACCAGGCCTTCGCCCGTATCGACGTCAACGGTTCCCGAGACATCGTCGGAATATTTCCACAGCGTGCAGACCGGGGTGTTGCCGGCTGAATTGGGCGACGGCGGGCCGTCATAACATTCGCATCGAGCCCCGCCGCAGTCATCGACATCGGGCTGGAAAGGCGAATCGCAGATCTGCTGGTTATCATTCGCGCAACGGCAGTTTCGGCTCGCGGGGTCGATTCCATCGATCAGGCACTCGCCGCAGACAGGCTCGAACCCCGAGCACGTCATACGGAGACGAGTATCGACCAGGTCATTCGAGTCAACGCCGTGAACGATCCCGCTGAATCCGAGGTCATCGCTGGTCGCTGTCACGCAGCGTTGCAGCAGACCGTCGCAGACCCCGGCGACGCAGTCCGAGTCCTGCGTGCAGCTGGCGCCAACCGCCGACATCTGCAGGAAGACCCCTCTGTCCGGACAGCTCAGGTCCTGACAGCCGGAGACAGATTCACTCAGATCGGACTCGCATCGGCACTGCGCGTCGCAGCCATCGCCATCGATCAGGTTGCCGTCGTCGCACTCCTCTTCATTGGCGATAACGCCATTGCCGCAGCGCGGGAGGAGGCAGCCACGATCGCAGCCGTCGCCGTCTATCGAGTTGCCGTCGTCACACTCTTCGCCGTTGAGCGCGTTGAAAAGCCCGTCGCCGCACTCGGGCAGGGAGCAGTCCGCATCGCAGGTCGCTGACTGAACGCCTTCGTCGCAGGCCTCGCCGGGATCGAGGAAGCCGTTTCCGCAGGCCCGGCAACTCCCGTCGACAACCCCATTGTCGTATTCATCGCAGTTGACGAACAGGTCGTGCATTGCGTTGGTGAAATCGCACGTTGCGCAGTTCACCTGCGCGATGATGCAGTCCGCAAGTGAATCGGAATCGCTGCCGGAACAGTCGCCCGGAAACCAGGAGGAGAACTGGCTCTCGTCCTTACACTGCGACTTGACCGCTGTCTCGATCTGCTTCCTCGAGGAATCGACCTTTCCGTTACGATCCCCCCCGACACAGCTGCCCATGGTCAGAGCATCTTCAAACGAACCGTCGCTGTAGCCGGCAGAAATACAGGATTTGAGTTCTTTCGTCTGCGCAGAGGCGTAGCCGTACATCCCTCGAGCGACAGCCTGCTGGCACTTGTTGCCTCTGAAGTCGTCGTCGCGGGTCAGAAGCGCAGCATCGATATCGTTGCCGAAGACCCCTTCCGTCATGGAGGTCTCCGTCTCCGGTACGGCGGCCGACAAAGTGGCGGCCGGAGCAAATCCGAAGGGCGGGAGAGGCGGCTTGCACTTGCCTCTTTCTGTCCGAGCAGCCTTGCCTTCGAGCGAGGTGATTTTCTTTCCGATCGAGCGCTCCATGCACTCCTCGATCGTGGACTTGGTCTCCTCGGTCTCCTTGCTCGCCTTCTTCACGCAGCCCTTGCGCCCCTTGAGTTGCGTGCCGTAGAACTTGACGCCGACCTTGTTCATCTGAGTGACGCAACGCTGGGCGGCACTGGCCGGCAGTCCGCCCGCTGTCTGCGCGTCGGCGTCACCGGCCGGCAACACCAAGCCACCCGCCACAATCATCGAGACGGCGACGCAGCCAGCGAGCAGGCGCACGAATGGAAGCTCCCGGCGGGTAAACAAGCCCGACAGCGGCTGGGCGGGAAGGTTATGTCGGCTCATCATGGCAACGTTAAAGGCTCGCGGGAGGGTATGTCTACGTACCAAATCGCCCGAAATGCAGATTTTTTCGCACCCACCCGACCGGGCCACCCGGTCAGCCGGTCGAGGGCGACCAAACCCGGGGCAGCGTCAGCAGGCGGCTTTACGGGGACGAAAGCAGGAGAACCATCCAAGCTACTGAAAACATTAAGATTCTGCTCAATCACTGGCAAGCGGTAATGGGCCCGAACATCAAGCCGACAACGATGGCCTCCCGTGGCAGCCGGCCGTGACGAAACCTGATCACTGCGGCAGAAGTCGCTTTTTTTCGGGCACGCGGGGGCGCGCCGATGCTGCAGAACATTCGCGGGGGTAGGCCCAGCCCTTCTAATGGACCAGTTTCGGAAGATCCGTGGCTTCCTCGATGACCCCGAACTTCTCCTCGTAGCGCCGCAAGTTGTCCTGCAGTGCCCGAACAATTCGCTTCACGTGTTCGGGCGGTGTGATGACCCGCGAGCGCAGGTCGGCGACCCCCTGGCCCTGCGGACCGCGCTGCGGCTGCACGAAAAGATAGTCGAGGATGAACTCTCCCTTCCGATGGCTGACCATCATCAGATTCGAGTACACGCCGGCTGCGGCGTTCTTGTCACTCTGAATGGTGATCTGCTGATCCGGACCGGGCTGTTCACCGGCGGGGTCGGATTTTCCCGGGGCGCCGGGGTCGGATGGTTTATTCGGTGTACTGGCCATCTCCAAGGCCTAAATGACCAGCGCGTACGTGGCAATCGCGACGGTCCCAACTTTCTTGACCGCCCGCACCCCCGGCTCTAGGCTGGTCGGACCGGCGAGGCCCACGTGCCCGAAACCGCTCAAGCAACAATCGAGCCCGAACGGCCCGCAGCCGACGAGCGCTCCGGCACTGTTTACGTCCAGCGAATTCGCCTCTCGTTCGATTTTCCCGTCCATTTCACCCGCGACTCGCTGAACCCGGGAAACACGACCCTCGCCGATGCGATCGCGAGGCTGGAGACAGCTCGGAGGCACCGCGTGTTCGTTGTCGTGGACGAGGGCGTCTGGTCCCGGACACCAGGCCTGCGCCATACCCTCGAAAGATATTTTGGCCGCCACTCGGATCGTATCGAGATGGTCACGGCGCCCGAGTGCGTGCCGGGGGGAGAGCAAGCAAAGAACGACCCTGGGCTGGTCGAGGCCCTGCAGAGGAAGTTCTTCGAATCCGGTATGGACCGTCAGAGCTGCGTCGTAATCATTGGCGGTGGCGCGGTACAGGATATGGCCGGATACGCGGCCGCGACCACGCACCGCGGATTGAGAGTCGTCCGGATACCAACCACGGTTGCCTCTCAGAACGACTCCGGAGTCGGCGTCAAGAACGGAATCAACGCATTCAACGTGAAGAACTTCGTCGGCACCTTCGCTCCGCAGATCGGAAGAGCGTCGTGTAGGGAAAGAGTGTAACGGTCAGTGTAGATCTCG
>CAXQPB010000073.1:0-5142 GCA_964225545.1 Candidatus Nitrosopumilus sp. | reverse complement strand
CGATTCGGCGGTTTTCGACAACGCACTCGAGCTTCTTTATCAGACCGGCCGAAGTCTGCCGCACGCGTCGATGATGATGATCCCCGAGGCGTGGGAGAAGCACGAGTCGATGGATGCGGAGCGCAAGGCGTTCTACCGCTACCACGGCTGCCTGATGGAGCCGTGGGACGGGCCGGCCTCGATCGCGTTTACCGACGGCAGGGGAATCGGCGCGGTACTCGATCGCAACGGCCTGCGCCCGTCGCGCTACACGGTCACCAGGGACGGCCTCGTCATCATGGCCTCGGAGACAGGCGTTCTGGAGGTCTCCCAGCGCGACGTCATCCTCAAAGACCGCCTGCAGCCGGGTCGGATGTTCTATGTCGACCTCGAGCAGCAGCGAATCATCGACGACTCCGAGGTCAAGAAGGAGATGGCCACCCGTCAGCCGTACGCGCTGTGGGTCGAAGAGAACCTCGTGGAGCTGTCGAAGCTCCCCGAGCCGAAGACCGTCGCCGAACCGATCGGCGGAAAGGAACTCGAGGAGCAGCAGAAGCTGTTCGGCTACACCCTCGAAGACGTTCGTATGCTTCTGGTACCGATGGGACAGGCCGGTCAGGAGCCGATCGGTTCCATGGGCACCGATACGCCGCTGGCCTGTCTGAGCGACAAGCCTCAGCTGCTCTTCAATTACTTCAAGCAGCTGTTCGCGCAGGTCACCAATCCCCCGATCGACCCGATCCGCGAGGAGCTGGTGATGGGGCTCGACCTGTCCCTCGGCAAGCAGGCCAACCTGTTCGAGGAGACCCCCGAGCACTGCCGGCAGCTCAGCATAAAGCAGCCGATCCTGACCAACGACCAGATCGCCCGAATCAAGGAACTCGACGGCAGCGGTCGCGCTGGACTGAAGAGCTCGACGATCCCGATTCTGTACGACGCAGCCAAAGGTCAGGCCGGGCTCGACCGCGCGCTCGATGCCATGTGCGACGCCGCCTCTCAGGCGATCGAGCGTGGCGATGACATCATCGTCCTGTCCGACCGCGGCGCAGGGCGTGATCAGATCGCGGTGCCGTCCCTGCTGGCCGTCGGCGCGGTTCACCATCACCTGATCCGCACTGGTATGCGCACGCGCATCGGGATCGCGCTCGAGTCGGCCGAACCCCGCGAGGTGATGCACTTCTGCCTGCTTTTCGGTTTCGGCGTCAGCGCCGTCAATCCGTACCTGGCGATGTCGACTCTGGCCGAGCAGGCGGGACAGGAAGACCTCGCCGACAAAAGCGCGGAAGAGGCCATCGCCAACTACGTCAAAGCCATCGGCAAGGGCCTGCTCAAAACGATGTCGAAGATGGGGATCTCGACGCTGGCCAGTTACCGCGGCGCGCAGATCTTCGAGGCCATCGGCCTTGCAGACGAGGTTATCGACCGCTGCTTCACGTGGACCGCTTCACGCATCAAGGGCATCGGCTTCGAGGTCATCGCGCGCGAGAATCAGATGCGCTACAGCCACGCGTACGGCACCGCCGCACCCGGCGCCGCGGGACTCGACCCCGGCGGCCAGTACCAGTGGCGCCGGCGAGGCGAGTACCACCTGTTCAACCCCTCGACGATCGCCAAGCTCCAGCACTCGGTGCGCGACGGCAACTACGGGCTGTTCAAGAAGTACTCCGAGCTGGTCGACGACCAGAGCAGAAACCTCTGTACGCTGCGCAGCATGTTCGAGTTGCAGCCGGGCGAACCTTCGATCCCGATCGAGGAGGTCGAGCCGGCCGCCGAGATCGTCAAGCGCTTCAAGACCGGCGCGATGTCATTCGGGTCGATCAGTGCGGAGGCCCACGAGAACCTCGCCATCGCCATGAATCGGATCGGCGGTAAGTCGAACACCGGTGAAGGCGGAGAGGAGCCTGAACGCTTCACGTCGGACGCGAACGGCGATCTGCGCCGCAGCGCCATCAAACAGGTCGCGAGCGGACGTTTCGGTGTGACGATCAACTATCTCGTTAACGCCGACGAACTCCAGATCAAGGTCGCGCAGGGAGCCAAGCCCGGCGAGGGTGGACAGCTTCCCGGCCACAAAGTCGATCGCCGCATCGCGAAGACTCGCTATTCGACGCCGGGTGTCGGACTGATTTCGCCACCGCCGCATCACGATATCTATTCGATCGAGGATCTCGCCCAGCTGATCCACGACCTGAAGAACTCGAACCGCAGAGCGCGGATCAGCGTAAAGCTGGTCGCCGAGGTCGGTGTCGGCACTGTCGCCGCGGGTGTCTCCAAGGCGAAGTCCGATGTCGTACTGATCAGCGGACACGACGGCGGCACCGGCGCGTCACCGATGAGCTCGATCAAGCACGCCGGGATCCCCTGGGAGCTCGGGCTGGCCGAGACGCAGCAGGTGCTGGTCGAAAACGATCTGCGAAGCCGCATCCGTGTGGAGACCGACGGTCAGCTCAAGACCGGCCGTGACGTAGCCATCGCAGCGCTGCTCGGAGCCGACGAGTTCGGCTTCGCGACGGCAGCACTCGTCGCCGAGGGCTGCATCATGATGCGCAAGTGCCACCTCAACACGTGCCCGGTCGGAATCGCGACGCAGGACCCTGAGCTGCGCAAGCGCTTCGAGGGCAAGCCCGAACACGTCGTCAACTTCATGATGTACGTGGCCGAGGAGCTGCGCGAGATCATGGCGTTCATGGGCTTCCGCACACTCGACGAGATGACCGGACGGGTCGATCGGCTCAAGGCCGCGATCCCTGCCGACCACTGGAAGGCCTCGCGACTGGACTTCTCACAGATCCTCCGGGTTCCCGAGCCGCCGTACGAGAACGTCGGCATTCGCGGGTACGAGACACAGGATCACGGCCTGGAGGGAGCGCTGGACAACCAGCTCCTCGAGCTGGCGAAGCCGGCACTGGAAGAGAAGAAGGCGGTCGAAATCGACCTGCCGATCCGGAACATCAACCGCACCGCCTGCACGATACTCTCGAGCGAGCTTACGCGGCTGCACGGCGAGGAGGGGCTGCCTCCGTACACCATCCGCGTCAACCTGACGGGATCTGCCGGACAGAGTTTCGGCGCGTTCCTCGCCAACGGGATCGCGGTGAACATGGTCGGCGACGCCAACGACTATTTCTGCAAGGGCATGTCAGGCGGACACGTTGTCATCACGCCTTCGCCGGAGGCCGGTTTCGTCGCCGAGGAGAACATCATCATCGGCAACGTCTCGTTGTACGGCGCGACCGGTGGAGAGGTCTTCATCCGAGGGCGTGCAGGCGAGCGATTCTGTGTCCGCAACAGCGGCGCCACTGCGGTGGTCGAAGGTGTGGGCGACCACGGCTGCGAGTACATGACACGCGGAACCGTTGTCGTCCTCGGACCGCAGGGTCGCAACTTCGCAGCGGGCATGTCAGGCGGCGTCGCCTACGTCTATGATCACGACGGCACCTTCTCGCGGCGCTGCAACATGGGCATGGTCGAGCTGTTCAAGCTCGAGGCCGACGGCGATCGGCGCGAACTGCGCAGGCTGGTCCAGCGACATCATCAGTACACCGGAAGCGCGGTTGCCGAGCGCATGCTGGAGAATTGGGAGAGCGCGCTTCAGCGCTTCGTCAAAATCATGCCGACCGAGTACCGCAAGGTCCTCGAGCAGATGGAAAACGACGAGGAACAGCAGAAGCTCGCCTCGGTCTAGAGACCGCAAGCGAGAGCGAACGACATGGGAAAGATCACCGGATTCATGGAGTACAGGCGCGAGCAGCCGGGCCGCACGCCCGTCGAAGAGCGCCTGCGAAGTTATACCGAGTTCGAGCACACGCTCCCAGACGACAAACTCCGGCTTCAGGGCGCGCGCTGCATGGACTGCGGCATCCCGTTCTGTCACAACGGCTGCCCTCTCGGCAACGTCATCCCGGACTGGAACGACCTCGTCTACAGAGGGCGCTGGGAAGAGGCGATCGACGCGCTGCACGCTACCAACAACTTCCCGGAGTTCACCGGACGCATCTGTCCGGCTCCGTGTGAGGAGTCCTGCGTACTGCGCATCAACGACGACCCTGTCTCGATCAAGCTGATCGAACGCAGCATCATCGACCACGCGTGGGAAGCCGGTTACGTCCAACCGCAGCCTGCGGAGGTCAAGACCGGCAAGTCGGTCGCGGTCATCGGATCGGGTCCAGCGGGCATGGCTTGTGCCCAGCAGCTCGCGCGCGCCGGACACGACGTGACGCTCTTCGAGCGCGCCGACCGCATCGGAGGACTGCTGCGTTACGGCATCCCCGACTTCAAGATGGAGAAGCACTACATCGACCGCCGCGTCGAGCAGATGCAGGCCGAGGGCGTGACCTTCCGGACCGGCTGCAACGTCGGAGTCGATGTTACGGCCGACCAGCTTCGCAGCGAGTTCGACGCCGTCGTGCTCTCCGTCGGATCGACTATCGGACGCGACCTCCCCGTCGAAGGCCGCGAGCTCGACGGCGTCCACTTCGCGATGGACTTCCTGCCGCAGCAGAACAAGCGAGTCGCCGGCGACAGCGTCGACGGCACCTCGTCGATCACCGCGCAGGGCAAACACGTGATCGTGATCGGCGGCGGCGATACCGGTTCGGATTGCATCGGCACATCCAACCGCCAGGGCGCCGCGAGCGTTACCCAGTTCGAGATCATGCCACGTCCGCCCGAGCGTGAGGCCGCTGTACCGGTCTGGCCGTACTGGCCGATGGTTCTGCGCACCTCGTCCTCGCATGAGGAGGGTGTCGAGCGGGACTTTGCCGTTTCGACCAAGGAGTTCATCGGCAAGGACGGACGGGTGACGACGCTGCGAGGCGTACACGTCGAATGGAGGAAGTCCGAGGACGGTCGCATGCAGATGGAGGAGGTCGCCGGCAGCGAGTTCGACCTGCCTGCTGACCTCGTGCTGCTCGCGATGGGCTTTGTCGGACCGGAGAAAGGCGGCCTGCTCGAAGGCCTGGGAGTCGGTTACGACGCTCGAGGAAACGTCGAGGCCAACGAGTCCTACGCGACCTCGGTTCCGGGAGTCTACTCGTGCGGTGACGCCCGGCGCGGGCAGTCGCTGGTGGTGTGGGCGATCTGGGAGGGACGCGAATGTGCGCGCTCCGTCGACGCCTTTCTGGTCGGCGAGTCGAAGCGACCCAGCTCACCGGCGGGGCCTGA
>CAXQPB010000072.1:0-12656 GCA_964225545.1 Candidatus Nitrosopumilus sp. | reverse complement strand
CCCGTCGCCGCCTGGAAACGCCGAGCTGTGGCTTCGATGAACGGCTCGACCGCGGCCGCTTGAACCAGAAACAGTACACAGCCGGCGAAGCCGGCGCCGACGCAGCGGCCGCCGAGACAGCTTTCATGCTCGACGCCCGCGGACCACATCGCATCAAGCTCCGGCCCCGAACATTCGTACAGGGTCTGCGCGCTGCGCATGCTGCGATTCATCAGCTCGCCGAGACCGGCGGCGTCGTCGGCGCGCATCGCTTCGGCCGCCGCGAGGACACGCGCGCAATCCTCGACGATGTGCCTGGCGCGCGAACGTTCGGGCTCCGGGATGTGGTGCTCGATGGCATCGAGCGCGTGCGCGTCGAGGTCACGCAGCGCAGCGATTGCGCTTCCCCCATGTCGGCGCGCAATCCCGGTGGCGCGCATGCATTCGTCGTAGCGCCGGTTGAGGGCGCCGTCGGAGAGTTGTCTGCGCGTCGAAGTGTCGGCGATCACCAGCGCGGTATCGCTCGGCAACCGGACGCTCTCCCATCGCAGCGATCGGCAATCGAGAAGCAGGCCGTGATCGCGGCGACCGAGCGCGGAGGCGAACTGGTCCATGATGCCGCAGGCGACGCCGACGTAATCGTTCTCGGCGCGGCGACAAAGCGCGGCCAGTTCGAAGCGTTCGGTCTCCCAGCCCCCGGCATGCTTCCACGCCAGCGCGAACGCGACCTCCAGCGCGGCCGAAGACGAGATCCCTGCGCCCATCGGCACCTCGCCGGCGAAAGCGATGTCGAGGCCGGGTGTCGTCAGCCCGGCCTCGCCAAGGGCCCATGCCACGCCGGCGGCGTAGCGCGCCCACTGCGGCAGCGTGCCGGGCACAGCGCCGGCGGTCAGAGTCGCCGACTCCCCGAGATCGGTCGCAACTACCGTGCTGCTTTCGCGCTCGGTGCCGAGCGGCTCGGCTGCAACGACCCAGATGTCGCGCGTGACCGCCAGCGGCAGCACGAATCCGTCGTTGTAATCGACGTGGGCCCCGAGCAGGTCGACGCGACCGGGCGCGCGCACGGCAAAGCGAGGCTCGCGACCGAAGTGGGAGCGAAAACTTTCGACCAACCGCACCGGCGGCGTGTCGGAAGAGAACGGGGGAGTCATGCGCATCGGAGTTTCGTTCTCAATGGGGGGCGGTCTTCGGCTCCTCAAACCCCGTAGACCGAACGGAGCCAGGCGAGAAACGATTCGTCGTCGCTCTCGCGTCGTCTGGCCAGGATCATCTCGGCGTCGGGGCCGACCGGGTAGCGCAGGCGCGGGCCCGGATCGGTTGCCGCTTCGAAGACTACCCCGGCGACGAGCGCGGGCTGTGCGGCCATCGCGCCGGAGGCTTCGAAGGCGGCCATGAGCGCGGCGTGGATGTCCCGGTAGCCTGCCAGCTCGTCGTCACGGTGGACGACCAGCGACGATCCGAGGGCGTCGGTTGCGATGACGCCGGGCTCGATGAGTTTGATGCGCACGCCGATCGCGGCGAGCTCGAAGTACAGGGCCTCGGAGAGCCCCTCGACGGCGAACTTCGAGGCGTTGTAGACGCTGCCGAGGGGAAACGGTGCGCGGCCGGCGATCGACGACATCTGGATCACCAGGCCCTCGCCGCGCGCGCGGAAGTGCGGCAGGATCGCCCGCGTCACCCGCAGCATGCCGAAGACATTGACCTCGAACTGCTGCTGCATGCTTTCCGGCTCGATGGTCTCGAGCGCACCGAAGACGCCGTAGCCGGCGTTGTTGAAGACGACGTCGATGGCGCCGAAGGCGTCGATGCCGGCGGCGACGGCGTCGCGGGCGCTTTGCTCGTCGGTCACATCAAGGTGCGTGACCATGACGTTGGCGCGAGTCGCCAGTTCCGTGCCGTCTGCCGGATCGCGCATCGTCGCGACCACGTTCCAGCCGGCCTCGGCAAAGTGCTCGGCCGTGGTGCGGCCGATGCCGCGCGAGGCGCCGGTAATGAGGATCGAATCAGTCATGCAGACCGAGGTGTTTAGGCCCGTCGCGGGTCTGTGACCAGCAGATCACGGGGCGGCCCGCCGCGGAACCGTCGAGCTGCTGCCGGCCGCCGCGTTCAGGGGCTGTGCGGCTTCCGTTGCAGCAGCGCGCCTGCCACTTGATCAGCGAACGCGCGCGCCTATTCTCGTGCGGTCAGGGACGAACACATGGCCGCCGCTCGAACGATTCTCGTTGTCGATGACGATCGCAGTATACGCGAGACGGTTGCGTTCGCGCTCGAGAAGAACGGGTTCGCCTGCGAGGCGGTCGGCAGCGGCGACGAAGCACTCTCGGTCTTTGATCCTGCCCATCACGCGCTCGTCGTTCTCGATGTCTCGATGCCGCCGGGGCCCGACGGTCTGGAGGTCTGTCGGCGGCTGCGCAAGGACAGCGATGCGCCGGTACTGTTTCTCTCCGCGCTGGCCGAGGAGACCGACCGTATTGTCGGACTCGAGCTCGGCGCAGACGATTATCTGACCAAGCCCTTCAGCCCGCGCGAGCTCGTTGCGCGCGTGCGGGCGATCCTTCGGCGGGTCGCGGCGGCGCGGACGGCCGCCGCTTCCGGCAACCCGAGCGCGACCGCCGGTGCGGCCATCGAACACCAGCGACTTGCGATGGACGCAGGGACGCATCGCGCGTCGTGGGACGGACGCGAGGTCGTGCTCACCGCGTCGGAGTTCCGCCTGCTTCACGCCCTGCTGCGCAGGCCCGGTCATGTTCTTTCGCGCGACCGACTGATGGACGCGCTCGGCGACGTCGTTGTCAGCGACCGCACCATCGACAGTCATCTGCGCAATCTGCGACGCAAGTTCCGCGATGCAGGCACCGAGTCCGTGATCGAGACCGTGTCCGGCGTCGGCTACCGGCTCGGGTCGTGCCTCTGACCCTCAACATTCGCGGTCCGCGTCTGCGTACGGTCCTCGCCGGGCTGGCGATCGTCATCCTGCTGCTTCCGGTGCTGATGATGTACCGGATCTTCCAGACCGAGCTCGCGCGGCAGACCGAGGCCGAGCTGTACGCCCAGGCGGCGTACATCGAGGCGGTCGCCGACCGGCTGTTCAGCGAGCAGATCGCGCTTCGCGCGCGCGCGGGCGAGAAGCTGCGCTTCGAGCACTGGGCGGACGAGCGCGGCTACCGGCATGTGATCCCTGCGTCGCCGCAGCGGCGGCGTCCGTTCGAGCCGGTCGAGCTGACGGTCGACCCGACCCGCCAGTCGGTCCTGCCGGTGCCGCGTTACGAGGTCCCCACCGATGCCGCGCTGCAACCCGCCGATCCACTGATGGAGACGGTCGGACTCGCGCTGGAGCCGGTGCTGCGGCGCGCGCAGCGGCGGATGCTGTCGAGTGTCCGCGTGGTCGATCAGTGGGGGAGGGTGGTCGCCGCGACCGGCGAAGCGCGCGGGGCCTTCGCGCGCGGGATGCCCGAGGTCGAGTCCGCTCTGTCCGGGCGCGCGGCCAGCGTCATGCGGGCGCGCACCGAGACGCCGCTGCCCGGCGGTCTGTGGCGCAAGAGCCTGACAACCGTCGCGCGTGCCGGGGAGCGGACGGTTTACGTCGGCTATCCGCTGGTGATTCGCGGCCGCGTGGTCGGCGCGGTGGTTCTCGGGCGCACGCCGCGCAACGTGATGAAGGCGCTGTACGACCGGCGCGGGCGTGTGCTCGCCTCGTCCATGCTCGCGCTCGTCGCGGCGGTGCTGCTCGCGTGGCTGGTGTCGGTGGCGATCACCGGCCCGGTCGGAGCGCTGGTCCGTCAGTCGAAGCTGGTCGAACGCGGCGACCGTCGCGGCAGCGAACCGGTCGCCGGCTCAGCGCCGGCAGAGATTCACGAGCTGTCCGCGACCCTCGCCCGCACCGCACAGACTCTGGGGCGCCGCGATGATTACCTGCGAGAGTTCGCACGCAGCGTTTCGCATGAGTTCAAAACACCGCTCAGCGGGATTCGCGGGGCGGTCGAGCTGCTTGGCGACTACGGCACGACCATGAGCGAGACCGAGCGCGCGCGCTTTCTCGGGAACATCGAGACTGCGACCGAGCGTCTCGAGCGCGTGACCGGAAGTATGCTCGAGCTTGCGCGGGCCGATGTCGTCGTGCCGGAACGCGAGTCGTTCGCCCTCGACGAGCTGCTCGCGGAGATCCGGCTGCGTTACGCCGATCGCGGTCTCAATGTCGTGTTTTCCGGGGTGTCGTATCCGGTTAGCCTGAACCCTCCGTCCGCCTCTGCTGCGACGGATGGGTCTGCGGTCGCGGCAACCGCCGCGACGCCTGTCGTACCGGCGATGACGCGGGCGATCGCCGACACGATCTTCACCAATCTGCTCGACAACAGCGTGCGCCATGGCGCGTCGCGCGTGAACATCACCGTTTTGCCGGCGGTAGAGGGACGGGCCAGGGTCCGGGTCGCCGACGACGGCAGCGGGATTCCGGCGGCGATCGCCGGTGAGATATTCAAACCTTTCTTCACCACAGCGGCCGATGACGAGGGGACCGGGCTCGGTCTGGCCATCGTCCGCAGCTACCTCGAGCGCCACGGCGGCAGTATCCGCCTCGAACCGTCGGCGCGCGGCGCAGTCTTCGAGCTGGTACTCCCGGTCGTCTGAGCGCCGCAACTGCGGCTGCCGCTGCTGCTCGAACGCGGATACGCCGCCGTGCGTCTGCACAGGATCTGCACCGCTTCTTCATGAACAGACCTCGAGGTCTTCGACGCAACTGCATGTGAATGAGTCAGTCTGCTCACGATGGGCGCGGCGGTACCGCGCGCGCAGGGAGGACTGACGGATGAAGAGACGAGGTATTAAGAACGGTGAGTGCGCCGGGAGCGTGGCCCGCGTGGCGGCCGGCACGGAAGCCCGGGCAGGCATCCGCGCACGAGCAGGTCTGGCGCGCAGGGTCGCAGCGATATGCGTTGTCGTGAGCGCGGCGCTGGCAGTTGCGGAGGTTCGCGCGCAGTCCATCGGCGCGGCCGCGGTCGCCGCGCAGAACTCCGAGCCGTCCGCGAGAGTCTCCCTGCCCGTGCCCGACCGTGTGGCCGGCGGCTTCGGTGAGCCTTCGGCTCGCCGGTCGCCGTCGCGTCACAGCTCCGACGATGCGGGCGACGGGCGGCTTCTTTTCCGGACCGAAGCGGCCGGGGAATACCTCGGCGCACCGCGCATCGGCACCTGGATCTCGATCGATGTCCGCGGTGTGCTCGCGCGCACGACCGTTACGCAGCGCTTTCACAACCCGACCGATCGCTGGCTGGAAGGAGTCTACGTATTCCCGCTCCCCGATGGGGCGGCCGTCGATACGCTCCGTATGAAGGTCGGCGACCGCTCTCTCGAAGGGCGCATCCGGCGCAAGGAGCGCGCACGGGCCGAGTACCGGCGGGCGCGCGACGCCGGCCGAGTGGCGGTGGTGGCCGAGCAGCGCCGGCCCGATGTGTTCCGCAGCGCAGTCGCCAACATCGCGCCGCACGCCGATGTCATTGTCGAGATCGAATTCCAGTCGCTCGTTCGCTACGACTCGGGAACGTTCGCGCTGCGCTTCCCGCTCGTCGTCGCGCCGCGCCACCCCGGTATCGACGTCGCGGCGGCTGCGCCGGACCGCGCACGGCGCTCGGAGCGGCTCACGCCCGGCTTCGGAGGGCTCGCCACGCTCGCGTCTGACGCCGATGTCGAGCCGGTTGAACTCGACATCGAGCTCGACGCCGGTGTCGCGATCGACACGCCGACAAGCCCGAGCCACGCAATCATCGCACAGGGTATTGGTGAGGATCGCTACAACGTCACGCTTGCCCACGGTTCTGCCGATGCCGATCGTGAGTTCGTTCTCGAGTGGACGCCGCGGCGCTCGAACGCGCCGGTCATCGGGCTGCATACCGAGATCCGCGGCGACCACAGCTATCAGCTGTTGATGCTGGTGCCGCCCGCCGCGAGCGCGTCGGCGCGACGGGCACGGATCGCGCGCGAGATCGTACTGGTCATCGACACATCCGGTTCGATGGCTGGAGAGTCGCTGCGCGAGGCAAAGGCGGCGGTGCGGACGTCGCTGGCGCGGCTCACGCCGCGTGACCGTTTCAATGTCATCCGCTTCGACAGCAATACCTCGGCGGTCTTCGGCCGCTCCGAGCCGGCGACTGCGGAGAACATCGAGTCCGCGCTGGGCTGGGTCGACGACCTGCGCGCGGACGGCGGCACCGAGATGGGCCCTGCGCTCGATCTCGCGCTCGGCAGCGAGCGGCTCGATCCCGCCGCCACAGACCGGCTGCGTCAGGTGGTCTTTGTCACCGACGGCCAGGTCGGCAACGAGACCGAGCTGCTCGAGCTCATCGGGCGCAGGCTGGGCGACAGCCGGCTGTTCACGGTCGGAATCGGATCGGCGCCCAACGCCTCGTTCATGCGCCGTGCAGCGGCGGCCGGACGCGGGAGTTTCGTTTTCATTTCGGGAACCGATCAGGTCGCCGAGCGCATGGGCGAGCTGCTTGCCAAGCTCGAGCGTCCCGTCGTCACCGACATCGAGATCGACCATGGCAGCGCCGGCGACGCGATCGTGTGGCCGGAGCGCGTTCCCGACCTCTATGCCGGTGAGCCTGTGGTCACCGTCTCGCGAATCCCGGGCGCGGCGCCAGCGATGACGGTTCGCGGCCGGACGGGCGGGAAGCGCTGGGAGCTTCGTGTGCCCGGCGACTCCGTGTCTGCTCACAGCGGCAGCGCGATCGCCAGGCTGTGGGCTGCCCGTACTGTCGAGTCGCTCTCCGACCGCCTCTCGCGCCGTGACCTCGATGCCTCCGAGCGCTCGGCCACCGAGCAGACCGCCGCCGAGCTCGCGCTCGCATTCGGAGTGGTGAGCCCGTTCACCAGCCTGATCGCGGTCGACAGCGAGATTGCTCGCGACGCGGACCAGCCGCTCGCGCGCGGCAGTGTACGTACCGCCACGCCTGCGGGGTGGCGACACGCGGCGGCGCTCGAGCCGCGCGAACGGCCGCTCCTGACCTGGGACACGGCAGTCATCAATGAACTGGCCGCGGTGTCGCCGCGCGCAGCAGCGGGAGGTGACTCATCGGCCCTGCAGCTGGCCGCGCTGCCGCAGGGCAACACGGGGTCGATGACTCGGCTGATCGTCGGCCTGCTGATGCTGTTCACCGCGGCGATGCTCGCCGAACGCGCACGCCGTGCATGGGGGTGATGCGGTGAGCATGTCCCGGGGCTTCCCGACGCGCCGTGCGAGACGCGCCGCGATCGCTCTGACCGTGGCAGCGCTCGCGATCGCGGGCACTGCGCTTACGGTCCACGGCGCGTACATTCAGGCCAAGGCTGTAACGGCTCAGTTGCTGATGCGTGCGGCGTGGACGCGTGCAGGTCGCGAAGCTCGCGAAGTGATCAACCGGCGGGGCGGTCCGTCGCCAGAGATCAGGCCATGGCCGTGGGCCGATACCTGGCCGGTCGCCCGACTGCGCGTGCCGGCGCTCGCTGTCGATCAGATCGTTCTGGCCGATGCCGGCGGCGAGTCGATGGCCTTCGGTCCATCGCACGTCGCGATCTCGGCGGCGCCCGCGACGCCGGGCATCACCGTCATCGGCGGTCACCGCGACACCCACGTCTCATGGCTGCGCGAGCTGCATCGTGGTGATCTCGTCGAACTCGAATCGGTTGAAGGTCGCCGCGTCTCCTACCGCGTCATCGAGCGACGCGTGGTTGCCCCCGACAACGTGCGGTTCGAGGCGGCCGATACCGCCGGCGCGCTGGTCCTGGTCACGTGTCATCGCGACCCTGACCGGCCCGGCGCTGACTTGCGCGATGTGGTGATCGCGCTGGCGCAGGGGAGGGGGCGGGACGCCGCGGGGGTTGATTGGACGGAAGTCCGCGCGTACTGACTCGTGCGTGCGAGTCTGTACCGCGGCCGAGGCGGCCGATCTTGTCAGGGACACCGATTCCCTCGCCCTCCCGCTGGGCCCCGGCCAGCCGCCGGCTTTCCTCGAAGCGCTCGGCGGGCGCGACGGCTTCGAGCGCCTCGATGTGTTCTCGGCTCTGCTGCTGGGGATTTATCAGCTCTTCGAGCTGCCCGGCGTCCATCTGAGGAGCGGCTTCTTCGGGCCGGTCGAGCGCGACCTCGCCGCGCGCGGCCGGGACGTCCAGTTCGTACCGGCCGACTTCAGGCGTTTCGCCGCGATCGGTGAGCGTATGAAACCGCGGGTGATGGCGACCGCGGTGGCGTCGCCGGATGCGCGTGGACGCTACAGCCTGTCGCTGCACGCCGGCGCGACGGTAGACGAGCTGATCCGTTGCGGGCGCGACCCGGACCGGCTGCTGATCGTCGAGGTCAACTCGAAGCTGCCTGCGACGCTGGGCGTTCCGCCGGCTTCACCGCACTGGCTCGAGGAGGGCGATATCGACGTCGTCATCGGCGATGACCGGCCGCCGCCCGAGCTGCCCGACAGCGAGCCCGACCAGATCGAACAGCAGATCGCTGGCCAGGCCGAGGCCCTGATACCGGACGGCGCGACGTTGCAGACCGGTATCGGCGGAATCCCCAACGCGGTCGTTCGCCTGCTCGCGGAAGGAGGCGGCGGGGATTACGGGATTCACTCCGAGATGTTCACCACCGGTCTGATGCACCTGCAGCGGGCCGGCAAAGTGACCAACCAGAAGGGCTCTCACGACGGCTATTCGGTCACGACCTTCGCGCTCGGTACGGCAGAGATGTACCAGTGGCTCGACGGCAACGAAGACGTGCGTTTCCTGCCCGTCGATATTGTCAACACGCCGGATCTGATCGCGCGCAACCGGCGCTTCGTCTCGATCAACGGTGCATTGGCTGTCGACCTGTCGGGTCAGGTGGTCGCCGATACCATCGCAGGGCGGCAGTTCTCCGGGGTCGGAGGACACGAGGACTTCATCGCCGGAGCGTCGTTCTCCGATCACGGCCGCTCGCTGGTGTGTCTGCCGTCGACTGTCGCCACCGCGGGAGGGATGGTCTCACGGATCATGAGGGCGGTTCCCGAAGGCACCGCCGTGACGACACCGAGGCATCAGGTCGATACCATTGTCACCGAACACGGCGTGGCCGAACTTCGCGGACTCACGGTCGCAGAGCGTGGGCGGGCGCTGGCGGCGGTCGCCCACCCCGACTTCCGCGATGAGCTGCTCGCCGGGCTCTAGCCTGCCGGTCGTGCCGCGGGCCTGAGAAAATCAGTCCTGGGGGACCGCCGTCGGTTTGCCGTCATCGTCGACGGCGACCATGATGAACTCGGCGGTCGTGCACAGTTCACGCTCTCCGGTCAGCAGGCCTTCGGAGAACATGTCGATGTCGACGGTCACCGAGGTTCGTCCCACGGCGACGACCTTGCCGACGAGCTCGACGAGGTCGCCTTCGTTGACCGGCGCCCGGAACTCGACCTTCTCCGACGCGACCGTCACCATGTGCTTGCGCGCGAAGCGTGACGACACGATGTACGCGAGCCTGTCCATCAGGCTCAGGGCGTGCCCGCCGAACAGCGTGTTGTAGTTGTTGGTGTTGTTCGGGAAGACGATCTCGAAGATTCGTGCTTCTTCGCCCATACGCATTCTCACCGCGCAACCTTCACCCGGTCGGGCCCTCGCGGCAACAGCCGGGCGCGGTTTGCGCACCGCGGTCAGCGTCCGTACCGAGCCAGTGCCCGGGCGTGTCTGTACCACCCGGTATCAGTTGCGCGGCGGTGCTCCGAGCAGTTCACGGACCGCGTCGAAGGCGTCGCGGGTCTCGCTGTAGCTGCGCCCGGTTGTCAGGCCGCCGTCGACGACCAGCGCGTGTCCGTTGACGAAGCTCGAGGCATCGCTCGCGAGGAACAGCGCGGCGTTGGCGATGTCCTCAGGCTGTCCGGGCCGACGGATCGGCTGTCCCATCGAGAAGACCTCGTTGAGCAGTGCGGTGCGCTCTTTGACGAGGCTCTCGTCAAGGCCCATCGAGCGGCCGAAGATCGGCGTCACGATTCCGCCCGGACAGATGCAGTTGACGCGCACCCCGCTCTCGCCGAGCTCGCTTCCGGTCGAGCGTGTGAGCTGGATCACGGCGGACTTCATGGCGGTGTAGATGTGAGGGCCGAGCCCGCACTGAATTCCGGCGACACTGGCCGTGTTGATAATGCTGCCGCTGCCGCGCTCTTTCATCGCGATCGCGGCGTGCTTGATGCCGTGGACGACGCCGTTGAACAGCAGCGCGACCGTGGCTTCGGTCTCTCCGGCGTCGAACTCGGTGGCCTCGGCCTCGGTGCCGGCAGCGCCCGCGTTGTTGAACATGCAGTCGATCGCTCCGAATCGCTCGACGGCTGTCTCGACAGCGCGCTGCACCTCGGCCTCAACCGTCACGTCGGTTCGGATGAACAGCGCGGCTTCGCCGAGCTCATCGGCGAGTTTCTCGCCGTCGCTTTCGAGGACGTCAGCGATGACCAGCTGCGCTCCCTCACGCACGAATGTTCGGCTGGTCGCGGCCCCGATGCCGCTCGCTCCGCCTGTAATTACCGCGACCTTTCCCTCGAGTTGTCCCATCTGCTGTATCCCTCGTCTCTGTACTTGATGTCTCGGCGTCATGCGTTGCCAGGCTTCATCATGCGTCGCAACGCCGAGGACGGCACTGTCGCACGAACGCCGGGCTGACGCCCGTTCTACTCATCGTCGATCTGGAATCGTTCCTGATAAAAGCGCAGCGCCTGCCGCCGCTCGAGCGGGTCAACGCCGAAATCCTCGAGCCGGTATTCGATGCTGCCGTGGCGGCCGGGCGGATGCTCGTCGAGGTAGGTCTGCATGGCTGCCCGGGCTGCGGCCGCCGTCACGCCGTTCTCGCCGCCGCCGGCGAACGCGTAGATCCGGTCGACCATCGCCATGTTGTCGCGCATGAGCTCGGGGAACTTCACATCGAACGCCTGGCCGTTCGGCACGTGCTCGGCATCGCGGACCACGCCGCGCAGAAGATCTTCCGCGCGAGCCGACCAGACGCGTCCGATCTCGAGCGGATCGATCGCGCCGTGGTTCATGCGCAGCCCGTAGGCGACCAGCGTCATGATCGACGCCGTGACACGGACCGGGTCACGATGGGTGCGCACGACTCGTGCGTCGGGAAAGGTCGCCATCAGCGCGGGAATCTGTTCGAGGTGCTGCGGCGACTTGAGAAGCCATCGGCGGGGCCCGCCGCGCTCAGCCTGAAGGACCTGGAGCATCAGTCTGAGATAGCCGTAGGCGGCCGTCTGGTCGGTGCGCTTGTACCACTCCCGGTAACTGGGGACGAGATAGCTGCTCTCGAACAGCATCGTGGAGAAGTCGGCGGCGAGGAGCTGGATCTCTTCGTGCACGTGGTCGGGAGTCATCTCATGCATCGCGCTCAGCAGCGGCATCGCATGATCGAGAAATCGCACAGCGCGAGCGCAGCGTTCGATGCGCGGGTCGGCGGCGCCGGCCGCGACCTTTTCGCGCTCGGCCGGCAGCAGCATCGGCTCCAGGCTCTCCCAGTAGGGCAGAGAGCGCAGCGAGCGGTCCTCGGCGATCAGGTTGTGAAGGTGCGTCGTGCCGCTGCGCGGCAGCCCGACGATGACGATCGGCGCTTCAACCGGAATCTCGACGATCTCCGGCCTGCGTGCGAGCGCATCCTCGACCAGCAACCGCGTCGAGAGCAGCTGCACGAGCAGGCGCTGTGTGAGCAGTCTGCCGAACGCGCTGAGGTTCGCTTCGGTTTCCAGCGAATCGACGAGGACGCCGAGAGGTTCGAGAAAGCGGTCGTCCCCGAAGTCGGTGAGGCCCGTTCTTGTGCGCGCAGCGCGCAGCAACGAGTCGACGTCGAGTCGAAACGCTCGACGTGCCAGCCCCGCGCCGAAGCGGTTGGCCAGGCGGATCGCGATCGGGAGACGGGGGCTGCGGTAGTCGTCGATCCGGGTCAGCCGTGATGCTCCATATCTACGAGCGGATCGCTCTCGAATTTTCCGCCGGCCTTGAGCCACGCACCCACGACGCGATTGGCGTCGCGCGCGGGGTTGTAGATGTCTTCCTCGCAGGACCACTCGCCGTTGCCCGCATAGGTCAGGCGCGTCCAGCTCGGGAACTGGAACGGCTCGCCGGCCGGATCGGTCGGGTGCTCGAGTCGGTTCTGGCATTGGAAGACGACACAGCCCTTGTCCTCGTCAAAGGCCACCCAGTCCTGAGGAAACGTCATATGGGGAAACGGCGCCATGACTTTGGTGATCCAGTCGGTGATCGCCGCACGTCCCTTGAAGCTCCCGTAGGCGTGCTCGATGTAGTCGGCGTCTTCGGTGAAGACCGCAGCCCAGATCGACCAGTCCCCGGTCTTCGAGGCCTCATCGCGTGCCTTGTTGTAGCTCTCCAGAGCCTGCTGCAATTCCTCTCGCGTGAATCTCGGCACTGTAGTCTGTCCCCCTTCGTGTATGGTCTGACCGGCTCGCGACCGGCGGTCGATCAGGCGGCCTTGAGACCTCTGGCTGTTGTCCCGCGAGTCTGCGGCCGCGAGGCTTCGTCAACTCGCTTGAAGTAGTCGCGCAGCCACTGACGATCCGAAATCAGCTCCTCACACTGCGGCGTCGGACCGGAGCGCATGGTGTTGAGCTGGCCGTCCACGGCCAGGTCGGCGATCCCGACAGTGTCGGACAAGAAAAACGCCTTGTCTCCGAGCTGCACCTCGAGCGCGTCGAGCA
>CAXQPB010000071.1:0-9965 GCA_964225545.1 Candidatus Nitrosopumilus sp. | reverse complement strand
TCAGACGTGTGCTCTTCCGATCTGTAACACCGACCGCATCCGTGGGCGAGCCCGGCCGATGGGTCAGCCGCATCGTCTCCCTGGTCAAGAAAGACCATATGACCCGAACCTATGCGGAGATTCATCCGAACATGGTCGTGCCCGCGCTGGTGCATGATGGCGAGCTTTACCTAGAGTCCATGGACATCATCGCATACCTCGACGAAGCGTTCGGTGGCGCCCCACTCATTCCGACGGAGCCCAAACTGCGAACCGCAACTATGCAACGGGTCGAGCAGGCCAAGGAGCTTCACCGGTCTATCCGCTATGTCACTTTTTACTGGGGACTCGGCCGGCTGGCGATGCTGAATACCAAAGAGCGTCACCAGCTGACTGAATTGGCTCATCAGGGCGATGACGGCGAGAATCTGGTGTCTTTCTACGAGCGGTACAGCAATCGCACGATCCCGGAGGCGGTCTATCGCGACCACCTGATCAAACTGTACGAGGCTTTTCGCGAAGTGAACGACGCGTTCAAAGATGGCAGGCAGTTCTTCATGTCCGATGAAGTTTCCATCGCCGATGCGTTCTGGTCGATGAAGATCCTGCGGCTCCTCGAGTGCGGCTATCCCGTCGCAAGTCACCACCCCCGGCTGCATGAGTGGTACCGGAGAATCTACGCCCGCCCGTCGTTCCAGAACGAGGTCATGGGTAAGAATCGTCTGGCGAATCGAGTGTTTCGAACCAAGGCGCGAATCGAGAGCTTGTTCGGAAAGGGGCTCAGGCAAGCGGTTGAAGGGGTCGCGGCCGGATAAACGTTCGCATCGATGAAATGCCGCTAGACATGCTGGAACGGGGCCTGGTTGCGTGACAGCACGAGCCGCCTGCTGCTACCGGCGGGCTACCCGCATCGCTGGCGGTTCGAGGTCAGAGTCCCCGTTGAGCGCTGGATGGGAGAATCCGGGAGCTGGGGCGGACCGGATCAACTGCATGTGACCCTGATGCGGTTCCGTATCCCGGAAACGGCCAGGTGGATGAGCACTCAGGCAAAGGGGAATGACTACCTGGGGGTCGACGTCTCGATCATTCCCGAGCAAAGAGACGTCACGCAGACCTTCTCTGTCGAACAAACCTCAGGTGCGGTAGATCGCTCCATCGCTGAGAACTACTCGGCGGACTCGGAGGACGAGGGCGCGGTCAACAGCGCCGGACTCTGCGTTATTTAAAGTCAGGGAAGAAACGGGACAGTATAACGTAGAGACCTGGGGCCATCCTGGCAGATGCAGCATTCCCATGGTGAACAATCGCAGCAGCCTTCCGAAAACGCCCGATCGAACAGTGCGAAGCACGCCTCACCGGCGCCCAGAGCGACCATGGCGTCGGTCAGAAAACTCGAAATTATTTCGGCCGCGGGTCCCGGCGGCTCGGCATATGTTTCTCGAAGCACGTACATTTCCAGGAAGCGAGGCCAGTCCTCGAGCGGCATGGTCTCTTTACACGCAGACACCTCGGCGGATAGATCACCGTCTACCGGCAGCGTGACCCCAGCGCGTTGCAGCGTCCTTCGCATGTCGGCGTCCAGACTTGCTTCGCAGTCTTGTGGACTGTCGCCAATGTCGCTGTCCGAATCACTGCCCGAGTCGCTGTCGTGGTCGTTATCAGACTCGGTCGCATCCGTATCGAGCGACGTTACTTTCAAGAGGCACTGCGCGTACGCGGTCTGAGCTTCAAGCGAGCCGATAATCAAGGCCGCCTCATCCAGTGGCTCGCCGACCGCAATCACCCAAAGCTTCGCCCAAAGCTTGCTCTTGGCATATTCCTCGGCGCCCACAGCGCTTGAATCTGAAGATGAGACAAGAAGACCGAGCAGCGCCGCGCCAAGCCCGATGATATAAGTTCGTCGTTTCGATATTTCCATGGCGTGTCTCCGTGCTTTCTGCTCATCGGAGCGCTCCCGGGAACTCTCTTCAAGCAAAAGCGTGTGAATGTTCCACCCGGCCGGATGTCCCGGGTTGCGGAAGGATCGGTCAGTCCCTCTCGCTTCCGGGCTATCAGAAGTGCTGCCCTGAGAGAAATCGTTACAACTCCGGCATTGCGGCTATACGTGCCAGCAGCACAACTCTCGCGGAGCATCTCTTTGCTCAACGCGTCATTGAGTTGCATCAAACAACGGACGTGGATGGTTCGAACGAGGGGGGCAAGGGCAAGACCGCTGCAACCGATGCGGGCTCGAGATTTTGCAGTATTCGGTCTGCGGCTCCTGTCCGATCAGGTCTCAATCCAATACCCGTCCGCACCCGCCTCTGTCCGGGAGTAAGCCTTATCCGCATTGCCGTCGCGCTGTCCGATCCACTGGCTCCAGTTCCGGATACGGCCTAGACATTTGTCACGACCGGCGGAGAGCGGTTATCACGAGTGCAAGGGTGCAGGGTACAAGGGAATGGACCGACACGTGTCTGAAACCGCTTCAGCGTCAGAGGGAATCCAGGCCGAGTTTTTCGATTTCAGAGACCGGACCCACGGTCAGGTCGATGAAGGAAAGATTCATGACGAGGTAGCCTCCGGAACGTTCGTATGGATCGACCTTGACTCGACCCGAGTCGATGCAGATTCGGTACGCCGCAGGCTCGGTCCGGGGGTCTGTGGCGATCTCAACATCGAGCAGATCTTCGCGGCCCAGACGCGGCATTTCGGGCGAGCGCCCGGACTGCAGCGATCGACCAGTCATCTGCATCTGTCATTCGTCGGCGGTGAACACTGCCGAACCGACGAGTCGGCCGAGCCGCTGGAAATCGTGGTTGCCGAAGGTGTCCTGATGACTGTGCGTCAAGGCGCCAATGCGGTGCTCGCGACCGTCCGTCGCGACTACGTGCACGACTTCCGGAGCCATGCGCAGACCCCGAGCTTCCTGCTGTATGAAATCTGCAAAGAGCAGGTAGAGCAGTTCGTTGCGGTCCAGAGTCGTCTCGAAGAGGAAGTCGAACACACGCGAAGAGTGCTGGCGACCGCAATCGATCAGGCCACTTTCGACAGCGTCGCTGCTGTTTCCGCGAAGCTGTTGAATCTCCGCAGACGTGTCCTGCCGGTCCGGCGCGCACTCGAAGAGCTCACTTCGCGTAAAACGAACCTGATCAGCGAGGCAACGCTCGGTTTCTTCGAGTCCATGATCAGCACGCTCGAACGCCTCCTGTCGGACCTGGCGACGAACCGGGAAATTCTCGAATCGGCCCTCAATCTGTCGCTTACCGTGATGTCGCATCGGACCAATCAGACGATGAATCGCCTGGCCGTGGTCAGCGCGATCTTTCTACCGCTCACCTTTATCTGCGGCATCTACGGCATGAACTTCCAGATCATGCCGGAGCTCAATTGGGCTCACGGCTACACGTTCTTCTGGGCCCTTTCGGCGGGTATCACAGTCGCGGTGATCGCGCTGCTCCGCCGCATTCGCCTGCTCTAACACGACGTCGAAGCCTGTCGCCGCTTCGAGACATGAAGAACCGCGAGTTGTCTCCGACAACTTGTTCGTAGCCGACGCTGATGAAGATTCGCCAAACCGCATGCCGAGCGACCGCGCTGAATTCGCGCGATGCCTTGCCGCAGACCAAACACGGCGCTTAGGTCGCCTGTCGTTGCGTCCGATGATGAACCTCTTTTTAGCCGCCTGCCGTTTCCCTCTCGTCGTACCGATCAGTCGCTGGCAGTCATCGAGATCATCGACTTCCTCCTGATCGGAACAGTCTCCTGCATTACCGCGGTCGGGCTCTACAAGCTCTTCGTCAGCAAAGCCGAAGTCGAGTTGCCGGTACGGTTGGATATTCGCAGCTTGCAGGATCTTGAAGGCACGATTGTCGGCGTAATCGTCGCCGCGCCGGCCGTCGCATTTTTCGGCCAGGCGGTCGGTACCGACGACATCGAGTCCCTGGCGTATTACGGCGGCGGGATCGCTCTGGTGGCGGCATCATTGGCTCTGTTTACCCGGCAGAACAACGTCAAAGGTGCGGCAGCTTGCAGCGGACTGCGAAGCGTTCCACTCCGCGCGCTCGCTGCCACCTGCGATACACCAGCCCGCCGCACGGACTCGCACGCCCGGAACCGGCGCGATGAACACGACGCACACTGCGCCGGCGTAACGAAGGAAAAAACGAAGATGGAAAAGAACCCGGGTTTCGGGCTCATCACCGGGGCCAGCACAGGAATCGGACTGGAGATGTCGCGCCTGCTCGCGGAGCGCGGTTACGATCTGCTGCTCGTCAGCCGCAACGCTGCGCGACTCGAGGCTCTAGCCGAGTCGCTGAAGAGCGACGCCGACCGCACCGCCACGCGCGTGTTCGTCCGTGCCCGACCAACAGCCGCTGAGCGAAGTCATTCACCACTCGGACCAGTTGAATTCACGCAGTGCACGTCGATCGCGTTCGGCATTCGCTGCAAGGAGTGCCGGTGTGTGGCGGTCGATGGATTCGGTCGGTGATGGTTACGACCACGCGATGTGCGAGCGGCGTTACGGCTTGGCGGCCCGGGCGGCCTGGCCACCGCCTGTCCACGGAAGCGGGTCAACGCCAAATCGCTTCGTCTCATTGGCCGCGGTGCACGGCGGGTTCTTTGGAGATGCCCATCGATTTTCCGGACGACGCAGTCGAGGTCGTCGAGGAGCAGTCGCTCGGGCTGCGTTGACTGCCCTTGGTCCTACCTACTCTCACCACTCATCCTGACTTCTTACAGACGCGCCTCTCGAGCCCTCTGCTTCCAGGCACAAGGTCCGTAACGGGGTAACTGAGCCCAGGTGCCGCAAGACCACTGAATACCTTGTTGCAGAACCAGAACAGCTCTAAAATCTGCTATCGGTAATGACGCCAAACGGGGGGGGCCGGAGACGATGAATCAGAACAGGCCTGGACGTCTTTTGCGCCCGGTTCCAGTCGCCCTCACAGAGCTATCAGTGGTGCTACTGGCAGCTACGTCGCTCGTAGCGTGCAGCGCTCGCTCCGGGCCGGGAGCTCACGACCCCGTGCCCGTGGCAGTCACACAAGAACGAGTCACCGGGGAGCGCGAGAGCGCGCCCCGCTCGGAACTTGCTGCCACCGAACTCACCGGGGAAAGTTCCCTCGCGGACTGCCTTGCATACGCTGCCCTTCACAGCCCAAAGCTGGAAGCGGCTTACTACCGCTGGCAGGCAGCGCTCGAGAGAATCCCTCAGGTCAAGGCTCTTCCAGACCCATCGGTTACCTACGCCTACTACATCAAATCCGTCGAGACTCGCGTCGGACCGCAAGAACACCTGGCCGGGCTCAAGCAGACCATCCCGTGGTTGAGCAAGCTTGCAAGACGAGGCGACATTGAGGCTCAGGCCGCTCACGCAGAATACGAGCGTTACCAGGGAGCGAAGTTCGAGCTCTTCTATCAGGTGAAAAACGTTTACTACGAGCTCTATTACCTTCGCTCAGCGATCGAGCTTACTCGCGACAACATGGAACTCCTTCGCCAGTTCGAACGCATCGCGCGGGCAAGATACCGGGTCGCTGCGGCTTCCCATCCAGATGTCGTTCGCGTCCAGGTCGAGCTTGGCCGACTCGAGGATCGACTACGGGCGTTAGAAGACCTTCGCCGGCCGCTCGCGTCGCGTATGAACGCGGCACTCGATCGCCCCCCGGATGCCCCCGTACCGTGGCCGGCAGATGTATCTCTTGTGCCGCTCGAGTTGCCGGAATCCGAATTGCTCGAGCGAGCGAATCGTCAAAACCCCGGCCTGCGAGCACTTGAGAGCGATGTCGAGAGAGAGCGCGCAGCCGAGAAGTTAGCCCGCTTGGCCTTTCTTCCCGACTTTACTTTCGGCGTGGACTACATCGTTACCGATGACGCAATAAATCCGTCTACACCGGACAGCGGCCAAGACGCGGTGATCGGGAGGGTCTCTTTCAACCTCCCGCTTTGGTACGAGAAGTACTCAGCCGCAGAGCGAGAGGCGACCAAACGACGAACCGCTACCATCCGGAGACGGGCGGACGAAGCGAACGTGCTTGCCGCCCAGATTCAGCAAGTACTATACGAAGTTCGGGACGCGGACAGGAAGGTGGAACTCTTTCGCGGTAGCCTGATACCGAAGGCGGAAGAGTCACTTCGCGCATCGTTGAGAGGATTCGAGGGAGGGAAAGTGAGCCTTCTCGACCTCCTTGATGCGGAGCGCGTCCTTCTCGAGTTTCAGCTACTCGAACGACGAGCTGCGTCTCGATACGGCCAGGGAGTCGCTCGGCTCGAGATGCTCGCGGGTGAAGAACTCCA
Organism: Candidatus Nitrosopumilus sp.; assembly: GCA_964225545.1. Lineage (GTDB taxonomy): Bacteria > Desulfobacterota > Binatia > UBA1149 > SPBQ01 > SPBQ01. The sequence goes on along the minus strand of CAXQPB010000071.1, from coordinate 3,707 downwards.
GGCCAGTCCGCATGCGCCCGATGCGCAGGAGATGGCTCCATGAAGAATCGATCGTCACGAGCGCTGAGTTCTCTGCCAGAGTCACTACGCACCCTCCTGGTCGGGGTTCTCGTGATCGTAGCCTTCGGCTTGGGAATACTTGTTGGTGGCGATGATGGCCCACGGCCGGACTTACACGTCAACTCCGAGAGCGACGCCAACGCGCATGTGACGGAGACACGTTGGACGTGCTCGATGCATCCTCAAATCAACCTTCCCGGTAGCGGCCAATGTCCTATCTGTGGCATGGACCTTATCCCTGCAGGTAATGAGCTTGCGGATTCCGTTTCCGGCGAGCGACTGCTCTCGATGTCGGACGCGGCGGCGAAGCTTGCAGAAATCGAGACGGTGCGGGTCGAGAGAAAGGCGCCAAGAGCCGAGATCCCGATGGTAGGCAAGATCGACTACGACGAGTCGAAGCTCGCCTACATCACCGCGTACTTCCCGGGCCGCCTTGACAGGCTCTTCGTCGACTACACCGGCATTGTGGTCAACAAGGGTGACCACCTCGTGAAGATCTACAGTCCAGAGCTTCTGACCGCCCAGGAAGAGCTCATCCAAGCTATCCGCACGAGAGGCGCGTTGGGGACATCCAAGAATCGGCTCGTTCGTGATGTGAGCAGCGATACCGTCTTGGCAGCGCGAGAGAAACTTCGCCTCTGGGGGATGAGCCCGGAGCAAATCTCGAGCATTGAGCACGAAGGCAACGCAGCTGACCACATCACCATCTTCTCACCGATAAGCGGCGTCGTGATTCACAAGAACGCCGTCGAAGGCATGTACGTGGAGACCGGCACTCGCGTCTACACGCTCGCTGACTTGAGCCGCCTCTGGGTCAAGCTGGACGCCTACGAATCGGACCTTCCCTGGCTTCGCTACGGCGAAGAGGTGGAGTTTACGACCCAATCTCTTCCTGGCGAGACGTTTCGTGGCCGTATTTCCTTTATCGACCCGGTGCTGACTGCAGATACCCGGACCGTAAAGGTTCGTGTGAACGTCCCGAACACCGATGGGCGTCTGAAGCCCGGCATGTTTGTACGTGCGGTGGCGCGGCCGCGCGTTGCACGCGGCGGGAGCGTTATCGACGCCAGCCTCGCCGGGAAGTGGATAAGCCCGATGCACCCTGAGATCGTCAAAGACGAATCCGGCCAGTGCGACATCTGCGGGATGGAACTCGTGCGAGCAGAAGACCTCGGGTTGCTTACAAACGAAGCCACGGCGGAGATGCCGCTTGTCATTCCCGCGACCGCGCCGCTGCTTACCGGGAAACGCGCCGTCGTCTACGTTCGAGTTCCCGGTCAAGACCAGCCCACGTTTGAAGGTCGCGAGGTGGTGCTCGGTCCGCGCGTTGGCAAGTACTACATCGTCAGGGATGGTCTTCGCGAGGGGGAGCGAGTTGTCACGAACGGCGCGTTCAAGATCGACAGCGCTCTACAAATCATGGCCAAGCCAAGCATGATGAGTCCCGACGGCGGCGCGCCGGTATCCGGCCACGCCCACCACGGCGGCGATGCCCGCGATACGCACAAGCCCCAGACCTCCGTCAGCGATGGTGACAACTCGATGGAGGGGCACGAACATTGAGAACCGACCGCTCAGTGCTCGCAAGCGTCATCCGCTTCTGCCTCGAACAAAAGCTTGTCGTCGTGCTCTTCACTGCAGCTGCGATTTTTTGGGGCGTAGCCGTTGCTCCCTTTGATTGGGACTTGGGCGCGTTTCCGCGAGACCCCGTCCCGGTAGACGCCATTCCCGATATTGGAGAAAACCAGCAAATAATCTTTACCAAGTGGCCGGGACGATCTCCGCAGGACGTCCAAGATCAGATTACGTACCCGCTCACGGTGTCGCTTCTTGGAATCCCCGGCGTTCGTACCATCCGAAGCTTCTCTATGTTCGGCTTCTCGAGCATCTACGTAATCTTCGAAGAAGATGTCGAGTTCTATTGGTCTCGCTCTCGCATCCTGGAGAAACTGAACAGCCTGCCGCCTGACACCATCCCGCACGCTGTTCAGCCTGCGCTTGGGCCCGATGCGACCGCCCTCGGTCAGGTGTTCTGGTACACACTCGAGGGGCGAGACTCTAACGGGAACCCTACCGGCGGATGGGGCCTGGATGAGCTTCGCAGCGCCCAGGACTGGATCGTCCGCTATGCGCTTCAATCTGCGAGCGGCGTCGCCGAGGTCGCATCGGTCGGAGGATTCGTGCGTGAGTATCAGATCGACGTCGACCCCGACGCGATGCGCGCGTATGGAGTCACGCTCGGCCAGGTCTTCAACGCCGTCCGTTCCGCGAATGTCGATGTTGGCGCGCGCACCATCGAAGTAAACAAGGTCGAGTACGTCATACGAGGCCTCGGCTTCATCGAGTCCCTCGATGACATCGAGCAGACCGCGATCACTTCGAAGGGAAACGTACCCGTGCGCATCAAAGATGTGGCGCACGTAGCGCGCGGCCCCGCACTTCGACGAGGCGTCCTCGACAAGGAAGGCGCGGAGGCCGTAGGTGGCGTTGTTGTTACTCGCTACGGCGCGAACCCACTTGAATCGATCAAGAGCGTAAAAACGAAGATTGCGGAGATCGCTCCCGGGCTGCCTGCGAAGACCCTCGAGGACGGCACCGTAAGCCAGATAACCGTGGTCCCGTTCTACGACCGCACCGGCCTCATTTACGAGACTCTGGGAACGCTCAATACCGCCATCGCAGAGGAGATCCTCGTTACTGTGCTCGTGGTTGTCGTCATGGTGATGCACCTGAGAAGCAGCCTGCTCATCGCCAGCATTTTGCCGATGTCGGTGCTCCTCTGCTTTATTGGTATGAAGCAGTTCGGCGTAGACGCAAATATCGTAGCACTCTCCGGCATCGCCATCGCAGTCGGCACGATCATCGATATGGGCATCGTGCTCTGTGAGAACATCTTAAAAGAACTGGACGCCGCCGACCCCGAAGAAAACACGCTCGAAGTCGTCTATCGCGCGAGTACCGCCGTCGGCGGCGCTGTTCTTACAGCCGTTACAACCACAGTCATCGGCTTTCTACCGGTCTTTACACTCGACGCGGCAGAGGGGAAGCTTTTCAAACCGCTGGCCTACACGAAAACATTCGCCCTGCTCGCTTCCGCGCTCGTTGCGCTTACTCTGATTCCCGCCCTCGCGCACATGCTGTTTACATTCCGCGTGGACTCGGACCGACGTCGGCGCATGATCAGCGGACTCTTGGCGCTTGCTTCGCTCTACATTGCGGCTCGCTGGAGCCTCTGGCTTGGATTGGGGGTGCTGGCGCTTGCACTTCTCGACCTGCTGAAGTCATGGCTGCCCGAGCGTATCCGTGCCATATCGCCAACGCTCGCTAACTACTTCGTGGTCGCCGCAGTGGCGATACTTCTCACTCGCTCCTGGGAGCCGCTTGGGCCAGACAAAGGCCTCTTACTGAATTTACTTTTTACCGGGGGACTTATCGGAGGCATTCTCTGCCTCATCAGCGCGTTCCAGAGGGCCTACCTTCCTGCGCTTCGCTGGTGCTTGGAGAACAAACTCGTAACTCTTCTTGTCCCGCTGGCGATCGTATGGTTCGGAGCAACGGCATGGCTCGGCTTCGATCGCACAACGCCATTCGTTCCGGGCTGGATGCGGTCGTTCACTCCGGTTGCCGCGGTTGCCAACCAGTTTCCG
>CAXQPB010000070.1:0-4793 GCA_964225545.1 Candidatus Nitrosopumilus sp. | reverse complement strand
GCACGATATCGAGCTTTTGCGTCGGCTCGACGCGCGCGAAAACCCTGGCGTTGATCGTCATGCGGTCCCGTTCGTCAACGCTCGCGGCCGCCTTCAATTGCGGCCCGGTGACCACTTGGCTGTCGTTCTCGAGCAGGCCCAGCTCTCGGCCGATCGCACAGGCGGTCACCGGGTGATCGCCTGTTACCATCGCGACGCGAATGCCGGCGGCGCGGCATCTCGCTACCGCCGCCTTCGATTCGGGCCGTAACGGATCGATCAAACCCGCCAGGCCGATCAGCGTCAGACCGGTCAGTTGCTGGTGGTTGAACCTCTCACGTCCATTGATCTCGACATCGCCCGCGGCGAATGCGATCACCCGGTATCCCTCTTTTGCCAGTCGATGCGCCTGCACCTCAACGGCGGATTTGTCGAGTGGTACATCGCCCCTCGGTGAAGCCATCGTCGCGCACATCTCCAGCAACACTTCGAACGCTCCCTTGACGAAGGCGGTCGACTTGTCGTTCATTCGATTCAGGCTCGCGCTGTACAGGCGTTCGGATTCGAAGGGGATGGTCGCAATCTCGGGAAAGTCGGCGAGCACCATGGAGCGGCTGCAATCGGCTTTGCGCGCCATGATCAGCATCGCGACGTCGACCGCGTCACCGTTGTGCGCCCACTGCCCGTTCTGGTGGCCGATGAATCCCTCGTTCGCCAATACCGCGCACCGGCAGAGCCGCAGCAAAAGATCCCGGCGAGCGTCATCCACCTCGCCCGTGGGCGGAACGATTTCCCCGTCGGGCTGATCGCTGTGACCGGAGACGTCCCAGTCTGGCTGATCAGGAAACCAGATCTTACGCACGGTCAGCTGGTTTGCCGTCAGAGTGCCGGTTTTGTCCGACGCGATGCTGGTGCAGGATCCGAGCGACTCGACCGCGATCAGGCGGCGCACGATGACATCGCGGCTTGCCATGCGGCGCATGCCGATGGCGAGCGCCACGGTAAGCGCCACCGGCAGGCCCTCCGGGATCACCGATACCGCGAGCGCGACCGACGACAGGAAAATCTCGACCATCGGCATGCCGCTGAGCAAGAGGATTGCGGCCATGAGCAGCGTCGCGACGCCGACGAATACAGCAACGCGATGAGTAAACCTTTGCATGCGCTGCTGCAGAGGCGGCGCAACGCGGCTGCTGTCGGCAACCGATTCGGCGATCGCGCCGAGCTCCGTCGCCAGGGCCGTGGCAACGACCACACCGCGCGCGCGGCCCCGTTCCACCAGGCTGCCGGCAAAAGCCATGTTGGAACGGTCGCCGAGCACCGTTGCTTCGTCGAGCGCCGCATCGGCACTCTTGCTGACCGCGAGGGATTCGCCGGTCAGTAACGACTCGTCGATTTCAAGATTACGAGTTTCGACCAAGCGCATATCGGCCGGCACTTTGTCCCCCGACTCCAGCAGGACAATGTCGCCCGGGACGATTTCCTCCGAATCGAGCTGATAAGCCTCGCCGCCGCGCAGCACCCTGGCTCGGGTCACCATCATCTTCTGCAGCCCCTCGGCCGAGCGCTGCGCCGAGTATTCCTGGACCGTACCGATGAGCGAGTTGAGCAGCAGCACGACGGCGATGAAAAAGGCGTCCGAGTATTCGCCGATCAATAGCGACACCAGCGCGGCGACGACGAGAACGTAGATCAGGGGGCTCTTGAACTGGCTGACGAAATATTCGAACAGGCCGGGTGGCGTCTTCCGAGGCAGGGCGTTGGGACCGTACTGCTTGTGTCGCTTCGCGGCCTCGCCGTTGGCCAGCCCGGTCGACGTCGTAGCCAGCAACGAGAGGACCCGTTCTGCACTCAACGCGTACGGGCGCTCGAGATACGTCACAACTGGCCTCCCTCGTGCTTCCGGCTTGGTCAATACAAGCGCCTCGTTCCTTCGCTGGTTGCCGATATCTCGCAGCGGCTTCGTCGTTTCCGGTGCCTCACGGCCGGCGGACTGAGAAACACTCGTTCTTTACCCGACGGAGCCGGGTGGTACCGACTGGGACCATGATACCAACCAGTGCAGCGATCAACCGAATCCGCGGAGAGGCGCAAAGGCCGCCAACCCGTAACTGACACCGAGTACCGAGCGACTGCTTGATTCCTTGTCGCACACTCAAACCCGCTCCCGAATACCCGCCCCGGGCTCGCTTGGCAGCGACGTGATCGCCGACTTTACACTGCAGGAAACGGTTGGCCTGGCAAAGGGCAACGATGCCATCGTCGTCGGCATCGTTGGCAACCTGAGCGCCATAACCATTCAGACTTCGCCGAACGGTCTACGTTATTTACGCGTCTCTCGCGATGCGAAGCGATCTTCCCATAGACGGACGATTTTCAGGGAGTTTCGGCGTCAGACATCGATCGCTGATCGATCCGGCGATTGCCCAATGCACAGATTCCCGTCTGCCAAGCTCAACCGTCAGCCCGTTACCAGCCCGGCTTCCGGCAAGCCGGTCAGTCTTCCACCCACGCCCCCCAGCCGGCCGCCGGGCTGCCCGGCTGTAACCGGTAATCGCCGCCTTGTGCATCGACGAACATCGGATCTGCCACGACCTCTCCAGCCCCGAACGGCAGGCCCAGATCGACCACTCCATCGACAATGTCCCAGTACAGATTGTCGAAGTGGTCGACATCGTCGACTCCGCCATCGAACCCTTCGACGAAGATCGCTTCGGTCAGGTCGTTGTCTGTCACGACGATGTTTTTAGCGAGCTGAATATCCGACGGCGGCGCATCCATGAAGAACACCCCGGCGAACGGGCCGGTGTATTCATTGTCGGTCCGAATGATCGTATTGTTTTCAATCACGCTTCCCGTCGTGGGAGCCCACCAGAGCACGAATGACTGAAAGTCGAGGCTCGTGTTGTGATGAATCGAGATGTTGCTGGAGGCCATTTTTGCGATGTCGTCCCACCAGCTGACCTCGATAAAGCCCATGTTCCGCGAGGTCATGTTGTGATGGATGTGGATGTTGTCCTTGTGGTTACGCCCGTCGTCGATTTCAATCGCGCCGCCATCGGCTCCGAACTCGCCGCCGACGGCGTACATGTTTTCGATCGTATTGCAGGAAACTTCCTGATTACCGATCCCGAGCTGGATTCCAATCGGGCCCCACCACGGAGCGGAGAGCATGCCGCCGGACTGCGCAGTGTTGGTGTCGTGAATGTAGTTTCCCGTGATCAGACTGTGCTGGCTGTAAGACTGGATCGCCTTCGGGGTGCTCGCGAACTCATTATTGCGGATGATGACATGATCGTTGCCCGGGCTGACGTGCAGCGCACCGGCGGCCCAGACTCGTTCAAAGCCGGAGTCATCGGGCGCCGGCGCGGTGTGGTGGAAGTACAGGTCTTCGACGACCTGGTAGTCACCACGGACCCTCATGGCGTTGCCGTCGCACTCATCGGGGTCGGGGTTGGTAAAAGACGGAGCGTTTCCGCTCGAGTAGGCTGCCACCGTGATCGGGGCGCCCGAAGACCCGTTTCCGTTGATGGTCACACAGCCCGTGTAACTGCTGCCTCGCCTGAACAGAACCCGGTCGCCGGGTCGGAAGGTTGCAGCCGTCACCTTCGCCAGCGTAAGCCACGGAGCCCCCATCTCGGTTCCGCTGTTGCTGTCGTCTCCGCTCAGACTGTCCACAAAGTAATCGGTCGCGGCCGGCGGCGGCGTCGAGTCGTTGCACGCGCTCGGATAGGCCGACTCCGACGGAACGGCCGCGGTCTCGGCGCAGCTCGCCGTGTACGACACAGCACAAAGAATACAGTTCACGAAGTCGCTGACGTTCGCGATCGGCCCCGAACACGATTCGGCAGAGACCGGTACAACCCAGTCCTCGCACGTTCCCGCTGCCCCGATCTCCGCGATGGCGAGGTCGTTGTTGGCCCCGCTGCCGGCGGCATCTCCGACCGCCGCGTCGCATGCCCGATCGGACCCTCCGCACGCCTGGCAGACCGACGAGACGAACTTGTCGGTCGCCGCATCGAGGACCTCTCCGGTGCGGCCGTCGCCCGGGACCGGACACGGAGCCAGAGCCTTGCCTTTGATCACGTTTCTCCAGCACCGGCTCCCGTATTTGACTCGCGCGCTGAACAGCTTGCCGTACTGCTTCACTGCTGCGCGCTGGCAGCTTGCCACGTCACGGCTTCGCGAGGGCGTGACGTTCATCTCGCCTGCAACGAGATTCAGACTTCCGGTGGTCGCGGCGTCGCCGATGCACTCGAGGCAGGACGCCACATCCGAGCAGTTGTTGATCGGCATCGTACATCCGCTTTGCGCAATGTCCGGGCAGCTTCCGCTCCCCCACCCCGCCGATGTCAGGTCAACGTCGTCGCCACCGTCACCACACGCACGGTCGCGACCTCCGCAGGCAGCGTCGATCTTGAGGTGCAACTTCGCCGCCGCTTTATCGATCCGCGCATTCGTCGCCGAATCGGCGGAGCAGACCGTGGCCGCGTCGAGTTTGCCGGCAAGTATGCGATCCTCGCATTTGGAAAGAGATTTCGCGCGAGCATCCGCGTACCCGGCCGAAGCGGTCAGGATCGTCGCGCGACATTTCTCCGAGTCTGCCTCTGAGACCACCGGCGCCGAAAGAGTCAGAACGAAAGACACGACGCCGGCCGCAAGGCGGGACGCAAGATCGTATGCTGCGTGAGAACGGGTCATGGCAAGTTACGCCGAAGCGATCCGGACCGTAACACCGGATCTCTCGAATCGGCCCCTGCGGGCTGACCGATCGGCGAATTCAGGCGTACTCATGAGGCTAACCGCAGTGTGAG
>CAXQPB010000069.1:0-12247 GCA_964225545.1 Candidatus Nitrosopumilus sp. | reverse complement strand
CCAGTTGGCTCGCGGCATCTCGTCGCTTGCGGGCCTGGCCCCGGGAGAGTGCGAAATCCTGATGGTCGAGTCGCGCCGCCGAGCGCGCCAACTTCCCTTTCACAAACAGAAGCTGACTTTCGTCCGCGCGGCCATGCGAGAGCGCGCACGGGAGCTGCGCAGTGCAGGCTACTCGGTCGACTACCGCGCCGGCGCAGACGGCTATGAAGCCGCGCTGACCGAGCACCTGGCCGCACACGCGCCATCCGCAGTTCGGATCATGGAGACTGCCGAGCACGGCAACGCGAGCCGGCTGTCCCAGGTGTGCGAACGGGCCGGGGCTGCCACCGAGATCACCGACAACAACTCGTTCATCACCGACCACTCGGAGTTCGAGGCGTGGTCATCCGGTCGCAAAATCCTGCGTATGGAAGACTTCTATCGCCGTGCGCGGGTACAGACCGGGCTTCTGATGGATGATGACGGGCCGGCGGGCGGCGAGTGGAATTTCGACAAGCTCAATCGCAAGCGGGCACCTGCCGGTCATCGTTTTCCTGATGTTGCCTGGCCACGCCGGCGCCGAAGCGTGACGGACGTGGCCCGGCACGTCGAGGCCGAGTTTCCCGATCACATGGGGAGCGCCGGTGGCATGCGGCTGCCGGTAACGCGCACGGACGCCGAGGCGTTCCTGGCCGACTTTCTCGATGTACGGCTGGACCTGTTCGGCCCTTATCAGGACGCAATCGTCGTCGGTGAGCGCGTCATGTACCACTCTTTTCTCGCGGCAATGCTCAACGTCGGATTGCTCGACCCGCTCGACGTCTGCCGGGAGGCCGAACAACGCTACCGGGACGGCGGCGCCAGGCTGGAGTCTGTCGAAGGCTTCATCCGGCAGATCCTCGGCTGGCGCGAGTTCATCTACCACGTCTACCGGTCGCGAATGCCGGGCTATCTGGAGTCGAACGAGCTGGGCGCCGAGCTCCCGCTCCCTGAGTTTTACTGGAACGCGGCCACCGACATGGCCTGCGTCGGCGACGCAGTTCAGGCCGTGATCGATAACGCGGCCAATCACCACATCCAGAGACTGATGATCACCGGCAATTTCGCGCTCCTCGCGGGCCTGTCGCCGCAGGCCGTCAACGACTGGTATCGGGCTGCATATATCGACGCTTACGAATGGGTGGTCGCGCCAAATGTCCTCGGGATGGCTCTGTACGCCGACGGCGGAGTGTTCGCGACCAAGCCGTACGCGGCAAGTGCGGCCTACGTGAACCGGATGAGTGACGCCTGCAAAGGGTGTCGATACGATCCGCGAAAGCGTGAGGGCGACGATGCGTGCCCGTTCAACGCCCTGGATTGGGACTTTCTCGCGCGCAACGACAAGAAGCTGGGCCGCAATCATCGGATGGCGATGATGTACGCGAACCTGCGAAAGATGGACGCGGCCGAGCTGCGGCGGGTGCGCCGGCGCGCGGGCGCACTGCGCGACCGTCTCGGCGCCGGCGAGACGGTCTGACCGGTGACCTGAGGGGTCTGTCTCGAGGCTCGTTCGGCTCGCTGAGCGTCATGAAGTGAAGATTCTTCATGGACTCCGGCCACGCATGCGTTATGTACGTAAGTGCAGGAACATCGGGTGAAGTTTCAGGACTACTACGAAGTACTCGGTATCGCGCGTGATGCGACACCCGAGGACATCAAGAAGGCGTACCGCAAGCTCGCCCTGAAATGGCATCCCGACAGGCATGACGCGGACGATCGCGAGCAGGCCGAGGAGATGTTCCGGCGGGTAAACGAGGCCAATGAGGTCCTGTCCGACCCTGACAAACGGCAACGATACGACCGCTTCGGCGAAAACTGGGAGCACGGTCAGGATTTCGAACCGCCGCAGGGCGAAAGCGGCGCCCGACGGATGACTCCCGAGGAGTTCGAGGCGGTCTTCGGCAACAGCGGATTCTCTGACTTCTTCGAGAGTATGTTCGGCGACCAGATGCGTTCGGCGCACCGCGAGCGCCCTTCGCGCCACGCGCGCTTCGCCCATCGAGGGGCGGATGTCCGCGCTGAACTGGCGCTGCCGGCGACGCTGGCCATCCACGGCGGCAAAAATCGTTTCGAGGTCCCGACCGTCTCGACCTGCGAGCGCTGCGCTGCGGTCGGTTTCGTCGGCGAGAACGTCTGTCCGACCTGCGTCGGGGTCGGGCGTGTGCGCGAATCGCGGGTCATCGACCTGGAGATTCCGTCGGCGGTTCGGGACGGCATGACGATGCGTCTGCGCGGACTCGGCCACCCCGGTCAGGGCGACGCGGAGAAGGGCGATCTGTATCTGAATCTGCGGATTGTCTCCGATGACACGTACACCGTGAAGGGCGATGACCTCGAAGCCGAGGTGCCGGTCGCTCCGTGGGAAGCCGTAGCCGGCAGCAAGGCCAACGTGATGACCGCCGACGGGGTGGTCAGCGTTCGCGTCCCGGAGGGATCTCGGTCCGGCATGCGTCTGCGGGTTCGAGGCAAGGGGTTAGCGCGGGCCGGCGGCGGGCGCGGCGACTTTTACGCGGTCGTTCGCCTCGCGCTGCCCGACAATCTCGACGCGGAGCAGCGGGAGCTGCTCGAGCGCGCCGGGCGGGGTGCCGGCGTGAGCGGCGGCGCGCGAATCAGGGAAGCCTCATGAGCAGAGTTCGCCTGATCATCGAGGGCGAGAGTTACATGACGCTCGAGGGTGTGGCCGAGTGCTATCAGTGTGAGCTCGGCTGGTTGCGCGAGGTGTACGAGTTCGGTCTTCTCGGCGATGGTCGACGCGTCGATCGATCCATTGCGATCGAACTCGCGATGCTCGACCGCGTCGCCGACGTTCTGCGGATGACGGTCTACCAGGGAATCGACCTGGCTGTCGTCGCAGTCATTTTAGAAATCGACTGATGGTCGAAATTCCCCGCAGATTGGAGCGAGTCGTTTGAGTCTCGACGCCGATCGAACAAGAAGACATCGGTGATCAGCGAAATCCGCATCAGCCAGATGCCCCTCGAGCGCTACCGTGGCGTAGTCCCGGAATCGTCGCTCGCCGAGTCGCTGGAAGTCTCCGAGAAGCTCCGGCGCCGGTTTCATGGCCGGGTTGTCTGGAACGTCAACTCGACTGCCGTCGGCGGCGGTGTCGCGGAGATGCTTCATCAACTCGTCGGGTATGGCAGGGGCGCGGGACTGGATTCACGCTGGCTTGTCATTTCGGGGGATGAAGAGTTTTTCCGTATCACGAAGCGCATTCATAACGCCCTTCATGGCTCAGACGGCGACGGTTCGGATCTCGGGGACGCGGAGAGGCGGCACTTTGAGAGCATCTCAGCCGACAACTTTGATGATTTGCGAAAGAGAGTCGGGGCGCGCGACGTGTTCATCCTTCACGACCCGCAGACCGCGGGCCTGGTGCCGTTGCTCGCTGAGCTTGGGCACGCGGTCATCTGGCGATGTCACATCGGCACGGAACACGTCAACGACAACTCCCGGCGCGGCTGGCGTTTCCTCGAACCGTACATCACGAGGGCGCGGGCCGGAGTGTTCTCCAGGGCCGACTACGTGCCCGAGTATTTCCCGGTGCATGGCGTCCGCATCATTCCGCCGAGCATCGATCCCTTTTCACCGAAGAACCACGTGATGGCACCTGACTCGGTCAGAGCCATCCTGACGCACTGTGGCTTTTTGCTCGGCGTGGTAGAGAACGGGGACACAGCGTCGGACGAAAACTCGGCGAGAACCTTCACAAGAACCGACGGTAGCGAGGCCAGAGTGGATCGTCTCGCTTCTTTCTTCCGCGTTGGCGCTGCGCCGAGGCTTGAAACGCCGCTTGTCACACAGGTGTCGCGATGGGATCGGCTCAAAGACCCTGTCGGTGTGATAAATGGCTTCAAGCATTTCGTGGAGGAGGGGGGGCATGACAACGGCTGTCACCTGGTACTCGCCGGACCCGACTGCACATCCGTCTCCGATGACCCTGAGGGACGTGATGTTTTCGATTCCGTGGTCGAAGTCTGGCGGCGACTCGACGACCGTATCCGCTCGCGTGTTCACCTGGCGTCGATCCCGATGGATGACATGGAAGAGAACGCCGCAATCGTGAACGCGTTGCAGAGACACTCTTCTGTCGTGGTCCAGAAAAGCATCAGGGAAGGCTTCGGGTTGACGGTCACCGAGGCGATGTGGAAGGGCAGGCCGGTTCTCGCCAGCGCGGTGGGCGGCATCCAGGACCAGGTAGTGAATCGTGAATCCGGTGTTCTGCTTTCCGACCCTTCGAGTTCTGCGGAGTTCAGCGCGGCGCTCGCATGGCTTTTCGAGGATGGCGATCGAGCGGCGCGAATCGGTGAGGCGGCGCGAGAGCAGGTGCGGCAGAACTTCCTCGGCCTCACATCGTTGATCAGCTGGGGAGAACTGCTCGATGAGTTCGCCTGAGCCGGCACGTCGTCAGCCGGCCGGGATGACGTATGCTGCTACTACCGCGAAGTGGAGGGTTGCGGCGACGACTACGAGGCCATGGAAGATCTCGTGATAACCGAACAGTTCCGGCAGCGGGTCGGGCCGCTGGAGGCCGTAAACAACCGCACCCAGAATGTAGAGCAGCCCTCCCGATATCAGTAAGGCGGTCCCGGTATCACCGATAGCGGAGTGAATTTGCGGCAGGAACAGCGCAGCGACCGATCCCACCGCGACGTAAACCGCTGCGCTGGCCGCCTTGCTCGCTCTCGTCCAGAACAGTTTGAGCACCGACCCCGCCAGCGCGAGAGTCCATATCGAGACCAGCACGACCGTTGAAAGCGGGGGGGCGAGCGCCAGCCGCGCAATTGGAGTGCAGGTCCCGGCAATCAGCACGAAGATCATCGCGAGGTCCAATCGCGCCATCCAGAAGCGCGCTCGTGGCCCCCAGTTTCTGCAGTGGTACAGGGCGCTGGTGCCGAGCAGAGCCGCGAGGCTTGTGGCGTACACGGCCGCTGCAACGGCCGCGCGCCGGGATGGCGCCGCCGCGATCAGTATCGCACCGGGCAGCAGCGAGGCAAAGAACGCATATCGATGCAGTTCGCCGCGAAGGCGCGGCTTGATCCGTTTGATGTTCGGTTCGTTCATCATTGTGGCCAACGAGTATACGACGAAGTCGCGTTCGGGACAGGCGAGATGAACCGTGCGGTCGGAGAACGCACACCTTGCGCCGGCGCTTTACCCGCCGCGTCGCACGGGGTAGCCACCCGAGATGGAACCCTGGCAGCGTCTCGATGAGACACAGGCACCGGACGGCTCGCGTATCGAGCTGCTTCGCCGCGGGCCGAGCTACCTGATTCGAGCCGACGGCTACGATCTCATGTCGAGCGACGACTCGATTTCCGCATCCGCGCTCGGCGAGCTCGGCTGTGCTCATATCTCGCGCCAGAAGCCGGCGCGCGTACTCGTCGGCGGTCTCGGGATGGGGTTCACCGCTCGCGCGGCGCTGTCTTCGGTGGGGCAGGAGGCGTGCGTCGAAGTCGTCGAACTGGTCGAGGCCGTGGCAGGTTGGAACGAAGTCACCCTCGCCGGTCTGGCCCGTCATCCGCTGCGCGACCCGCGTTGCGAGCTGAGGATCGGTGACGTGTTTGATTCGATCCGCGGTGCCCGCGCCTGTTACGACGCCATTCTCCTCGATGTCGATAACGGCCCGGACGCGCTCGCCCACGCCTCGAACGACCGCCTTTACGATCGCGACGGTCTTCGCGCAGCGCTCGATGGGCTGGCGCCGGGTGGGGCTTTGGGAATCTGGTCTTTTGACGATGATCCCGGGTTCACGCGGCGGCTTCAGCGCGCCGGCTTCGACGTCAAACGGCACCGGGTCACCGGCTCGCGCAAAGGCCGCGGGCGTTACCACCGCGGCGGGATTGCTCGACAGCCGACGCGTTCGAGCAGGCCGGGCGGGCAGAGCGGGCGGGGCGATTTCCGGTCGGGCAGGCCGAAGCGTCGCTGATCAGAGACGTCGCGTGCAGCCATGCAGCGCGCGAGCGATCGAGCGATCAGCTCGCCGAAGCGTGCTCGGCATTCGCGAGCGGCGCTCGAAGCACAACCCGCGTGCCGTGACCGCTCGTCGAGTCGATCTCGAGATCGCCGCCGATTCGTCGAATGCTCTCGCGAACGCTGGTCAGGTCCTGATCGGACTCGTGCGCAGGGGACTCTTCTGTGGGCGTCGCGCCGAGCTGCGTGGGGTCGAATCCGTGGCCGGCATCCATGACCTCGATGATGAGCATCGTGTCCTGCGACGAGAGCCTGACGACCGCATGGTTCACACCGGCGTGTTTGCCGACGTTGGTCATAACCGCATGAGCGGCCTGGAACACTGTAACCGCTACGCGCTCCTCGACCGGCTTGTCTGTGCCATCGTCCATCACCTCGAACCGGACGCCGTGTGGATCGCCGACACGGCCGGCGATCCACTCGATCGCGGCGCGCAGGCCGAGTTTGTAGAGCATCGGCGAAGTGATCTCGAAGGCCAGTGAGCGCGCGTCCTCGATGGTATCCCGGAGCAGTTGTCGCGTGGTATGGAGCGCGGCCGGGTCCTCGTCCGCGCCATCATCGATGCGGGCCTGAAGCTCACCGAGCTGAGTCCGGCACAGGCCGAGGTTGCGCAGCGTTCGGTCATGGAGGTCATCGGTTTTCTCGTCCGCCGACAGGCTGCGCCCGGAACCCTCGTGCGAACGGATCTGCGCGCGCTCCAGCGCCCCGGCCACAAGCGCGGCAGCGATTGCCACGGTCGATCGCTCGGTCTCGCTCCAGTCACGCGGGCCTTTCACCGAATCGATGATCAGCGCGCCGGTACGACCGTCGACTCGGCGCAACGGAACCTGGATGCGGGCTGTGACGCCGGCTGCTGCCAGCGCGCTCCGGTCTGCGGCTGCCTCTGCGGGAACCTCGTCGAGGCTGCCCAGGACGAGCGTTCTTCCCATCGCCGTCAGCTCGCCAAGCCAGCGCAGCCGGGTCGCATCGAGCTCGTCGAGCCTCTGCCGCTGGCCGGTTGAAGCCGGGGCGGGAGACTCGCTCCCGGCGCTGCACAGGGTCGATGCGGACTCGCCGTATTCATCGACCATGCAGATCGAGGCGTGCCCCGCGTCGAGCAGCGTCGCGAGGGCCTGAAGGGCAGCGCCGATCTCGGTGTCGATCTCGTCGCTGTCGACACCGTTCAGCCGGGACGCCAGCCGGCCGAGCACCGAGGCACACTCCAGCCCGTAGCTGTGATCTGTATCGCTACGCAGTTGCTGCGTGATGTCCTCGGTGAGGCCTGCGATGTGTCGGACTTCGCCTGCGGCGTCCGCGATCGGGGCGAATCGTGTGCGGAGGTGGAGAGTCTCGCCAGCGGCGGATTCGACGTCGTACTCTACTTCTCCGGCAGCGTGCCGCGCTTCACGAAACGCGGTCAGGAGCTTTTCCGAGTCGGCCGGTGTCAACGCGTCTGTGATCAGCGTCGGCGCAGCGGTGACCTGGTCGGTGGTCACGCCGTGCAGTTTTTCGAGCGCCGGGCTCGCCCAGAGAACCTGAGGCGGCTCAGTCCGGCAGAAAAACGCGTACCTGCCGAGATCCGCCGCTGCCTGCTGGAGCTGTCTTGCATCGCTTGATCGCCGCTTACCGATCTCCTCGATCCGTCGGTCTCGCTCGGCGAGTTGTTTCCGCGACTCCTCCAATCTTCGGCTGCTTTCGAGGTAACGCTCCTCGGAGCGCTCGAACTCTCGATCTCTTTCGGTCAGTTGGTGCTGAACCGCCTCGAGGCGCTCTTCGGTGTCGAGCAGTTTCTGTCGTGCGCTCTCAAGCTGCCTGTCGCTGTCGAGCAGCTTCTCCCGGCTGTCCTCGAGACGCTCGTCCCTGTCCAGCAACTCCTGCCTGGTCTGCTCCAGCTGCCGCTGGTTCTCGAGCAGCTTCTCCCGCGATGCCTCGAACTCACCGTCGCTTTCGTGCTGCGCGTGGCCGCTGCCCTCGATCTGACGGCTTTGCTCGCCCAGCTCCTCGCGTGCTTTCTCCAGCTCGGCTTCGCGCTCCGCGAGCTCCTGCCGCGAGCTCTCGAGCTCTCGCTCATAGTCGCGGGACTGCTGTTGCGACTCTCCGAGCCGGGTTTGCTGATCGCGCAGCTCCTTGCGCAGTTCCTCGTGAAGCTTCTCGCCGGTCTGCTCGAGCTGCTGCCGGCTGTCGGCGAGCTGCCGCTCGAGGTCTTCGATCCGTGCCGCGGTTTCGGCCGCATCGCTGGCGCTGCCGGTCATCTCGAGCTCTCTCAGCGCGCAAACGACCGCGTCCTGCTGGCCGCGCCGGGAGGGTTTGAGCAGGAAGCTGAAGTCACGCGGGGCGCGCGAACCGCATTGCAGGCTGACCTCGAGCGAGACCGGCTTTCCTCCAGCTCGCAGCTCAGCCCAGGCATCTCTCAGCGGATCGGTTCGGTTGCGGTCATCGCCGGTGGTGTCCCGCGTCTGCAGCTCGCCGAGGTGGCGTCCGACGAGAGTTTCGCGACTGTTCCCCAGGGTCTGCGTCGCAGCTTCATTGATCTCGACGATCATGCCGTTGCGGTCCGTGATCACGTGAGGCAGCGGGGAGTGGTCTACAGAGGTGAAATGGGAGGGGGTGCCCGAAACCCGACCGTTGGCGTCGGTCTCGCGCCGCGTCGCGAGATACCCGGTCTTGAGAATCGCGAGTGCAAGCAAGAGCAGTGCAGCCAGCGCGACCTCGGGAGCAACGGTCTCTTCGGTTGCCGCCCAACGGGCAGTCGGAATTACGTCCAGCTGCCATGTCAGGTCGTGGGTGTCGAGTTGCGTGCTCGCTGCCAACTGCGCGGCATAGTCGAGGTCGGCGCTGCGTCCGTCGAAAAGCGTGCGCCCGTCGCCATCGCTGATGACGACCCCGTGATTCATCTCGAGTCTTGCCAGAACCCCGGTAATCAGAGTCTCGGGCGTCACCAGCGCGATCGCCGTGCCGCGGCGGTTTCCGTTGTCGGTAATGTCGGCGGCAACGATGAGTGCGCCGCTGTCTCGGGTGATCTCCTCTCCTTCGCCGAGTGCAGCCGTGTGCCTGCTCATCGCGTTCTGGACCACCGGCGTCCGCAGCAGCGGCACCAGCGCCGGGGCGGTCTCTTGCCCCTCGATCCGCGAAAGCCACGTGTTCAGTGCGCGGTCCGCGCCGATCCAGCCGAAAGCGTCGAAGCGGGTGTAGGGCGCGAGCCATTCGACACCGCGCGGAGTGAAGGAGCTTCCCGTCTTGTCGACGTGATCGGCCCAGCGCACCCCGGCTGCCGACAACTCCGACTTGAGGTCATCCAGACTGTGGACGACCCCGAAGCGAATTGACCGCGCGGCATCCTCGACCCGCATCGCAGTCTGCTCGCTGTCCGTTGCCGATCGCGACTGCCAGAGCAGTACCCCGACAATGCTCGTCATGGCGAGCGCGAACAGTGCGGTGGTTCCGATGCGGCGAGCCGACGAGATCAGGAGGCCGGTGCAAAGCGCCACCGCGAGCGCGAGTCCGGGCGGCACTGCGAGCTGCCCGAAATGCAGCCACATCGATGATACCGGCTCGAAGTGTCGGTCGTAGGCCAGTCCGGCCGCCAACAGCGCGCCGCCACATGCGGAGATGAGCGCGACGCGACTCAGCTGCCGCGTCGATCCGGAGATGGATCTGGTTTCGGACATCAGCGATCGGTCTCAGGTTCTTCTGCGGCCTCATACTAGCAGGCACGCGCTGCACGATGATCTCATCGAGCCCGGAGCGGGCGTGTTATGCACACCGCCACTTATCGAGCGCGTACACATAGTGCTCGAAGTCGTCCGAGAGATGGACGCCGCCACCGCAACTTGTGAAGTTTCGCCCGAGTCGGCGGGCGTACCACTGCGCCTCGCGCAGGTAGCACTCGCTGTCGGTCACCGACTGGTCACAATTCTCCTCCCAGTCTTCACGTGTGAGGACCTCCAGAAACAGTGCGCCGCGGCTCAAACGGGCGAAGTTGTCGATCGCCGCGCGAGCCTCACGGTCCGCAAGGTACTGGAGCACGCCCTGACAGATGACCAGGTCGAATCGACGTCGCGACCGGTAATCGGCGGCTGAACCTTTCTCCCAACCCTGGGTTTTACAGAGGTAATCGCTGATTTCGACGCCGGTGTAGCGGGCCTTGGGGTAATAACGTGCGATGACATCGCGCCACGCGCCGAGTCCGCAGCCGAGATCGAGAACATTTCGGACCTCGATGCCGAGATGATCGAGGTACGCGCACACGAACGCTCCCAGCCGGCCGGTGCTGTCCTCGGTGGCCACGCTCGTGTCCGGATCTCGATAGAAGCGGTCGTAATAGGCTTTGTCGAAGTCTCTTCTGCGGCTCTTTTCTGCCTTATCTGCCATGGATGGCCAACTTGTCAGGAACCTTGCTCAAGGCAAAAACCGAATACCTTTGCCGCGAAGATTGACCGCCGGCCTCCAGGCTCCTTTAATAGTGTCGACGCCCGAGTGCGGGGATAGCGGTTGTGGTTGATGGTGCGGGGAACGCGGAGCGTTTTTCCCTGACAATCTGAACACTTTGCAGGCCGGAGGGTTCCGGGCCGTTGTTCCTCAGTTGACCGCCAAGGTTTTGACCGGGAGGAAATCCGGCGCTGCAGGCAGGGGCGAGTGAGGTGGTGATGTCCGTAGGAATGATTTTGCTGGTGGTGGTCCTGAGTCAGGTGATCCTTTTCGCCGCGCGTACGCCGGTGCAGAAGAGCCTGTCTACGCTGGCTCGTTCAACATTCGGTCTCTTCCGTCTGATTGCGCGCTGGTGCACGGCTTCGGCATCCCAGATGCAAGAGCGCAACACAGAGGTGCTGCTCGAGGTCGGACGCCTTCAGATCGAACACAAGATCGAGCGCGAGCTGCGCAGGCTCGATTCAGGGCTTACTGATGATCTGACGCATTACACGGCAGTAGGCCGTGACCTGACCGAGCTGGCCTCGCAGATGCAGAACGATTACCAGGGATGCGGCAGCCTCCAGCCCGGTTCCGGTAACTTCGACGGTGCGACCAAAGCGGCAGAAAACCTCTCGGAGATGGAAGACCGCGGCGCTCGCAAGATGCTCGGAGAGCTCCAGCGGGCCGCGTCCAAGGCCGAGAAAGCCGCACTCTCGGAGTTTCGCTCGGCCACATCACGACGACACAAGATTCTCTCCAAAATGGTTCCGTCCTGGAAGCGCGTCGCGTCGCTGATTTCCGACGGCAATCAGGTGATCACGAAGATTCTCGAGTCGACCAAGCAGATCGAGAAGCACATGGATCAGTTCGAGAAGATCCGTGACAAGAGCGAGGTCACCGCACACATTCTCCGCCGCTCGGCACGCAATCACTTCCTCGTCTCCTCGCTGGTGATGCTGGTCGCGCTCGCCGGCGCCTTCATCAACTTCCAGCTCATCGCGCTTCCGATGTCGGAGCTGGTGCCTGCAGGTACGCGAGTGTCGGGAGTGCCGGTGTCCACGGTTGCCGCGCTCGTTCTGGTGTTGATGGAGATCACGGTCGGTTTCTTCGTTATGGACATGCTGGGAATCACCAACCTGTTCCCGCGGCTGGAGGCGCAGCCGACCCGCACACGGCGAATGATCCTGTGCGTGGCGGTTCTTGGTCTTTTCTTCCTCTCCTCGATCGAAGCCTCACTGGCGATTCTCCGTGAGCAGATCGTCGGCGCGGAGACTGCGCTGCGCCAGAGCCTCGCGGGCGCGACTCCCGAGGCAGGGGAGGGTGGATCGGCGGTCTCCCAGATTCCCCTGATCGGCCAGGCCGTCCTCGGTTTCGTGCTGCCGTGGATCCTCGCGCTGGTCGCGATTCCGCTCGAGACCTTCGTAGAGACGATGGGCACGGCGGCGATCTCGGTGTTTGCGCCGCTGCTTCAGGCGATCGGCACGGTCTGCCGCCTGGTGGGACACGCGCTCTCGAGCCTGGTCCGTCTCGCGCAGGGGCTGTACGACGTCTACATCGCGATTCCGATCCAGCTCCAGAAGCTTGCCCGCAGGATCCCGCTGCCTCGGCGTGCGGCGAAAAGCGAGCAGGCTGAAGTTCAGGGGGGCGCTGCGGCCCAAGAGGCGGAGGCTGCCGGATGATTTCTACAAGCGGGGATCGCCGCATGGACTCGAGCGCACGTTCGCGAGTCGGAGCTGTCGTTGTTGCGACAGTGCTCGCGTCCGTGGGAGCCGGGTGCTCAGACGAGCGTGACTACGCGCAGGCGACAGCCGTCCTCGTCGATATCTCGGGAACCTACGCCGAGCAGAAAGACGAGGTTGTACGTTTC
>CAXQPB010000068.1:0-2743 GCA_964225545.1 Candidatus Nitrosopumilus sp. | reverse complement strand
GTCAACGTTGCCCTGCGGTCGTAACTCCGCGTGCCCACACGCAGGCTTTCATGGCTGGCCTGATTCTCCGCGATCACTTCACCTGCCCGAAGACCGACCAGCAGGTCTATGACCGCTTCGACTTTCTCAGTTTGTGCCGGATAGTCATCGGCGGACGCGAGCTTCCAGCCCGCATCCTCGAGGACAAGTTCGACACGGCTTGCTTCTGTGGTGGCACGTGGCGAAGTCGTGATGATTTCGACTGCAAGCACGTCATCGGCGCTGACCGCAAACAGCGGTTCGTTGCCGGTCGGCGGCGCCGGTGTGCTGCCTGAGCCCCAGAGCGCGGCCGCCAGAAGGACCTGCACGACGAGCAGCGCGGTGAGCATGCTGTGTTGTCGGGTAAAGCCGGCGCTCATGAGGATGTCTCCGCACCGCTCGGCGGAAGAGCGGAAGACCGTTCGGGGATGGGCGCGATCGCTCGCGTGCGCCGCCGGGTGGTCGCGGCGATCATGACAATGATTGCCAGCGTCATCAGCACGAAGGCGTAATTGCCGAGCTCCCACATTTGCTTGCGGCTCTCGCTGAGCGGCCTCAGTGTTCGGGCGAAAGCTCCCGACCCGCGGATCTCGAGCAGGTCGGTGTCGGCCAGTGACCAGTCGATGAGATTTCTGACGAGCTGGAAGTTGCCGCGGTAGAGTGCACCCGATGCGCCGAGCTGCCCGCCGAGCCCGCGCACCAGATCGGATGCGAACGCCGAGGAGCCTACAACCACAAGGCGCGCATCTGCGCTCGACTCGGTGAGCTTGCGATCGTTACCGCCGCCGGCCGTCGGCTGACCTTCTGTCCCCGGCGCAGGGCGATCGGCGAAGTAACTGGGGAACCGGCCCGTCAGGGCGGCCGCGACCGGATATCGTTCGAGCCTGTCGCCGGGCGGAAACGCACTCTGCGCTGCGGCCATCGTTCCCGGAAGCACGTCTCGGGTCTTCAGCGTCCACGACCGTGGTGAGGTCTCGAGCAGAACTTCGGCTTTGATGCCGTCCGGTGCTGAGGCCGTCTCGACCGCCGAACCCCAGTTGATCACGACGTTCTGGAGGCCTGCCAGCGCGCTGTGGGTGCGATGGAAACCGTCTCGGCGAATGTCGACGAAAAACGGGTAGTCCATGTAGTGGATGCGCTGGACGGTGAAGACTCCGCGCTTTTCATTGATCGGCACCGGGAATCGCGCGTTCTGCTCGTCGAGTACAAAGCTGCCTTTGATGCCGACGCCCCAGGCCTCGAGCAATTCGATCAGCTTCTTGTCGGTTTTCTGAACCGCGATCGTGCCGGTCTCTACCCGAGCCTCGTACGCGCCGGCGAGCACGATGACCGAGCCGCCGCGCATCAGAAACTGATCGATTGCGAACCGTTGTGTCTCGTCGAGTGCGCCGGGCCTGGCGACGATCACAACATCGACATCGCCGGGGACGGAGCCGTTTTCGATTTGATTGCGGGACACCGTGAAGTCCGCGTCGAGTGACCTTTGCAGTTCGCGGTACTCCGGCTGCTGAGGCTGGGGTTGGAACTGCGGCGGAAGATTCGGGTCGCGTTGCGGTGGCGGTGGAACTTCGGTGACGAGCATCACCGTCCTCAGGAAGCCGGGCACCGCCCGCTTGATCGACGCCTCGATCGTTCTGCGCAGCGAAGCCTCGGTGAGATCGCCCTGCAGATACACCGCTTCGACGTGCTGACCGGACTCGAACAGGAGGTACATCCAATAGTTGTCGCCGCCGAGCAGACTCGTCGACAGTGGACGGAACCCGAAGCTTTCCTGGATGTAGCTTTGCGTTGTCGGGTCATCGGTCGGGTCAACTTCGTTGAACTCGAACTTGCCCGCGCCACGTTCGACCAGCTCCCGGGCTACCGTGCGGACACGTTCGGGGACTTCGGCCAGCTCGTCCGGCAGCGTCGACGGCGACAGGTAGGCGGTCAGCTTTGCCGTATCGTCGAGGCCGGCGAACATCGTGTCGATGTCCTGGAAGCCCTCGGTCAGCTGCTTGATCGCACGCGTGAGGTCGTACTCGAGGTTACGCAGACGAACGTCGATCTCCGCCTCGCGAGCGTCGATCTCGATCAGATCGGAGAACGTCAGCACCTCGTATTCATCGGCGTAGCGCAACAGAATGTGGAAGTAGGAGTTGACGACCGACTCTTCGTGGCGACCGGATATCCGGAACGGGACAGGGCGGATATCGTAGGCCTGTCCCAGCTCCCCCTCGAGCTCCTCGCTCTCGTTCGGGTTGCGGAACTCGACCCGTACATTCCCGCGCCCGTAGATCTCATATTCCCCGAGCAGGTCGCGAATCTGCGGCACGAGCGGCGCGAGCAATGGGTGCGTGCGGTCCGAAAAGTAGCCGGCGATCAGCAGCGGCTCGTCGAGCCGTGCCAGAACACGCTCGGTAGACGCGCTCAGGCTGTACTCTCCGTCGGCCGTCAGGTCTGCGCGCGCGCCGGCAAGCGGCGCGAGCCAGACATTGAGCGCGAGCAGGTTGAGCGCGGTCAGCGCGATGGTCCACCGACGCGCCCGCGATCGCGCGCGTGCTGTCGGTGAGGTCCTCTCGGCGCGTTTGAATTCGAGGAATTCAACGTTGAGCAGCAGAAAGAAAGTCGCGATCCCCGCGTAGTAGACGACGTCACGCAGGTCGATCACGCCGCGCTCGATGCTCGCGAAGCGGCTGCCGCTGCCCAGTGCGCGCAGAACGCTGCCGGAACTCTCACCGAAGAA
>CAXQPB010000067.1:0-3415 GCA_964225545.1 Candidatus Nitrosopumilus sp. | reverse complement strand
TCAGACGTGTGCTCTTCCGATCTCCGCTATTTGCGGGCACCGAGGCGGGCGTGGTCTGCGAGAGGCCGGAGCTCATTGGAACTGTAATCTGTCAGAACGCGAAGTTAAGAAGAAGCGCGGCTGCACTTTGTAAAACTCGCTCCGGCAGCTAGAAACGGGGGATACGGTTTTTTTCGATGGCCTCACGGACCAAGAAGATCGCGGCTGCGCTGGCCGCAGTGAGTGAATACCTGGAAGCCGAAGCCGCCGCTGCGGCAGCCTCGGCCCGGCCCGAGCGGCCGGTTGCGGCCGGGCCGACGGCCTGGTCGATGGCCGGGAGGCTCGACATGATGGCCTCACGCATGGCGAGCCGGGGGCTGGCGCGCGGGTAGCGAACCGACGGTCAGGCAGTATGCCGCACGATCGCAGGCGGTAACGGAGACCGAGTCCGCCGGAAAGTCGGATCGCCGTGCGTGCGTGCGGACATGCGTACATGCGTACATGCGGTGATCGGCAGATTTTTTGACGAATTTTTCGAGACGTTTTTCGACGCGTCTTTCGAGCGATAAATCAGGAGGAGCGAAGTTGGCCAAGGGCGGGAACAAGGGCACGAAATCCAAGGGCAAAAACCCGGTCGGCATCATGGATACGACGCTGCGCGACGGGCATCAATGCCTGCTCGCCACGCGCATGCGAATGGACGACATGATCCCCATCCTCGAAACGATGGATGGAGTCGGCTTCGCGGCCCTCGAGGTCTGGGGCGGAGCGACCTTCGATGCGACCCACCGCTTCCTCAACGAGGACCCGTGGGAGCGCCTGGCGACGTTCAAACGCCACTGCCCGAACACTCCGCTGCAGATGCTGCTGCGAGGCCAGAATCTGGTCGGCTACCGTCACTACGCCGATGATGTCGTCGAGGCCTTCTGCGAGAAAGCGGCCGAGACCGGCATGGACCGCTTCCGCGTCTTCGACGCGCTGAACGACGAGCGCAACCTCGAGACCAGCTTCAAGGCAATCAAAAAGGCCGGCAAGCATATCCAGGGCACGGTCTGCTTCACGCTCACCGAGCGGCGGATGGGCGGGCCGATCTATACGGTCAAGTACTTCGTGGACAAGGCGAAGACGCTCGCCGACATGGGAGCCGACTCGATCTGCCTCAAGGACATGGCAGGCCTGCTCGCTCCCTACGACGCCTTCGAGCTCGTGTCCGCTATCAAGGATGCGGTCAAGCTGCCGCTTCAGCTTCATACCCACTACACCTCAGGCTTTGCGGCGATGACGTGCATGAAAGCGATCGAGGCGGGGATCGATATCATCGATTGCGCGCTGGCGCCCCTCGCGCTTCGCACCAGCCAGCCTGCCATAGAGCCGATCCTCGTTTCACTGCAGGGTGAAGACCGCGACCCGGGGCTCGACCTGCAGACTCTGATCGAGTGCGGCAACCATATCGAGAGCATCGCGCCGAAGTACAAGCACCTGCTCGACGACACCCGCATGGCGCCGATCGATGCTGAGGTGCTGGTTCACCAGATTCCCGGCGGAATGATGTCGAACCTCATCAACCAGCTGCGCGAGGCGAAAGCCGTTGATCGGCTGGGCGAGGTGCTTTTGGATCTGCCGCAGACGCGGGCCGACCTCGGATACCCTCCGCTGGTAACGCCGTCGAGTCAGATCATCGGAACGCAGGCGGTGATGAACGTACTGTTCGGACGCTACGAGCGCGTCACGCAGCCGGTCAAAGATTACGCGGCCGGCCTGTACGGCAGACCTCCGGGCAAGGTCGACCCGGCGGTGCGGAAGAAGTGTATGCAGGGCCACAAGCTCGACAAGCCGATCACCAAACGCCCTGCGGATCTGCTCGAACCCGAGATGGATGCCGCGCGCGAAGCGATCAAGGACATCACGACAGACGAGCTCGATATCCTCACCTATGCGATTTATCCGACGACCGGGCTGCGATTCCTGAAATGGAAACACGGCCTGGAAGAGCCGCCCGAGGAAATGAAGCCTCGAACGATGGCCGATGCACAGCGTGAAGACGAGCTGGTCGCGAAAGCGAGGCGCGGCGAGCTGGTCGAACCGCCCTCGAAGGACGCGCCAGCCCGCAGCGCAGCGGTGAGAACATTCAACGTGTTCGTCGACGGCGAGTACTTCGAAGTGGACGTCGACCCTACCGGCGTACCGGCGGTGGCCGCCGCGCCTGTACCCGCAACCGCGGCGGCACCTGCGGCACCTCCGGCACCGGCTGCAGCTGCACCAAAGCCTGCCGCCGCTCCGGCAGCGTCGACAGCAGCAGCCGGCGAGGGCGGAATCGTCGCGCCGATGCCCGGCCTGATCATCGAGTACCGAGTCGCGGCCGGTGACAGCGTGAAAACGGGCGATGTGCTGCTCGTGCTCGAGGCGATGAAGATGGAGAACGAGATCGCAGCCGAACGCGATGGAAAGGTCGCGTCGCTCGCGCGCAAGAACGGCGACGAGGTCGACAAAGGAGACGTGCTGCTGGTTATCGAGTAGCCCGCTCAGTAAATCCCGTTCCCGTGTGTTCCGGCGCGTGTCTCAGTGGAGTTCGCGCAGCCGAGACATCGGGAGAACGTCGCCCGGGCGGGTCCTTTGACCAGCACATCGGCGGTCTGGTCGGCGTTGCCCCCGCCCAGCGCGAAAGGCAGCGAGACCACGTAGAGCACGGTACCGACGGCTGTGAACGCCAGCAGGACCGGCCTTGCCAGTATGAGGTCGACCCCCATCTTCAGCGCGTTCGGTTCGAGCTTCGGGCGTCCGTAGATACTCTCGGCCGCGCTTGTTGCCGGCGACGCCACCGTCAGGACGGCAGTCAGCAGCATGCCGATCCAGACACGACGTCCGGACCGGTGACGGTCAGCGCCCGAACCGCCCCGTGGCGCAAGTTCAGTTATCGCCATGACGCGATCCACTAACACGCATTGAAAACGGTCGCCAAGCTCAGGCATCGCCGGCGTCTCGGATGACTCCCGCGAAACTCCCCGAAGGCTTCCCCTTGACACATGGATCCCATCAACGACCGGCCATGCCACGATTTTCAGGCGGCGCTCATATTAAGCGCCTGCCTCCGGTGTGGCATAATCGTCCGATGCCGGAATCCCGGCGCGGCCCTCGAACTGCCCGAACGCGGGCCTGGCGCGGGGGCGATGGGTGGTGTGGTTGTGGATCTGGTTCTGAGCGCGGCGTTCGTCATTTCTTCTGCACTTGCCGGCGCCGGTGTGATCGCGCTGTCTCTCGGCCTTGTCTGGCATTACAGGAACGCCTGGCTGGAAAGGGTTCAGGGATCTGCCGCGGGGGCGGGGGCCGGGCTGCTGCGCCACCCCGTGGTCCTGGTGCATGGGGTAGTCGGATTCGACGAAATCAGCCTCGGTGCCAGGCGCCACGAGTATTTTCGGGGCGTGGCCGAAAAGCTGCG
>CAXQPB010000066.1:0-16693 GCA_964225545.1 Candidatus Nitrosopumilus sp. | reverse complement strand
CTTCTTCGCGAGGCGTGCGGCTTCGGCCTCCGCCTCGGCAGCAGCGGCGGCAGCGGCTGCCGCCTCCTCCGCCTCTCTCGCGAGCCGCTCCTGCTCCTCGCGTTCGAGGCGCTCGCGTTCTTCGCGCTCGGCAGCCGCTCGCAGCATCTCTTCGGCGAGCTTGTCCGGCTCCTCGACCGGCGCATCGATGGTATCGTCGTCGAGGCATGTGTCTGCCTCCGGCGTGACGGCCGCTGCCGAAGCCTCGGCTGAGGACCCGGTCCTCGCGACCCCGTCTCCAGCCTCAGCAGAGCTTTCGTGCTCGGCCTCGGCGGCCGGGCTGGTATCGACTGCCGGAACGTCGAGCCCGACGACCGGGCCTGAAAGTGCGGACGGATCGAGAATCGGCTCGACCGCGGGCGCATACGCAGCACCGAGCGGCACCGTCGCGTACGCAAAGTCACTGGAGTCAAATGCGTTCAGCGAGAGCGGGGAGATCTTGCCGGCGGTCGCTACCCTGCGGCGTATCGCCCTCGGCACCACGCCGCCTGTCGCGGCGTCGGCCCCGGGGCCGCTGCGCTTGGTTCGTCGCAGGGTCACTCCGGGGCGGATGCGCGTCTCGGTTACCACGGTCTCCGAAACGCCGGCTGCCCCTACCTCGACCTTGCGCGTCGTGACCACGCGCTCCTCAGGCGTGGGCTCCGAGAGGCCCATCGCGTCGTAGACGCGATCAGCCTCCGGTTCGGTCAGCGAGCTCTGGGCCTTCTTGCCCGTAACGCCCATCTTTTCCAGGCGCTCGATGACGTCTGATGATTTGACGCCCCAGTCGCTGGCCAGCTGATGTATCCGCTTTTTGACTACTGCCATCGGTCTGAACTCAGCTCTCCGTGCGCTCGGCCTGTTCTTCTGCGAAGGCCGGCGGCTTACGGTCAATCATTTCGCGCAGTCGTTGCGCGAGGCACGCGCGGGCTGCGTCGGTGTAACTCGCACGCAGTGACCGCCGCAGCAGCCGGCCGCGCTCGAGCCGTGATATGCACTCGTGGCGCGGGTGCACGTATGCGCTGCGCCCCGAGAGTTTCTGTCGACGTTCCACGGGTTCGAGCGCGGTGCCGCGAGCCTGGAGTCGTACCATCGCTCCCTGCTGCGCGCGTACGCCGCAGCCGGCGCACGTGCGAATCGGCATGTTTCGCGTCTTGCCCACTAGGCCTCTGACTCTCCGTCCGAGTCCGGCTGGGCCTCTTCCGCGCCTGCGGCGTGATCCGCCTCTGGCGCGGACTCCTCTCCGGTCTCTGTCGTCTCGCTCGTCTCCGCGGGTCGCAGGGCGACTGCAGCTTCGTTCAGCGCACGAGCCATGCGCAGGACCATCGTCTCGACGCGCTCGTCTTCGGCCGCCGTACCGGCAGCCGCGATATACCCTGCAGCTTCCTCTGCGCTGACGTCGAGCACCTCGGCGACCTGTTCGGCTGCCGTGCTCGCCAGGTCGGCGGCTGACTTGTAGCCGTCGGCGAGCAGCAGCTCGGCGCGCAGGTCGCCCAGGCCTTGAATGCGCCGCAGTGACCGCCTCGACTCGCGCAGACGTGCTTCGTAGTCGGTGTCCGATTCGACGTCGAGCCGCCAGCGGGTGAGCTTGCTCGCGAGGCGAACGTTCTGGCCCTTACGTCCGATCGCCAGAGAGAGCTGATCGTCGGGGACGATGACCTCCATCGCATGCTCGTCTTCGTCGATTACGATGCGGGAGACTTTGGCCGGCGAGAGTGCTCGACAGACAAACTCGGTCTCATCGGGCGTCCACGGCACGATGTCGATCCGCTCGCCGCGAAGCTCCTGGACGACGGCCTGTACACGGCTGCCCTTCATGCCGACGCAGGCGCCCACGGGGTCCACATCGCTGTCGTTGGAGACCACCGCGATCTTGGCGCGCCCGCCGGGTTCGCGGACAACGTCCTTGATCTCGACGATCCCCTCGTAGACTTCAGGGACTTCCTGTTCGAACAGCTTCCGAACGAGGTCCGGTGCGGTCCGGCTGAGGATGATCTGCGGCCCGCGTAAGGACTCGTTGACGTCCATGATGAGCGCGCGCAGGCGGTCTCCCTGCCGGTATCTCTCGCGAGGGATCTGCTCTTTCTCGGGCAGGACTGCGTCCACATTGGGACGCAGCTGGACAATGATGCTGCGCCTCTCGAAGCGCATTACAATGCCTGACTGAATGGTGCTGGCGAGCTCCTTGAACTCGTCGTAGATCATCGCGCGCTCGTAGTCGCGGACCTTCTGGACGATGTTCTGTTTGGCTGCCTGCGCGGCGATGCGGCCGAAGGGCGTCTGATCCACCGCAATCATGAGTTCGTCGCCGATCTCGGCTTCCGGTTCGATCTCCGCCCGCGCGGCCTCGATTGTGATGTCATTGAGCGGGTCGAGGATCTCGGCGACGACCGTGCGGATTCGATGCACATCGACCGTGCCCGTCTCAGGGTTGTATTTCGCCTCGACGTTGAGTTCCTGGCCGTAGGTTTTGCGGGCGGCGGATTTCATCGCCTCCTCGACCGCCTCGATCACGAGCTCTCGGTCGATCCCCTTCTCCTTGCTGACCGATTCGATTACGGGTCCCAGTTCTAGTTGCATCTCTCGCCTCTGTGGCTCAACGCCTGCCTTTCGTGCCGCGGCTGCTCTTACGCGTCCTTCGCGATCCGTCTTTGTTGCCCGGCTTTACGTTCTCCGGGAACTCGTACTCGACGTTCGCCTTGTCGATCTCGTCGTATCCGAACCGGAACTTCCGGCCGTTTTCGATCTCCTCCTGGACTGTGACCCCTTCCTCGTCCGCCTCCAGCAATCGCGCAGTCAGCGCGCGCTGCAGCGAACCGCTCACGTTCTCGATCGGCGTGACCAGTTTCAGCCGCACGAGACTGCCGACCTCCCTCTGGAAGTGTCGGGCCCGCAACAGCGGCCGGTTCACTCCCGGAGAGGAGACCTCGAGCATGTAGCGACCCGCGCGCCCTTGCCCGTCTCCTAGCTCGTTTTCGTGAGCGTCGAGAACATCGCTCAGACGCCGACTGACGGTTTCGCAGTCGGTCAAGGTGACCGGCCGCTCGGCGTCCAGCAGGATTCTGACAATCCTCCGCGTCGCGTCGCCGCCGATGTCGATCTCGAGAATCTCGAGTTCAAGCTCGGCTACCAGGGGTTCGGCCAGGGCCGTGATCGCGTCCTTCCTCAAGTCCGTCCTCCGGCTCGGCGCATACAAAAAAGGGCAGGCACAGGGCCCACCCCACAAGACGCCCCAGATGTCGTCAAGTCGTGTACCACAGCGGCACAGGGGGTTCAAGGCTGGCGGCGTGCCTCACACGGACGCCTCGGCGGGCGCCGCAGCACGCTCTCGCATCCGCCTCTCAGCCCTGGCCTGAGGCATCACCGGGCCGGGGGGCGGATCCGGCGAGCGGATCAGCGGTCGTGGTAGGTCGCAAGCTCGACGACTTCGAACTTTCTGCGGCCCGCAGGCGTCTGGACGGAGACCTCGTCGCCGACACGCTTGTTGACGAACGCGCTCCCGAGAGGCGAGGTCATCGAAACGTGCCCTTTGCCGGGATCGGCCTCCTCGGGAAAAACAAGCTCGTAAACCTCGGTGTCGCCGGATTCGAGGTCCTCGACCTCGACCTTGCTTCCGTAGCCGACCCGGTCGCGCGGGATCGTGGCGATCGAGTAACGGCTCAACTCGCCGATTCTCTGCTCGAGTTGGGCGATGCGGGCGTTGAGGATGCCCTGACGCTCTTTCGCGGCGTGGTATTCCGCGTTCTCCTTGAGGTCGCCGTGAGCGCGAGCCTCTTCGAGCGCCTTGGGGATATCCTGGTTCAGCTCGCGCTTGAGTTCTGCGGCCTCGTCCTGAAGGCGTGCGACGATGGGTAGCTGGTCTGCCATGGCGGCGCGATACTACGACCCGATCCCGCGGCAGTCAAAATCCGGTTTCGACGGCCGTCGCCGGTCTGCGTGGATGCTCAGGACCCGAGCATTTCCCGCACCAGCCCGCTGGCGAGCTTGCCGTCGTAGCGTCCGGCGTGGCGCGCACCGAGTTCTTTCATGACCTGTCCCATCGCGCCCATCCCCTCAGCTCCCGTCTCGCTGATGATCACGGCGATCTCTGCTCGCAGCTTCTCCTCTCCGAGTTGCTGCGGGAGATAGGTCTCGAGTACGGCAAGCACTGCCTCGTGCTCGGTTACCGATTCGGAGCGTCCGGCATCGCGGGCGAAAGCCAGGGTCTCCGAGCATTGCTTGGCCTCTTTCTTGACGATCGCGACCAGGTCGCTTTCCGTCAGTTCTTCGCCTCGCGCCTCGATGGACTTGTTCTTGATCGCAGCCAGCAGTCCTCGTACCACGCGGGTTCGCAGCCCGTTGCGTTCGCGCATCGCCAGCTTCAGGTCGTCTCGCAGTCTCGCCTCTGAAAGGCTCATCCCCTCGCCTCCTCGCCCGAATCGACCGGGTCCCCATCGGCAGCCTCATCGGCCTGCCCGCCGCGCTCCGCTCGTGCGTCGGCTTTACCCCGCGACCGGGGCGCCGCTGCCGGACGCGGGCCGTCGCCGGAGTTCTCGAGCGTTCTGACCCTGGCGAGGTCATCGGTTGCTGCGGCCGGCGGCTTTCGGCTCGTCGGCTGGTGCGAACTCGCCGGCGAAGGTTCTTTGGTGGATTGCTGCGGCAACCTGCCGAGCGCCACAGCTTCGGCCAGTGAATCAACGAACTCCGCGAGTTCGCCGAAGTGCTCACCCCGCGAGATTCTTTGCTCCCGTGCGCCTGCCCGGCGGCGCCTGCCCGGCCGCTGGATGGTCTCGCGCCGGACATATCCGAGCTCCTGCAGGCGATTCAGCGCGTTCCCGAGCGTCACCACGGTTGCGCCCTCGGGGCGCGTGCTCTCTCCGAGAAGCAGCGCGGCCTCGTAGTCCTTCCTGTAGCCGGCTGTCAGCTCCTTCTCGGATATCCCGCTCTCTCCGACGTGGTTCAGGCACGAGCGGGCAGCGATCCAGTAGGCGTCGCGGAAATTGTCGATCACGCCTGCGGTCGCGCGAATCAGCGGGTGGTCGCTCTGCGCAACGCCCTCGATGGTGGCGCCGCACTGGTCATAGTACGCTTCGAGTACGGCCACCTCGCGCTCGAGCTCGTCCCTCCCGGACAGCGCGAATTCGTAGCGCAGCAGGTCGAGCCACCACGCGATCTCATCGACCCATTCCGACCGCTTCTTACCGGCGAGCAGGCAGAACGTCAGCAAGGAAGGGACGAGGAACGCATGGATGAGGTTGTTCTTGTAAAAATCGAGCGCGACGCGCTTCTTGTCGGGCACGACGAGGAACTCTTCGCTGCCCCGCTTGCGCATCTCGATCAGCCCGTTGCTTGAAAGAAACCCGAGGCTCTCACGGAAGTTGCCGCGGTTGCGTTCGAGAGACGCGGTAATGCCGATGCCCTGGAACTCGATCAGATCGACCAATGCATTGGCCTGACGTCGGTAGGATTCATAGATCCGCGCGCCGTGTCTCGAACTGAGCAGCACCGTCGCCGAGATCGAGCTGGCGCCTGCGATACTGCATTCGTTTACCTCTCGGAGGATTCGGAATCCGAGTTTACGAATGAAGCGCTTCTTTTCTGCGTCGACTTCCGGATCCGGGTCCGAGGATTGTTCCGCGGCAGCGAGGGCATCTTTGCGGTCACCCAATGCCTCATTGAGAGAGATCGGCTCCGCGAAGCTGACGTATGCC
This sequence comes from Candidatus Nitrosopumilus sp., assembly GCA_964225545.1. Classification (GTDB taxonomy): domain Bacteria; phylum Desulfobacterota; class Binatia; order UBA1149; family SPBQ01; genus SPBQ01. The sequence continues at coordinate 10,985 of CAXQPB010000066.1, read as the reverse complement.
GTGCCGTAGCGTTGCTGCAGAAATCGGCGTGCACGGATGAGTGCGCCGAAGCTTTCTGCCTCTTTGTCTTCTCCTGTGAGCTCTCGCTCGTAAGCCTCCTCTTCGACGATGCGACCGTAGTGGATCGAGACCGGGCACAGGTACAGGTCCTTGCGTACGCCGCTGAGATGCGCGTTCACCAGCGCGGTAAGCATTCCAAGCCTCGGGGTCATGATCTTGCCGGTCCGGCTGCGACCGCCCTCGATGAAGAACTCCTGCGTATACCCCTCGCGAAGGAGGAACATGAGGTAGCCCTTGAACACGAGCTTGTAGAGCGGGTCGTCTGCGAAACTGCGACGCACGAAGAACGCACCCGACGCGCGCAGCAGCGGGGTCATCGGCCAGAATGCCATGTTGATCCCTGCAAAGATGTGCGGAGGGCTGACGAACCAGAGGTGGCAAAGGTAGGAGATGATCAGGTAGTCGAGGTGACTGCGATGACACGGGACGAACACCACCGCGTGGTCACGCACTTTGTCGATGACCTTCTCGAAGCCGACCTGTTCGATTCCCTGAAACATCCGGCCCCAGAGCTTCTTGAAGACATAGGCGACGAAGCCGAAAAGCACGCCGTTGAATGCCGAGGCCATCTCCTCGAGGTACTTCTCGGCCTCTTTTGTGAGCTGCGCCGGTGACTTGCCTGTCTGTACCGCGAGCCTCTCGATCCCTTCGGTGACCATCGCACTGTTGAGCACGTGCTGATTGACCTTGCGGGGCGACAGCAGCGCAGGACCGAGCACCACACGCTCTTCTCTGCTGAGGAAGATCTTGATCGCACGGCCGAGTCGCCTGACCAGCTTGTCCTGGGTGTCCTCGGGGTAGCGCGCGACGAAGTCGTGGACATCGACCTCGGTTCCCACGGTGATGAACAGATGCCTGCGATTCACGATGTAGGTCAGGAACTTCCGAGTCTCGCTCGGCATCTCCTGTACGCTGTAGATCAGGGCATCCCTCCCGCTCGTCCGGTGAAGGAAGCTGTGACCGCGAAACAGCGCCATCGGCACCACGAATCGCTCGCCCTCGTCAGCGGCGTGAACGATCTCGCGGAGGTAATCCATTCCGCCGCGCTGAACCTCGGCGCTGAGTTGCTGCGACGATGCTCCTCGACTGCGGCGGCGCCCGCGCATGAACACCAGGACTGGCTGGGAGCGGACAACCGCCTCCGCGCACGCGTCATGGTCCCTCGCTGATTCGTTCGTGCCTTTCGAGCGCAGGATCGCGCTCAGTCGCTTGATGATATCGCTGAGCGGCGCGAGGATTGTCGCCGTCACCCCGTTCGCGAAAACCGGCAACGGCAAGCCTTCGCGCCGAAGCACATAATTCAGAAGGAGGTAGTCGACCAGCGAGCGCTGTCGCATCGCGTAGACGACGGTCCCGCGCGAGGAGAGTTCGCGAATCTTTTCGACGGCCCGGTCGTTGATGACAACGTGCTTGAACAGTGCTCCCGCGATGAGTTCGGCGATCCAGTTGAATCGCCGGCGCATTGCCGATGGATGCGCGGCGGGCGGCTCCGCGCCGGTTCCGGAATCAGCTTTTGGCGAAATTGCGTCCATGCGGCGGTTGCTCGAGGCGAGTCAGCGGGTGTCTCGCACCGTTCTGGTCATCCTTTCCCCGGTGAGGTGTCTTTACAACAGCTCTTCCATGTCTCCTGCACGCAATGCATCGACAATCTTCCGGACGTCCTGGGCGCGATCGCGAGGGCATACGAGCAAGGCATCTCCGCTGTCGACAACGACCAGGTCGCGGACCCCGAGCAACGCGACCGGCTTGCCGGCGGCAACGACGTTGCCGGCCGAGTCCACAGAGATCACGCGGTCGCGGCTGCGATTGCCGTCGCCATCCTCGGGCCAGAGCTCGGCGACCGCGTCCCAGCTTCCGATGTCGCTCCAGGAGAACGCGGCCGGCAGCATCGCAGCCCGGTCGGAACGTTCCATGACGCCGTGATCGATCGAGATCGACTCGAGTCCGGGGTAGCACTCGTCAACAACCGCCTGTTCGATACTGCCGTTCTCGCGTCGCGCCTCCATGGCGTGGAGGTCTCGCGAGAGCTGCGGCAGGTGCTCGGCCAACTCCTCGAGGATCACGTCGGCCCGCCAGGCGAACATTCCGCTGTTCCAGTAGTACTCGCCGCTGTCGAGGAACTCCTGCGCGCGTTCCGGGGTCGGCTTCTCATGGAACGAGGCGACAGAATACGCGCTCGCGCCGTCGCTGAGAGGCTCACCAGTGCGAATGTATCCGTAGCCGACCGCAGGCTCGTCAGGCCGGATCCCGAACATGACCAGCCGGCGTGACCGGTCTGCTACCGTCATTGCCGCTTCCAGAGCGGCCTCGAAGGTCTCGGGCGGGCCGACCACGTGGTCAGCAGGCAACACCACCATGACGCCTTCGGGGTCGCGTGATGCGACTTCAAGCGCTGCCCAGCCCACGCACGCCGCGGTGTTCCGGCCCTCTGGTTCGCACAGGATCGAGCGGGCGTCGACATGTGGTAGATCGGCTGCCACCGCCTCGCGAAGCGGTGAACCGGTAACGACAATGACGTTCGAATCCGGGACCAACCCGCGGACGCGCTCGACAGTTTCGCGCAGCATGCTGTGGCGGCCCGCCAGCTCGAGAAGCTGTTTGGGCCGGGTGCGCCGGCTCCAGGGCCAGAAGCGGGTTCCGGACCCGCCCGCCATCAGGACCACGTAGCGGCGCTCCTTCGGTACGGAAACCGGCGATTTGCTGGGGGCTGATATCAAAGTTCGCCGATGATTCGGGCCTTATATGGAAAAATCAACCGGGATTGGTACAAACGCCCTCATGATCTGGATGATCGTCGGCGTGGTTGTCGGCGGCGCGTCTGTCTTCCAGGCGCTGACCTATACGCTCTGGCTCTACGAGGGCCGGGTACACCGCGGCGGGGCGCGCCGGCCCCGGGTCCGCCCGGTGCCGGCGTCTCTGCTGCTCTGGGGCGGCGAGCTGATGGCGACGCTGCTGGTTCAATTGTCGTGGCCTTTCGGCCTTCGGGACAGCCGCAGGGTCGAGCCGTCGAGGTCGGGGGCTCGACCGGTCCTGCTGGTGCCCGGATGGTCACTGAATCGCGCATCTCTCGCCGTCCTGACGGCGCGGCTTCGGCGTGACGGGCGCGACGCCTATGCCGTGAATTACTCGACAACGGCGCGCGATTTCGACCGCAAGGCGCGGGAGGTTGCCGACGCCCTCGTCGAGATCGCCGAGCGCAGCGGATCAGACCGGGTCGATGTTGTGGCTCACAGCCAGGGGGGGGTGGTTCTGCGCCTTGCGGCCGCCCGTGACGGGGTCGGAAGGCGTGTTGGAAACGTGGTCACGCTCGGCTCCCCGCATCGCGGCGCCACGCTTGCCGCCGCCTTCCCGGAGCTCGGCGTGACAGAGCTCATGCCCGGCTCGCGAATGCTCGAGCGCCTTCTCGAGGAGGAGCCGTTCCCCGCGTCGGTCCACTTCGCGTCGATCTACTCAGGCTTCGACGCCATCGTCTTCCCGACCGCCTTGTCGGAACACCCACGCGCCATGAACATCGCGATTGACGATGTCGGCCATCACGGTCTGCTCTACTCCGATCGTGTCTACGGGCTGGTCAAGGAGAACCTCGACGTCGAGCCCCGTGGATCCTGAGCGTTGGACGGTCCGGCGCGGCGGTGTCCGACTCGATCGCTGTGTCGCCAACGCGCTCGGCTGTGGCCGACGTGCCGCGCGTGCGTTGCTTCAGGACGGGCTGGTGCGCGTGGACGGGCGCCTCGTGCCTGCCTCCGAGCGCCCTGCCGAAGGCAGTATCATCGAGGTCGAGCGGCCGCCCTCGGCGATGAGGTCCTCGTCGGCGGACTCGGTCGAGTTGTGCGAGCTCCCGCACGTGTTGTACAGGGACGAGGGGTGTCTGGTGATCGACAAGCCCGCCGGGATGCACACGCTTCGCGGTCGGGGGGCGGTTTCGGCCGAGGAAGCCATTGAGCGGATGGAACCCGGCCTGGCGGCAGTGCGCGAGGCCACCGGCGACAGTTGTTTCGTCCACCGCCTCGATTGCGAGACCTCCGGCGTGCTGGTCGCGGCCATGAACGCAGAGGTCTGGGGCGGGCTCCGGGAGGCGTTCCGAGCACGCAACGTCGAGAAATATTACTACGCGATCGTGAGCGGCGTCGTGGACGCCCCCTTTACAACTGCGACTCCTCTCGCGAGGCGCAATTCGCATGTTACCGCCGCGCGCCGGTCGGACCGAGCGCTCGCAGCTCGTACCGATGTTCGTCCGCTGGAGTGCGGTCAGGACTGGTCGCTTGTCGAGTGCGCGATGCGCACCGGGGTGACGCATCAGATTCGCGCCCATCTGGCGCTGTCGGGTCATCCGATCATCGGAGACGACAAGTACGGTGGGCGGGTCGCTCCGCAGCCCTCGCGGGCGGCTCAACTGCTCCATGCATGCCGGGTCGTTGTTGCCGGGAGGCTCGATGTATCATCCGATCCTCCGGATGATTTTGTCCGGGTGCTGGAAAAACTCCGGTTGGATCGGTCTTCGGAGAGCTGATCAGACTTTCTTCTTTTTGCGTGTCGTTTTCCGCGCGGGCTTCGCCGCTTTAGCGGCTTTCGCGGCAGCCTGGGCCTTGGAGCACGGCACGCAGAGGTTGCGCTCGTTCTCCTCATCTTCGACCAGGCCCTCGTCGAGGTTGTGACAGACCTGATTGCACTGGATGCAGATGAAATAGATGCCCTCGACGTTCTTGTCGATGCGTTCGCGGTTGAGAATTCTTCCGCTCAGCTTCTGGATCCGGATTCCGAGGAGATCGATGTACTGCTGTTTGATCTTTAGTCTGCCGGCAGCATCGCGTGGCAGATCCTGGTCTGAGTCGACGTCGGTCGGTTCCGAGTCATCGAACAGGCTGAAACCGCCGCTTCCGCCCTTCGACTTTTTCTTGCTCCCACGCGCCAAGGGGTACTACCGGGTGCGCTCCATGAAGCCGCAGTTCTTCTCGCAAACCCAGAACAGTCCCCGGGGTCCGAAGCCGGCGTAGCGAATCACCCGGACCTCCGAATGGCAGTCCGGACACTCGCGCTTCGCCATTTCTGCGGACTTTTGAGCGGTCTTAGCCTTCTGCGCCAAGGGTCATCTACCTCCGAGGCAAGTGGTTACCGGGAGGAGTCCCGGCAACGTGAGACCGCGTACTTTAAAGACGGCGGTGTCGGCAGTCAAGGAAGCAGCGAACGCTTTCCGCCCTGCCGGCTCGTTCTTGCAAACCGAGGCCGACCTGCATAGAGCCTGCGCCCATCACCTCCCGCCAAAAAGAGGCCGCCGGTGGCGGCGACACCGCCGATACGGCTGCAGAACGCCCCTTGCTGGATGGCGAGCCGGTCTCGCTCGTGGACGGCCGCGGCAGGCGCTATCTCAAGCGGCTGCGCTCGGGCCACCGAATCACCATTCGCGGGACGGTGATCGCCTGTGACGACCTCATCGGAGGTTGCGAGGGCGGCCTCACCGCAGCGGCGGAGCAGGAGCGATTCCGCGTCCTGAGACCTGCGTACGAGGAACTCGCCGGTCAGCTGTCGCGCCCTGCTGAGCCGATTTTCGCCAAGGACGCGGCGGCGATCCTCATGCATGCGGATATCCGGCCCGGCGACCGCGTCATCGAGAGCGGCGTGGGTGCGGGGCTGTTCAGTATCGCCGCGCTACGGGCACTCGGCCCGTCCGGCAAGCTGTACAGCTACGAGCTGCGCGAGGATCTGGCGCAGACCGCACGCAGGAACGTCGCCGACTGGTTCGGTGACGCGCCTGCCTGGAAACTGGTGGTCCGAGACGCCACCGCGGGTTTTGACGAGCAGGGCGTCGACCGCGTCGTGCTGGACCTCCCCGAACCGGTGCCCGTACTCGCCGCAGCGGCAGCGGCGCTCAGGCCGGGTGGAAGCCTGGCGGTCTACCTGCCGACAATTCTACAGGTCAAGGAACTTCGCGACGCGCTCGCCGGACATGGCGGGTTCTGCGATGCCCGTACGCTGGAGGTTCTCGAGCGTGGATGGCACATCGAGGGACGCAGCGTGCGACCGGACCACCGTATGGTTGCCCACACCGCGTTTCTCACATTTGCCCGAAGGACGAACTGAGCAGCCGTGGCAAATCACTGACGTCCGCGATTTTGCCGATTGCGGGTCGGTGGTTTTCGTCGCCGTCATCGATCCAGACCACATCGAGCCCCGCGTTCACGGCGCCCTCCACATCGGCCGAATACGAGTCTCCGACGTAAAGGCACTCGCCCGGTGCGACGCCCATGCGTTCGCAGGCGATTTCGAAGATCTTCGAGCCGGGTTTACGCACACCGACATCGTCCGAGACAACGATCGGGTCGAGGAGCGGGGCCAAACCGTGCTCGTCAAGCAGCGAGCGTGCGGTGGCACCGTGATCAAAGTTCGAGATCAGCCCGACACGGTAGTCGGCACCGAGCGAATCGAGCAGGCTTAGTCGGTCGGGCGGGCAGACGACGGCCGCAGCCAGGCTCTCCATATGCCGTTCGCTCATCGTGACGGCGACTTCTTCGCAGGGACCTTCGAGGGCCAGGGCCTCGAGCGCACGCCGGAATCGTTCGCGAGACGGAAGCTCGATGTGTCCTTTCTCCAGCTTTTCCCGCTCCATGTCCGCCCCCGTGCGCTCGAGCGAGGAGAACAGCTCTCGAACCGAGACGCGCGGCTGAAGTCGGTCGAGGAGGTGCTCGATGTCGGCGATGGTGGCGATCTGTTCGCGGCCCTCTACGGCGCGTCGCGGCAACCGTGCGGCGTCGATCGACACCAGGGTCCCGAACATATCGAAGAAGATTGCGGTCGGTCGGCTGGTCTTCATTTTCGGCTCACGCGCCCGCACGCCACCGGTGGCAATCTCCCTTAACCGGGCGGTGTGTCAACACACACTCGTCCGGTTGTAACCGGTCTGCCGCGTGTACTATGACACCCGACGTGGAGAAGCAGGCGATGGAGCAGAACAGGCCTTCGGGGCGTGATGCAACGGCTGACGGTGTCGGCGATACCGGCGCGGCGGGAGCAGGGTCGTACGGCGACGCGGCTGCGCGGACCGGCACAAATGCGCGGGCTGACGCGCACGGCGGGGCCCGGGTCGTGAACTCATCTCTGCATGTCACCGACGAGGATGACCCGTTCGAGCCGGTTCTCGCGGAAGACGAAGAGCGACCTGCGGACGAGCAGACCTGGTACGGCTTCGAGGAAGACACGGAAGACGTCCCGGTCGCGGACAGACTGCCCATTTTGCCGCTGCGCGGAGTGGTTGTCTTCCCCGCCGCGATCGTCCCCCTGCTCATCTCTCGCGAGGCCTCACTGGCCCTGGTCGAGCAGGCGCTGGTCGGTGATCGTGTCATCGGTCTCGTTGCCCAGCGGACCCCGGAGATCGAAGAGCCCTCCGCAGAGGATCTTTATCCGCGAGGATGCGCCGCGCGGATTCTGAAAATGTTGAAGTACCCCGATGGCAGCAAGCGCATCCTCGTTCAGGGGCTGCGCCGCATCGAGGTTACGGAAGTCGAGCAGACATCGCCGTTCATGACAGCGAAGGTCGAACACCTGTACGACAAGGGCGAGGAGGGCATGGAGGTTCTCGCGCTGAAGACGCGAGTGGTGCAGAGCTTCTCGCGCTTCGTCGAGTTGACTCCCTACCTGCCGAACGAGTTGCAGGTCGTCGTCATCAATGTCAAGAAGCCCGGCAAGGTTTCGGATCTGATCGCGTCGAGCCTGAATCTGGCGCTGGATGAGAAACAGTTGCTGCTCGACACGCTGGAGGTCGAGCGGCGACTCGCGCACCTCGATACGATTCTCAGCAGGGAGATCGAGCTGCTCGAGCTCGGGCAGAAGATTCAGGGGCAGGTCCAGTCAGAGCTCAACAAGAACCAGAAAGAGTTCTATCTGCGGCAGCAGATGAAGGCGATTCAGCGTGAGCTCGGCGAGGGCGAAGGCCGCTCGAACGAAATCGATGCGCTGCGCAGGCGGGTTGAGGCCGCGCAGCTCCCGGCCGAGGCGCGCAAGGCGGCAGAGGCCGAGCTCGATCGCCTCGGCATCATTCCCCCCGAGTCGGCCGAGCACACCGTCGTGCGCACTTACATCGAGTGGCTCGCGGACATGCCGTGGGCAACCTCGACCGAGGACAACCTGGACACGGTGCACGCACGCACGATCCTCGACGAGGATCACTTCGACCTCGAAAAGATCAAGGATCGTATTCTGGAGTTTCTGGCGGTGCGTCAGCTTCGCGACAACCCGCGGGGTCCGATTCTGTGCCTGGCCGGCCCTCCGGGGGTCGGCAAGACCTCGCTCGGTCGATCCATCGCGCGGGCCATGGGGCGCAAGTTCTACAGGCTGTCGCTTGGTGGCGTTCGCGACGAGGCCGAGATCCGCGGACACCGCCGAACCTACGTGGGCTCGATGCCGGGGCGGATCGTCCAGGGGCTTAAGTCCTGTGGTTCGAACAACCCGGTCTTCATGCTCGATGAGATCGACAAGCTCGGCAGTGATGTCAGGGGCGACCCCTCGTCGGCGCTGCTCGAGGTGCTGGACCCGGAACAGAACTCGACATTCCGCGATCACTATCTGGACGTCCCGATCGACCTGCAGAAGGTCCTGTTCCTGACCACGGCCAACTACCTCGACCCGATTCCGCCCGCGCTGAGGGATCGAATGGAGGTCCTCGAGCTCTCCGGGTACAGCGAGGAGGAGAAGCTCGAGATCTGCAAGCGACACCTTATTCCAAAGCAGGTCGAAGAGAACGGCTTGGCGCAGGACTTCGTCCGCTTCGAGGAGACCGCGACGCTCGCAGTCATCCGCGACTACACGAAGGAAGCCGGACTGAGGAATCTCGAACGTGAAATCGGTGCGATCTGCCGAAAGATCGCCCGCGGTGTCACAGACGGAAACAGCGAGCCCGTCGTTGTCGATGAGGCCGCTGTGGAGGGCTACCTCGGCGCGCCCCGTTTTCTATCCGAGCTCGCGGACCGGGGGCACAAGCCGGGCGTGGCGATCGGACTGGCATGGACTCCGCACGGAGGAGACATCCTGTTCGTCGAGGCCGCGTACATGAAGGGCAGCAGGTCTCTCACGCTGACAGGCCAGCTCGGCGACGTGATGAAAGAGTCCGCGCAGGCCGCGCTCACCTACCTGCGCAGTAACGCGTCGATGTATGAAGGTCTCGACGAGAAGACCTTCGAGAAGGCCGATATTCACGTCCACGTTCCGGCCGGTGCGATACCGAAGGACGGGCCCTCTGCGGGCATAACGATGCTGGTCGCGCTGGCGTCGGCGCTCATGGGGAGGCCGCTGCGCGAGCGTATCGCAATGACCGGTGAGATCACGCTGCGTGGCGCGGTGCTTCCGGTCGGCGGCATCAAGGAAAAGGTCCTCGCGGCCCGTCGGGCCGGGATCCGCGAAATCTACGTGCCGGCCCGGAACCGCAAAGACGTCGAGGAGATCGACGCAGATCTGCGAGCGGGCATCTCGTTCTACTACGTAGAGGAAGTCGGAGAAGTCCTGCACGCGGTGCTCGAGCCCCTGCCACAGACGCCGCCGGAGCGAGAAGATACGATCCCGGCCGGCGCGCCCGGCGCGCCTATGTGAAACGAAGCCGATTCTCGATGACTTCACACGCCTGCACCAGTCCCCCGGCTCCGACCGGTTTCGGTGCCGGTTCGTCAAGCAGGCCCGCGAGCTCGGAGGCCCAGTCTCCGCGGAGCAGAGAGTCGGCGGATATCTGCCGCGTGCCGGGCTGCCGCTGAAGCCATGAGAGCAGTATGGGGTCCTCGGGAAATCCACTGCGCGGTGTGTACAGCAACCGTGTGCCCGCGCGTCCAGCGTCTGCGATGATTCCATAACCCGGCTTGGCGACTGCGACGTCCGCCGCTGCGAGGGCGTCGATGAAGCTCGTAGCCGCGGGCAGCATCTCGACGTCGCTACGCTCTGACCAGCCCGGTGCCGCTGACCCCGCAACGCAGCAGTAAACGATCCCGTCCAGCGGGGGCGGCAGCTCGATCAACGACCCGGCTTCGGAACGGAAAGCGATCAGTACCAGCTTGTCACAGCCTGCTGCCCGCGGACCGAGTTGCTGTCGCGCCGTTGACCGATCGAGGGCGGATGCGCGTCCGACAAGACCGACTCGTGTCACCCTGCCGAACGCGGGCATGGGAGCGCAGGGGGTGAGAGCGATCAGGGTATCGGCCGCAGCATAGTCGAGGGCCGCATCGCTCGCCGCATCGGCGAGTCCCATGTGTTCGTAGATCCAGTCCCAGGAGAAATTCGCGAACGCGATCGATGGCACAGCTGCAGCTGCTGCCGCTGCGAAGGCCAGCGGGGGCACATCGCCGATGACGAGATCTGCGCCGCTTTCACGCAGGCGTGAGGCCTGCTCGCTGACTTGCGCCGGGTAGACCGTCGACCATCGCTCGAGGCTGGCGGCGGTGGCACCGTGATCAACCGTCAGGTCGTTGGTCTGAATAACGCCGATGTCGCAGGGGCGCTCGTCCCAGGAAACGATCGAGTTCGCCAGCGAAGCCGGCCACAGGCTGCGCGGAGCAGGCGAGCGTACCGAAAGACGGATGCTCTCCCCGCGCGCGCGGGCTCGCCCGGCCAGAGCCTCGCAGAGCGCCGAGGTCCGCGTCGAGTGGCCGTAGCCGTGTGCGGAGGTAAGGACCGCAATCAGAGGCCCGCTGCCGCTATGATCGGTCAGTTGGATCCCGCAGGTCCGGCTGGTGTATCGCCGCCGGTGGAGTCGGCCGACTCCGCCGGCTCGGTCGCGAAAGATGTCCCGCAGCCGCAGCTGTGTACGGCCTGCGGATTGGCGAATTTGAGGCCGGCACCGTAGAGGCCGTCGACATAATCGAGCACTGTGCCCTGAAGACGGGGGATGCTGTCGGTGTCGATGAAGACGGAAAGTTCGCCGTGGCGGACCACAGTGTCTCCCTCGTTGGGTG